>JBBAEW010000030.1:0-22937 GCA_041655695.1 Saccharofermentanales bacterium
ACAGGAGAATAATATTCGATTGTACTGTTGAGGTTGCAACACAAACAGTTCTGATACGGTGAGCAGGTCAAAGAGGAACGGGTAGTGGCTTAGATAAATGATAGGATAAAACAGAATCGTGGCTAAACTCATTCTTTCGGTTTGTTAATTTTTCCTTAAAATTAAATGGTGGAGCACTGAAAAAATCAATTTCAGTCCTAAGTTTTTCCAGTTTCTTTAAAAAACTGGAATTTATAAAAACTATAAAATTTATTTGCCGATATCGCATAGTCCGGTCTATTGCGCCTCTCTTGTAAAGAGGAATAGAATTAATACTTCTATCGGGGGTTCGAATCCCTCTATCGGCTCAAAAATTTTAAAATTATTTTTAAAATTTTTAAACTTTTACTTTTTTGGACCATATATGATACATAACGTTCTTTTTATTATGTAAAAGTTTGAAAATTAATATTTTAAGATTTTTTATTAAAAATAATTTAAACTTTTTAATTTTTTGAGACTATAATATATCACTGATTTAAAAAGTAAAAAAATTTTTGAAAAAAGATTACAAAAAATTTGGCAGATTGAAAAATGTTCCTTATCTTTGTAGTCTGAATTGAAAAATAAAAGTTCTTTAAAATATTGAAAATTTGGAAATGGTATTGTATGATATGGGATGTGTTAGTAAGGTTTTAATTAACCCGATGACCTTCACCAGCTACAAGAAGAAAACTGTAGCCGATAATAGTTGGTTTTAAAACGCCAATCACGGGAATGCAATATAAGGATTGATGATACCTGCGGATTACTTGAAAGTGTAATCAGTGGAGAAAAATAGACTAACTAACTATTTAGTCCACTATAAGCGCCTTGAAATTAGGTAAATCGTAAGTACAATACCTTTCTAAAAAATTTTTGAAAAAAGATTACAAAAAATTTGGCAGATTGAAAAATAGTTTGTATCTTTGTATTCTAATTCAAAAGTGAGTTAGATTTATTCAAAAGGTTGATAATTAAACAACAAAAGCTTTTTGAAAAAAAAGTTGTAAAAATTTTGTAAATTAAAAAAACTTTTGTAATTTTGTAAAATATGTTAAAAACGTTCTTTGATAAATTAAAAGAGTGAAAGCGGAGGAGAGTAAACAGATAAATACTCTACTATACAGAGTGGTTTTGAAAATTGTAGCTAAGTAACATCCGAGTGAAAAGCGTAGATAAGTAAAGTTAACCACAATTGGTTTTGAAATTGATAGGTGGTGTCTTAGACGAATATATCAATAGTAAAGTTAACCATTCTGATAAAAATGGTTTTGAAAGTCGTAGAAAATCGCAGACGATTAAAGTTGAACCATTACAGACATACACTGAAAAGTGTTGAACCCGTAGGGAAGTACAGATTGAAACTGTGGTAAAGTAAACAATTGTTGAAATACGTAAGGAGTAAAGTGACAGAAACCGTAGGTAGTAAATTGTAATTACTGTAAGGATTGCAATGTGAATAAAAAGTAGAGTTTTAAATTATCCATTTTGACTAACAATATGTAATTGTGGTTTGTAGTTAGGTTAAATATAAATAACACACCTACATGCAGAATGTGGATGATATGCACCACCACTTAAATAAAATTTTTAGCAATTATTGAAATCCGTAGTAAGTAACTCTTTTTATAATTATATGGTCCTTTCGTCTAGTGGATAATTATATCGAGGACTTTATGATTTAAAATAAATTATAAAGTAGATATAAAGGACGCAGCAAGACGTTTGAGATAAGATGTATAGACTTATCGAGGTCGATAAAAATTGTTAAAGCTGTACGTAGGTTCGAATCCTACAGGGACTACTATTGTTCTTTGAAAAATTGAAAGTATTATACCAATGTGTGTGTTGGTACACTAATCAGTGTTGGTTCGCCCATATTGAACAGTGAAAAGATAATGTGGGGTAACTCACAAAAGGGAGGGCTTCTCAACCCTTCACCATTAATCTTCGGATTTATGGTCAATGCACAAAAGCTTCGTCCTTGTCGAATACTATTCGACAGATTCATCTAAAAAGTGGATATAAGGAGTAAGTGATGAGTTCCCGAAAGGGTTAATTTCAGTCCTTTGGTAAGGATAAGTTTGGTAAGCCCCCGGTAAAACGGGTAAGGAGCCAACCAAATTAAGTCTGACAACTTTACTGAAAACGATGTCAACATCATGAGTTCGATGGATAAGAAGTAGATAGACTGTCTGAGCATAGGTTTATGTAAAGGCTATTTATCAATACCAACGGTGAAAGGGAAACCTGGAATCGTGAAGTATGGCACAGTAGGATTAACCACCCGAAACGCAAGTTTGGTTGAGTATTTTGTGACTCAAAAAGTTATGAAGCTCGGTCTGAGCGCCAAACTGAGATCCCGGATACGGGGATAATTGTATCAAACTAAAAATTATTATGGTAAATAATGCAAAAATTTTAGCGAAGACTCAGACAGGTATAAGAAGATAGTCGTTTAAGTCTTGACATCTTCGGATGAATCAAGAGCATGGAAACTCGCAAGGTGGAAATGTTTTATGGAAAGAAGCACCTAGTGGTTTAGCGACCACGCACAGCTCGCAAGGCTGGGGGAATTTTGAACATAGAGTATTCTTATATCGATAGTGGAAACGCCACCACTCTAATCAAGGCAACGTCGCCGATAGACTCTTCTAGGAAGAGTGGATAAGTGTAGAACCATTGACAGCAATCAGTGGATAATGACACAAACGGATCGGTATTAAAGCTGTAATCTCAGGCACATTATTATAAATTAAATGGTACAGTCGTCTAGTGGAATGATCATCGTTATTAAGTTTTTAGATTTTCTTTAAGTGTTTTTAAGGTTAGAATTTAAATGAATTAGATAAATATATAAAATGATATATTAAATAGATGATTAAAGGACGCAGCAACTCATATGAGTGATAAAAATTGTTAAAGCTGTACGGTGGTTCGAATCCACCCTGTACTACAAAAAACGTTCTTTGTAAATATTGAAGATACTTCCTAAGCTTGATTAGGAATCCTTTCGGGGAAAGAGATAATCTATTGTAAAATAGAAAAAGGATAAGTACCCTATGACTTATTCGCCATAAATCATCAGTTTATGGTCAATTCAAGTAAATATCCGTCTATCACTAACCAATAGTGAACTTCCTTTAGGGGGAGTTAAGAAAAGGAGATTTTTGGGGTCTTTGGAAAGAATAAGATTTCTTATCTGCCTGAATCACAGGGAACAGATGAAATCGAATAATAGACTGTGGTGGTCGAACCCCCATGAACCAAATGAACCGATTCAAAAAGATAAGGGTAAGGTGTTTTAGTCCGAACATGCTAAAGTAAGGGCGTTCACTAGTGTCATGGTAGGGAAACCAACCAGAAGCACCGCACAAGTAGGTTTAGCAGACCGAAAACGTAAACTAAGGGTCATATTTTGTACTACAAAATAGTATGAAGTGAAGGGCAGGCACTTAGTATAGGGATTACAAATTTTGCACAGTTGGTAGTGCAAATGACTTCTAATCATTAGGTCGTTGGTTCGAGTCCAACAATTTGTTAAAAAGCAGAGTCCTGCCCAACGTCAGTCCAAAAGACGCTTAAACCTTAACACTGTAAAGTGAATTAAGGACAATGATAACTCGCAAGGTTTGATTTGTTTGATGGAATGTCGCACTTAAAGGGAAGCACCCTTGAATGGCTCGCAAGGTCAAAGGTAGTACGGAACATCGAGTAAGGCTGATGGTAAAAAGTTTAGTCATTCTTTAAAAATGGCAGCGTTGTTCTACAACTATATTCGCACCTCGGTGGGGTATAGTGGATAATCGAAGAACCTTGGTCACGCAAACTAAAGGATAATGTCGATAATGGTAGAACAAATAAACTTGTAGTCTCAGAGTTTTATTAATTTAAAAACCCCAATCAAATTTGATTGGGGTTTTTTGTTTTATTTTTTTCTTAATAATCCAGTATCAACTGTAAATTCTTTGCCTGTTTTAACAGATTTTACTTTAATATTTTTATTTTCTGGTTTACTTCCTTTAATTTCCACTTCTATTAATTCTCCTGTTCCTTCGTCACTTCTATAACCATATGTACCATCTGTTAATGTATTATCATCTTTATCAATATTTTCTATTCTAAAATCTTGTGGTTCTATTTTACCATCTTTTATATTTAAATATTTTGCCTTTATCATACCTTCATTATCACTTGTTCCTACTATTTCTATATTTTTTTGCCCTTTTTCAGTATTATATCTATACTTACTACCAACTTTATAATCACCATCACCTTCTTGTTTAACGTCTCCTTTTTCATCCAATTGTTTCCACATATTTTCTAATTCTTTTGCCTTTTTATCTCTCTCAACAGCAACTTTATTCATAGCTGATTTATCACCTGATTTCTCTAAAAATTTAACTTTAGCTTCTAAGAATTTTAAATTAAATTCATGCATTTTATTATCAATAATAATTTTTAATTTTGGATTTTTTTCTGCACCACCTTGTTTTTTTAAGACTTGTTCCATTTCTTTAAGTGCTTTATCTTTGTAAAGATTAATAATTTGTTCAATTATTTTTTCTTTTTCTTTTAATGTCTTAGCATCCATTCGTTTATCTTTTTCACCAGATTGTTGAACTTTTTTCTTATCTTCTTCAGATATTTCAACATCAGATTCCATATCAGTTTCAACTTCCTCATTTAAAAATTGATCATATCTAAGTATAATACTTTCTTTAGTAATTTTTTTTTCACCCCCAAGTTGTAAAGTAACATTAGCTTTCATTTGAATTTCTGCATTAATTATACCTAAATATTTGGTAAATATAGCATCAACTTCTTTACCACCTTTAATTTTTCTTATGTGTGCTGCTGCTTTATTCCACATTTTTTTTAAGAAGTCAAATATACCTTCATTTAGTTGTTCATTACTATCTATAAATTCATTATACTTTTTCATTATTAATATTTTTATTTTTAAGTATATATTAATTTTTTCTTATTACTTTAATTCTTTCTGTTTGATATTTCATTATATCAACATCAGAATGTTCTTTTAATAAATCAATGATTCTAACAACCATATTTGTAGTAATTCTACAATCGGATAATGCATCATGATAACCTGACATATTTAATCCTAATGCTGGTCCAATTTTAGACATAGATGAACTAATTAATCCATTATCTCTTGTTGATGTACCAATTTTTTCTATTAATTCCTTATAATTATTATCTGTTTCTGATAATTTTTGAATAAGTGGAATATAATATAATTGTATTAATTGTTTAGTATCAAATACTTCATTATTAAATCTAATATCTTTTGATCTCATATTTAGTAAATTCATATCAAATTCAGCGTTCTGAATCACTAACATTGCATCTTTTTGTTCTTCTACCCATTCATAAAAATTAGATAATACTAATTCTTCATCCATATATGTTACTCCTTTTTCACCATATCTATTAAAAGATAATACCCAATTTATTTTAGAATCTTTTTCAGTTTTCTTTTTAAGAGTTTCTTCTGTTAATTTTATTTTTTGGTTAAAAGAAGATTGTTCTTTAAAATCATTTTGTTGAAAATCATAAATAGTAGATATTGCTGCAATCTGTGTTAATTGTATTTTTTTAGGTCCACCTAGACCAGTAGTTTCTGTATCAACAAATACAAAATCTTTAGATTTTGATTTTTCTTCTAACCAATTTAAAAATTGTGGTATTGTTTTATACCATAATTTATGTTCTAATAAGAAATCTGAATACTTTATTATCTTTTCCATATCATTTTAAATTATATTTTTTCTTACCGTAATTATACTCAATTTTACCTAATTCTCCATTATAGTTCATTAAGAATATATTATCAGTTGATTTTATAACAATACCATATTTATTTGTTAATTCTGTTAACAATCCAACAAAATTTTCTAGATTATCATCTTTTTCTTTATATTCATCGAATTTTTTAATATTCATTAAATCGTATTTATATTTATTTGTATATATAAAAAATTATAATTATATTTGTATATTAAATAAAAATAAATAATTATGAAATTACAAGAAAGAATTCAATCAGATTTGAAAGTTGCTATGATGAACAAAGATGTCCATAAAAGAGATTTAATTCGTGTATTAATCGGTGAAATCAATAGAGTGGGTAAAGATGTATCCGATGAAGAAGTATCAAAGATTGTAAAGAAAATGACTGACAATGCAATTTTAATGGATAATCAATTTGAGATAGATATTCTTTCAGATTATTTACCAAAAATGTTAACCGAAAAAGAAATTGAAGATATTATTGATCAATTTATTTCTGATAATAATATTAATTCTATTAAACAAATGGGTTTAATTATGAAACATCTTAAAGATGAATTCGGTTCATCTATTGATGGTAAAGTTGCTAGCACATTAATTAAAAATAAATTAAAATAACTATATATAGATAAATGTTTATTATTGTGGCGAAATGGTAAACGCAGGCAATGAGTGAGTCCTATATCCGATTTAATTGCGGTGAAACATCCGAAAGATGTGGATTATAAGGTTCGATTCCTTATCAATAATAAACATTACTTTTATATAATTATTAACTAAAACATATTAAAATGAAACAAAAAAAGATTGATATACTTTTAGACTTCATGAGTAAAGGAGATAAAATCAGTTCAATAAAACTTGTTGCAACATTTAACAGGGGAGTTACACCAGAAGAAAAAGAAATTATAGAAATCGCATCAGAATGTTATAAAGGAAAAGAAAACTTTTACAAAAGCTTAGGATATAATGTAGAAGAATATAAAGTTAAAGCTTGGGATGCAATTGTTAGAAATTACGGTAAACAACTAGATAACTGGTTAAAAAATAAATAAAATATATGAATATAAGAACAGAAATAAAAGAAATACTAGACAATAATAATTTATCATATGTGGATAAAAATGAATATTTAGAATGTAAAAATGGTTCTTATAGAATATATATTATAGAAGAAAACCAAATAATAGATTTTTCTTGGACTAAAGTACCAAAGACTTATTTTTATGATATATCAAGAGAAAATGAAGAAAATGGTATTCATACTCTTTGGATTAAAAGTTTTGAATGGAATAATCCAAGAAAACATGATATATTAGTAAGTGGATTATTATGTGATTTAGGGGTGATCAACCATAGGTATTATGGTAGGATGTGTAATGTAGAAGAAATACCATCTAAAGAAGCTCAGAAATTTTTAGATGAAAATAGTTTTTATGGTAAAAGAGGAGCATCTTTGACATTAGGTTTAAGGCATAAAAAAACTGGTGAACTTTTAATGTTAATGAGTTTTGGTTCTTCACATTATGCTAGAAAAAAATGGGATTGTGAGGTAATTAGAGCAGCAACTAAAAAAAATTCACAAGTTGTAGGTGGTGCAAGTAAACTATTTAAACACTTTTTAGAAAAGTATCCTACTATAAAAATAGGTAAAGAAGATGTTACTATTAATACCATATTATTTTATGTTGATTATGATCATAAACAAGGAAATTCTATGCCAAGTTTAGGATACGAATTGTATAATTATACGGGATTTGGTTTTCATAATTATTGTTTAAAAGATTGTGTGTTTGGTAAACAAGGAGATATGTTTATGAGAAAACCACATAGACATAAAGAAGTTATGGAATGTATAAATAATGGGGAAGTAGTGTCAATATGTAATGCTGGTAATAAAGTTTATATTTTTGATAAAAATAAAGGAAATCAAATTGATTCAAATAGTAATTTTATAAGTGAATAAAATGAAATTAATTGATTGGTATAATGATTTCAGATACTTTATAAAAAGTATAATCATAGGTATAAAAAACTTATGGATATGGTTTCCTATTATATGGAAAGATAGAAATTTTGATAAAGGATATTTAATAGAATTAAATATTAAAAAATTAGAAATGATGCATAAATGGTTTTCTAATCCTAATAATACATATATTACAGAAGAAAATAGAAAACATATTGTATCAAGAATGAATACCGCAATAAAATTAATGAAACTAGTTGATGATGAATTTTATGCAATGGAATATCAAAAAGAAATAGAAAAATTATATGGTAAAAGTAAATGGGAATTTATACCATGTGATGATATGAAAGATATGTATGAAATTCAGATAAAATTTGAAAAAGATTATACAGAAGAAGAACTAGGAAAAATAAAAAAACATGAACACGAATTACTAATTAAATCAAGAAATAAACATATAAAAGCAAAAAGAATACTTTGGAAATTCATTGAACATAATATAGATTATTGGTGGGATTAAAGACGGTTAAATTTAACCGTCTTTTCTTTTTGGGTATTTTAATTTTTTATAGTTAGGATTATTAATATAAAATATATTTATTAATTTTTTTGTTTCTTTTTTATCCTTACCTAAAATATAAATATATTTATGTTTTTTTGGTGATTTCCTTTTTATTAAATTATTAATATCATTTTTTCTTGTAGTTTTTAATATATCAATAATTTCTTTTGGTATATTATCCCATAATATAGTGAATTTTCTATTCCAATTATTATCCCATTTAATATTATTTATCTTACATACTCTTTTATAATATGATACTTTTCTAAAATTTCGACCAGATGTCCATCCGATATTAGGATTATTTAAATCAAAATATACATAATCTGAACCAAAATTTTTACCTAAATATATAAAATTACATGATTGGTATATTGTACCTATTTCTTTTGCTTCTGTATCAGAATAAGCACTAAATAATCTAAAATTAGTATTATTGACCATCCATTTAATTGACCATGTTATAAGTGAACTTGATAAATTTTTAGGTGTCCAATGAGCATTAGCTCCTCTTGATATTAATTTTTCAATGTCTTTTGTATTTTCTCCTAATATTTTAGAAAATGAGTTAGGTGTAGCCATAATAATTACTGCACCAATTTCATCACCATACATAGCAACAAATCTGTGTGTTGGTCGGTTTGGCATTTTACCTAACCATTCATATTTTTCAATAAATTTTTTAATTCTACTGCACATTATTTTATCAGATGAATCAATATAATTAAATTTAAAATCAGTTACTTTTAAATTACCGTATTGCCTATTATCAGAATTTTTATTATCAATTTTTATTTTATATTGATAACATACATCTTCTTTTTGGTATAATTTATATTTTATTAATTTATCAAATATATCATAATTTTTATCTATTATAAACATAAAATTATAACCATTTTTAATACAATATTCTTTTTTAACTATATTTTTTTCTTCGTGTATATTATACCAATTTGTTGATTTTATTTCTATTATCAAATTTAATTCTTTAATATAAAAATCAGGATAATAAATGTGTTCTTTATCATTATAAATATATTTTATTGATTTCCCTCTATCTATGTTAATAACATCGTAATATTTATCTAAAAAATCTTTTTCATATGTTGATTGATAATAAAGTTCACTATCTTTATATTTAGTTACCCTAATTCCTGATTTTATCATTTTATCTACAAATTCTTGGACATGCATTGGGTGTCTTTCACCATATTTTTCATAAAAAGATTTATATAATTTATCTTTTATTTCTTCATTTTTCATTGGATTATCATACCCATATTTATTTATACATGTATCCTTATATTTATCTCTATTATTATAATTTATATCATTGTATTTTTCTTTTTTAGTTAATAAACTTTTATTTTTAATATCTTCATTCTGTAAAGGATACATTACATTATATTTATCTAAATTTGTTTGTATCCATTTATTTTTAATGTCTTCATTTTGTAAAGGTATAACTGTACCATATTTATTTATTAATGATAAATCTTTTTTATTTTTAAAATCATCAGTTTGGATATAATATTCTTTACCATATTTTTTTAAATTTGTTTCCCTTTGTTTTTTAATATTAGTGTAATTATCGTTTCCGTATCTTTCTTTTTTAGTCTTTTTAATTTTTTTAATAAATTCATCTGTTTTATTATAATGAACAACTCCGTATTTATCTAAATTTGTTTTAATTGTTTTATCTTTAGAACACTTAACAGAACAAGAATAATAACCATAATTATTAATATTTCTTCTATATGAAAACATTGTTATTTTTTTAATATTTCCGCATATGTCACATTTTACATCTACTTTTTGAATTGATGCATCAGGTAATTGTTCCGGTTTAATTATTATATCATCACCTGATTTAATATCAAACCCTAATGACTTATAATAAGTTATATTTTTATTTGTTGTTTTTATTCTTATTTCTTTTGTTAATATCATATTATAGTTTCTAATATTTTTATTATATTATCATTGTATTTAATTTTAATCAAATTTAAATTGTTTTCTTTACAATAAGAATCTTTTATCATATCTCTCGTTTTGGTAACATCGAAAGATTCTTTCCCACCAAAATATTTAAATGGTTTATAATGTTGTTCGCCATTAAATTCTATACATGTATTATATGTAGGTAAATAAAAATCAAATTTTAATAATTTTTTATACTTACAATTATTAAACGATTTTTGTTGTTCATATAATATATTATTAGTATCTAAATAATTTTTAATTTCTTTTTCTCCTTTTGATAATTTACATATAGGACAACCTTGTTTATTGTGTATGTGATCTTTAGGTTTTTGTTGAAATATATTATCACATATTTTACAATGTATTTTTATTTTAGTGTTCATATTTATATAAGGTGATATATAATCAAAAATATCACCATGTATTAACATAGACTTATTTAAAAATATAATTGATTGTTTTTTATTTACTGTTTGTTTTAATTTGTTGTGGTTCTTAAAATGATCATTTGGTAATAATTTTAAATATGTTATTACACCATATTTTTTTAAATTGGTTTCTTTTTGTTTTTTATAATTTTTATCAATTTTTGATAATTTATCTTTAATATAATCTATTTTTGATATATTATCAACTCCATATTTTTTTAAGCAAGTTTCTTTTGTTTTTTGACTTTTACATTTATTACAGTAATATAATTCTTTTAATGATTTTGTTAATTTAAAATATGTTTTATATTCTATATTTTTTATAGTATTACAGATATCGCAACATATTTTAATTTTTTGATGACTACCTTTTAATAATTGTAACGGATTAATTATTATTTCATCACCAGATATAATATCAAAACCCAATGACTTATAATATGTTATATTTTTATTGGTTGTTTTTATTTTTATCTCTTTTGTTAATATCATATTGTATTATAATCTTAATTTTTAATATCACATACTATTATGTATATATAAAAAATAAAAAGTTTATTTATAAAAAAAGGGATGTACAATGTACACCCCCGTTTTAATATATTTATTAAAGATTAGATTAAGTAACCACCATTATCTTTAACGTTAATAGCCATGAATTGCTTCTCTGGGAAGAATCCAACATCAGATACTGCATATCTAGATCTAATTAACATTCTTGGAGCCCAAGTTGCTTCTGAAATAAGTGATATAGACTGTGCCATTAGATAAGGAAGGAAAAGAAGACCTGGTTGATCAACTGAGTTCTTTCTACCTAAGAATATTCTATTATCATCCCATCTCATATAAGGGTCAACATACAATGTCATATTACCAACTTTACCAACTGGGTACAATTGTCCGTTAGTATTTAAGTTAGCTCCACCAACAGGAGGATTAATAGTGTAGCTAGCAACATCTTGCATAACAGAAGCTAAGTTACCGTTAGTTATGATGTATTGAGCTGGTCCTACACGACCTTCATTTGCAATGTAGTTAGAAGCGTTATTTACTTTAGAAATAAGTTTTCTTTGTAGTGAATGAGAAGTTTCTCCACCTGGTGCAGATACAGTTAAATAAGTATCAACATCAAAGTCAAATTTAGAAGCTGTACCAACTTTAGGTGTAGTATGAGAATTTCTATTCTTTATACCAAGTTCTTTTACTTTCTGTACAATTTCCTTAGAAATAGTTTGAGAAAGTTCGTTAATAAGAACTGATTCAAGTTTTTGAACTATATCCATACCTGTTGAAGCTTTAATATCTTCAATTTCAGTTCTCTTAAGAGCTGATGTGATTTCTACTGTACCAACTTGAACGGTTTTAGTGAAAACGTTTGGTCCAATTTGACCTGGGTAAGTTTTCTCATCTTCTTGTCTGTTCATACCATTGAAAAGATTCCAACCTGCAGAGAAACCAGGAATATGGTCTTCCATTACTGATACTAGGTCAATAGAAACACCTGATAATGTAACTGTTGATTCACTAACACCAGAAATAGTAACGATGTCATTAGATTCTAGTTTAGTTATAATTGAACCATTATTATCAAATGTGTTTTTAGCTGCATCGAAGTAATAAGGTTCTTTACCTGATTCAAATGCTTGTCTGAAAATTCTGAACATTGGAGAACCATCAATTCTAGAGAAACCTAAAAATTCCATCCAACCTGTTTTTTCATCATTTGCAGGATTAAAATTTGAAATTTCAGTGGCAGTTGCACCATTAAGGTTAACAAACATTCTTTTATCAAGACCACCAACCATTTCAGTGATTTTTAATTCTTTCATTTGAGCATAAAGATTTGTCTTTAATGTATCAACATTATCTGCTGCTACTTTAAATACTAGAGGTCTATCTTCATCTTCTTCTAGTCTATCATCATAACGGAAGTCAACGAATAATAGATCAATTTTTGGAGAAGCGGCTGGTTTAACAGCTACTAAATCTAAACCAATGGTTTGTGCTGCAATCTTCATAGATATAGGAAGAAGATTTTGTCCAACATCACCAGAACCTGGTGTGTCACCTGCACCCCAAAGAGCACCTGGTGTAGTTGAAGGTTGTGCTGCAACAACACCACCCATACCAGTAATATTACCTAACGCTGCGTAAGATACATTTTCATTAATCTGATGTAATTCAGCGTATTCTGACATCCAACTTCTTTTATCACTATCTGTTACGTGAAGAGCTTCAAGAATTGGAGACCATTTTTTTTCAGCTTTTGCTTTGTCTACTAAATAATTCATTTTTATTTTTTAATTTTTGAGACTTTTGTCTTTTTTGTTTTCTTGTAATGTTATATATTTATCTAAAAAACTCACTTTTTTCCATTTTTAAACTAATATACAAACCATTACAAATTTTTAAATACATTAAGGTACTTATCAACTTGATTATCAGCTAATTTAGTATCATTAATATATTTTTTGTTTTCGTTTAATAAAACCTTAGTTTCATTATACTTTACTAGTCCTCTACTATTCCAAAATGATTCCATTTTAGATTCAGATGTAACTAGATTTGGGTAAAATTTAGCTTGTGCTAAAACACTTTTTTTAACGGTGTCGTTAAGAGAATTCCAGGTGTCAATTAAATCTTCTGGGATTGCATCGATTAGAATTTCTTCTTCTGTTTTTTTGTTGGTGTCCAAAGTTTCTCTTATGATATTGAGAACATCTTTTTCTGATAAGTAAGAGCTTTCGTTCATTGCTACTACGATTTTTTCTTTATCTTCTCTTGATAATTCATTCCATACAGTTTTGTTTTTTTCTGATAAGAACATTAAGAAGTGTGGTTGTAATTCGTCAAAAGCTTTACGTTTTTTAGCTTCTGTTATTAATTGTGATATACTATCTTTAATAGATTTTTCATTTTCATTTAATTTATCACCAACGATTCTAATTTTTGATTCATGTACTTGTATTTCTTGAACTGGTTCTTGAACTTGTGGTTGACCTTGAACTGGTTCTTGTGCTTGTGGTTGACCTTGAACTGGTTCTGATAATTTAACAATTGCGAATCCGTCATTGGGGTTATATGATAATATTTCACCTTCTTTATCACCTTCTGGTGTTTCAATTGAAACAGTTGTACCAGGGATTAATTGAATAGATATATCATCATTTTGAACTTGTGGCTGAACTGGTTCTTCTTGAACTTGTGGCTGAACTGGTTCTTCTTGAACTTGTGGTTGAACTGGTTCTTCTTGAACTTGTGGTTGAATATTTTCTCCTTCTTCCTCTTCTTCATTATCTATATCATCAAATTCATCTGGTAAATCTTGATCATATACAGGAATATCATCATCTTCATCATAATATTTATCAACATTTGCTACTTTTAAATCAGAAATTCTTTGTTCTTCATTATCTACATCTTCATTAATTAGTTTAGAATCTTTTAAATTATCAATCGTTTTGTCTAAACTTTCTGCAATATATTTAGAATATGCTTGGGTATCAGATAAATTTTCTGCAATATATTCAGAGTAAGCAATATTATTATCAACGTGTTCTGCAACATATTCAGAGTAAGCAATATTATTATCAACATGTTCTGCTAAATATTCAGAATATTGAATATTATTATCAACATGTTCTGCAACATATTCAGAATATTTAACACTATTATCAACATATTCTGATAACATTTCAAAATTATGTAAATTAAATTCTGTATGTTCAGCTAAATATTCAGAATAATCAATTGATTTATCTAGATTTTCAGCTAAATATTCAGAGTATTTAATTGTTTTATCAACATTTTCTGCAATGTATTCTGAAAAATCAATAGATTTATCTAGATTTTCAGCAATATATTCCGAGTAATCAATATTTTTATCAAGTTTTTCAGCTAAATATTCAGAATAACCAATTACTTTTTCAATATTTTCTGCTAAATAATCATTATGTTCTATTATTTTTTCAGTTTTGGTTTTTAATTCAGTGTTTTCTGATACTAATATTTGAATATTTTCTGCTAGATAATCAAGATATTTTGTCATTTTACTATAACTAGACCAAAGATTTTCATAATATTCAGATAACTTTTCTAGTTTTTCAGGATCTTTACCTTCTTTGATATTTTTTGTCATCTCTTCTTGAACTTTAATTAGTTCATTCTTTAAATACTCGGTAAATTCATTCATTTGACCTTGAGTGACTTGTTCATTATTATTCATTTCAAATAAATTATTAATTTTTGACTCATCGGACATATCATAAACTCTAAAATTTGCCGATTCGTTAAAACCTAGACTTTCATTTAATGACCTTAATTCCATTCTAGCTGATGAAAAACCTGGGTCAGCAACTGCATCATAGGTAAATAGTTTTTTAATTGTTACAGTGCCATCTGATTCTGTTATACCCGCAGCTCTTGATGATACAAAAATAGGACACCCATCTTGGATTAAAGCCTGTGCTTCTTTTCCATAATGGGTACTTAATAATTGAATTGATCCTTCAATTAAATTTCTACTTTCATTAAATCTAACATCTTTTAAAACGTGGGAAATCCTTGATAATGAGATATCGAACGCTTCTGGATGGTCGAATTCACCATAAACTGCACCTAAAGTTTTAATTCTTTCATTTAATTCATTTAAATGTGGAAGAAATTTATCTTTAGTATAAATTCTATCATTTCTGTTCTTAATATCAAATTCGGTAAAAGTACCAGAAAGGATAAATTTTTTATCTTTAGTTACAGATGCACTTTCATTGAGCATTAGTCCATTAGAACTACTCTCAATAATAAGTACTGGTTTCATTTCCATAATTTACATTTATTTTTTGTAATATATTTATTGTTATATATTTAAAATAAATAGTCATATTTTTCCATTTTTGATGGTGTATATAAATGGTGATTTTGATTAAAACAAACTAAGATAATTTATATATAATAATAAAAACTAAATAAATGATATTAACGGAATTCGTAGATTTAATAATAAATAGAGGAAATATAAATTATTATAAGAAGTTTAATAATAATTTAAAAATAGGTGATAATTTAAAAATTAATATAAATGATTTGCCTAAGAGTAGTAGGTATAAAATTGATGTAAAATGTGAAGATTGTAATACAATAAAAAAAATGAGGTATTGTGATTATAATAAATATATGATAAATAAAAATAAAAATAAATACACTTGTAAAATGTGTACTTTAAAAAATAATAATTTATTAAAATATAATGTAGAAAATGTTTTCCAATTAGATTCGGTTAAAGAAAAAATTAAAAAAACAGTTAAAGAAAAATATGATGTTGATAATATATCACAGTTAGATGAGATAAAACAAAAAAAAATCAATACATCATTAAAAAATTATAATACTAAATATCCATTATCTAATAATATTATAAAAGAAAAAATTAAAAAAACAGTTAAAGAAAAATATGATGTTGATAATATATCACAGTTAGATGAGATAAAACAAAAAAAAATCAATACCTCTTTATATCATTTTGGTGTTAATTACCCATCTCAATCTGATGTTTTTAAGAATAAAATAAAAGAAACGAATTTAATTAAATATGGAGTAGAGTATAATTTTTTAAATTTAGATATTAAAAATAAAATAAGAGAAACGAATTTAATTAAATATGGATATGAGAATCCATCAAAATCAAATTTAATAAAAGATAAAATCAAAAAATCAAATATATTATCTAGTCATAAAAAAATATATGAAAATGATAATATAATAGATATAATAGATAATGATTATATCATGAAATGTGATTGTAATAAATATCACACATTTAAAATTAATAGGGTTTTATACTATAAAAGAAGAGAAACAAATACGGTTATATGTACTGTGTGCAATCCTATTGATAAAAAACAGTCTGGTTTAGAATTACAATTAATTAATTTCATTAAAGAAAATTATAGTGGAATAATAATAGAAAATGACAGAAAAATAATAAAACCATATGAATTGGATATTTATATACCAGATTTAAAATTAGCATTTGAATTTAATGGAGTATATTGGCATAATGAATTAAATAAATCAAATAATTATCATTATAATAAATCAAAAATGTGTAAAGATTTAAATATAAATTTAATTCATGTTTATGAGGATGATTGGATTTATAAACAAAACATAGTCAAATCAATGATTTTAAATAAATTAAACAAGACTTCAAATAAAATATACGCAAGGAAATGTGAAATTAAAGAAGTTACTGATATATCAATTATAAAAAATTTTTTAAATGATAATCATATACAGGGTTACACTACATCAACTATAAAAATAGGATTATATTATAATGACATATTAATTAGTATTATGTTATTTAAGAAAAATAATACTGATTATGAATTAGTTAGGTTTTGTAGTAAATTGGGTATTGTTGTTATTGGAGGAGCAAGTAAGTTATTAAAATATTTTAATAATACTTATAAATTTAATAATATTAAAACATTTTCTGATATAGGTTATTCTAATGGTGATATATATGAAAAGTTAGGATTTGAATTAGACAGTTATATTAAACCGTCATATTATTATGTGGTTGATGGTATAAGAATACATAAATCAAATTTTAAAAAAGAATTATTGGTAAAAAGTGGGTATGATAAAAATAAAAGTGAACATCATATAATGTTAGATAGAAAAATATACAGGATATATAATAGTGGGTATAAAAGATATATATTAAAAAAGGACTAGGTATTCTAGTCCTTTACAATTGGATTATCTTTATAATATTTTTCTATTTCTTCAGTATAATCATATACCCATAATACAAATTCAGTTGGGTTTATGTGTTTTTGTCCATCTTTTATTTCTTTAGCATAACCCATTTTTATAATTGTATCTTTAATATGGTTTAATGTATTTTGTCTTGCTTTAGATGTTTTCATTATATCTATATCTAATAATACTAACTGAATTAATTTTCTTTCATCTTCTACTATTTTAGAAAAAATTTCATCTTGTCTATCAGTATAATAATCACTAGGTTTTATATAATTTAAGAATTTCTTATCATTTGTTTTATTTTTTTTTCTTTCTCTTCTTAATTTTTTTATAATAACATTTTCTATTATATCTGAATTATCATTTATCCAGTCTACAAAATCATCAGGATTGTATCCATTTTCACCTGCATAATCCATTTCTAGTTTTAATCCATTTTTCATTATATCATCAAGTTTTAACCAGTTATCACTACTAACCACTGTGTTTAAATTGTCATTAAAATCATAAATAATATCTAATATTAATTGTGGGTACATTTCAATTAATTTATCATAAATTTTTAATTTATCTGATTCAGATATTTTTTCATTATCCATATTATTAATATCTGTAGATATATATTTTTTAAATGTATTAAAATCACCATAATATGTATAATTTTTGAGATCACTAGTTTCAGTCATATAAATATCTTTATCGACAATTTTGATAGCAAATAAATCATCATATATAACACTTTGGAAATATATATCTTCTGCTTCTATAAATGGTTCTGGATTTAAACATTCATATCCTAATAGTTCCAATAATTCTAATAATTCATCAAATATATCTCTACTTGACATATTATTAATATCATCATATATTATTGTTTTTTTATTATTTCTAGTTTTTCTAGTATAATATCCATAATCATAATCCCAATCATAATCATAATCATATCTATATCTACCATAAGATTTAGATACTTTTGATGGGTCTCTTTTAACTGGTAATTTTTCCCAATCTATTTTTATACATGCATCTACCAATTTTTCTAAGTGTTCTATATCTTGTGTTTCTTTAAAAGTGTGTTCATTTTGATAACCAACTGATAAATTTGTACATTCTGGTATTATACCCATAAAAACACCTGAATCACACCACATTCCTGTTTTATCATCTTCGTATTCTAAACCCTGTTTTTTAAATTCATTTGATAATGCATCTACGAAATCATCAGAACAACATTTTGAATATGATTGTTGTGATATAATAGAACTAAATCCTTTTCTATCAAATGCTATACATTTTTCATAAGTTTTGAAAATATCCTTATATGATTTTAATGCTTGTTTAGATCCCCAAGTTCCTGTTGGTGAAGTAACACCTTCTTCTCCTCTAAAAAAATAATATAAACCTGGTATACCGGATTCTATCATTTTTATCATAATTACGATACCTGCTTTATCATCACCACCTAGTGTAGTTGTACCATCAGTCATTATTATAT
Organism: Saccharofermentanales bacterium; assembly: GCA_041655695.1. Taxonomy (GTDB): domain Bacteria; phylum Bacillota; class Clostridia; order Saccharofermentanales; family DTU023; genus UBA4923. Next base: position 19,047 of record JBBAEW010000030.1, read on the forward strand.
CATCTTGTATTATATGATATACTCTTTTATATTCTCTCGAATATGTGTCTAGGTGTCCACAAAACATAGTTTTAGAATTTCCGATTTTTATGAAAAAATTACCGTGTTCATCTTCTTGCATACCATCTGGAAAAAACTCTTTTAATGTTTCTTCTTTACCAAATGTTATTTGCATTTTTGTTAGATTTAAAAATAACTGTTTTACACTACCATCCATAGTATAATCAGGTTCTTTATAATCTACTGGTCTTGTTGGTTTTGTAGTTTTTTCATAAAAGGGTATATTTTTGTAACTGTTATATTTACTTTTTCTCCTTCTTCTTTCTTCTGATTCAAATAATTTATCCATTTTAATAATATTATTTATTTTAACAATATATATAAAAAATACATTTAGTTTTTTATATATACTAAAAAATAAAATTTGTGTTATGGTTAAAGTTAAATATAAACACTTCTTATTAGAAAAATTAGTAGATGGTGAACTTAAATATTATGTATATGACTGGGATGATAATATTTTAGTTATGAATACTTTAATACATTTAGATAAAATGGTAGATGGTGAATGGGTACCTGTCGATGTATCAACTGCCGAATTTAGGGAAGTTAGAAAATATATTGACGAATGGGTAAAAGGGGAATCCAATTTATGGAGATATAGAGATGGTGATTCAAGTAAACCATTTAGTGATTTTAGAGATTGGGGACCAAGAGGAGAAATGGCATTTGTTGAGGATACTATAGATTCTATACGTAAAAACAATTTTGGTCCATCATGGTATAGTTTTTTAAAAACATTAGAAGATGGTAGTATATTTATGGTTGCCACTGCAAGAGGACATGAACCTGAAACAATAAGAAAATCAATAGAATGGATAATATTTAACATGTTGAATAATAAACAAAAAACAAATATGGAGAAAAATTTAAGACATTTTAATTCTATATTCGATATAGATGATAATGATTATAAATTTGAACAATTAGTTTCAAATTATTTAGATTTATGTGATTATATAGGTGTATCATCATCATATTTTAAAAGAAGGTATGATATGGGTGGACAGGCAGTTAATCCTGAAAATGGCAAAAAGGTAGCAATTAAGGAGTTTGTTAAAAAAGTTAATGATTATGGTAAATATTTAAATAAAAAAGTAAAGGTTGGGTTTTCGGATGATGATTTAAGTACAGTTCAACACGTATATAGATATATGAAAAATGAATTATCTTTAAATTTCCCAATTGACTTTTATGTATATCATACAAAAGATGGTATTAAAAAATATGTTCAATGATATTAATACAAAAACAAACCCCGAATTTAAAAATCGGGGTTTGTTTTTTCCATTTCTTCTATTTCTTTATCACTTAATCCTACAATATTTTTTAATAACCATCTACTTTCAAATACATTATCACCCATGTCGTCTGATATATTTGACATTCTTTTAGCAATCTCAATTCTTTCTTTTAATTTTTTAATTCTTTTTTCATTTTCAATGTCCATATTAAATAATATTATTTTTTGAATAATTTATCTTTAATTGATTCAAGTATATCTAAAATAGATTGTTTTGTACCATCAATGACAACATCATATAAACTAAACACATTATTATCAGATGGTGATTCATCCATATATTTTGTTTCATTTAATAATTCATCTATTTCTGATTGAAATTTTAAATAAAAATTGAAGATATCATTATCTTCAACCAATTTATCTATCATATTTGCATCTTTGCCTGCAGAAATATAATCATTTATGAAGTCTTCTAGATCGGTCATTGTTATTTCTGCATTTTTAATATTTTTTAATGTTTCTTCTATCATTTCTATTAATTCAGATTTTAAATCAATATAAGAATCGTCTAATCTTTCTTTAATATCATCAAAATCTAATTTTTCTACCAAAAATGATGAGTATTTTCTAATTTGCATAAAAATATAATTATTTTTTATTCTTCGTCTATAATATCAGTGTCATCATCTAATATGTCAGTTACATCTTGTGCATCTCTTAAACTAAAAGAAAATTCAATATTACCTAATTTATCATGTCTATTCTTATAGACTTCTAAATAATTACCGTTAACATCATAGTATAACATAGGACATTCACAGTTTTCTGATTCTTCATCATCTAATACATTACCGTCTTCATCAATTGTTTGTCCTGGTTCTGGTATACCTGAGAAAGAACAAATTATTTTTTCTTCATTTATATCGATAAATTCTAAATAATTATTATCAATATACAAATCCATATCACCTTCAATATCTCTAATTACTCTATATACTAAATCTTCTAAATCTTTACCCCTTATACTTTCCCCTTTGATATCTTTTTCTTCTGGTTCTGGTAGTGGGTGAGATGTATTTGGTCTAAATTTGTCTAAGAACCCTTCAAATGTTTTAAGATTTTTCATTTACTTTGATATTATTTTTTAGTTTAATTTATATATTAAATAAAAAAAATCAATTTAGTATTTTCAGTGCTATTTTTTCAGTAAAATTTTTCATATCATCAACAGATATTGAATCGATGTTATCTAAATCACTATGTATTTTATACATAATAGAGTAATCTGGTTTATTATTAATTAATGGGATTGTTGTAATAACTGTACTATCTATACCATGTTTTAATAAAATAAATGAATCATTAAATGGTACATTATAAGTATAGGAATTAAACATATTTATTATTTTATTTTCCAAATTACTTCCCATTTTACCAATAAAAAAAGTTTCACCACCTTTACCAGTTAATTCTAAATTTAATACATATGATATTTTACCAAAATAACCATCTATTATATCTAATGACAATTTTTTAGATCCTACTCCTAAACACGGTGGTTCTTCACCATCTATTATAGCTATATTTATATCAGGGTTTAATAATTTTAATGATATACAATTTATAATTGATGCTGAATTATCATTTGCATTATCTATATTCGGATTATATATATCATGATGTGAAATAGCCATTTTGTCACTATTTCCTTTTAGATAAATATTATAAAAATAATTATTTTTAAATCTATTATCTTTGAATTTAATAACATTATAATCAATACCTAATTCTTCAATTAAATTAATTATAAAATATAATCTAGGAGGGTACTCGTCTATTCCATTTTTTGTAGCATTACCATAATTTCTAATTTTACAAAAATCATATATTTTATTATATATCATATTTTTTAATATTTACAATGTTATTATTCACTATCTTTAATATTGTGTATATTAGTTAAAAAGTCTAATTTACCATCTTTTAACAAAGATAATAAAAAATCAAATAAATCATCTTTATTTATGTGTTTTTCTATGAATTTTTTTGCTATATTTTCAGTGATATTATTATTTTTAATGTCACTCATTAATGATATTATGTATTTATTATAATGGTCATATTCATTTTCGTTTATATCTTGTTCATTTCCATTATAATTATCTAAAAATTCTTGTTCATCTTTAGTCAAACTAGATTTACCAAGTTTTGATATTTTATCTATTATCCAATTTAATCTTTTTTCATTATTATAATTTTCGCAATATAATTCAAAATTATTTATCATATTTATTAAAATTTTTTTATAGGACACTTACCTAATTGACTATTTATTATATCATTATAACATTTTTTACATTTTATTTTAGAACATTTTTCTATTTTAAAATTGTAATGTTCACAATTATAACATATTGATAATTTTTCTTCTTTCATAATATTTTTTAATTTTTTATAAAATTTTGTTAAAGAAAACCAACTGATATTCAGTCAGTTGGATGAATTTAATATTTAAAATCATTAAAATATTCAAAAAGGACTTTAAATATTTAATATATATATATATATATATTAAAGTAAATTAA
>JBBAEW010000031.1:0-21692 GCA_041655695.1 Saccharofermentanales bacterium
CCGGGGGCGGCGCCTGGTAACCTCCCTGTCCTTGATCTTGATTGGGATTATTTGAAACCATGGTAAACCTCCCTAATAGCGGCCTGCTATATTACAGGTCACGGCGTATTAACAGTATACTGTGAGCCTTTGGCCGTCAATGGCAGGCCCTGTAGGATCACAAGCGGTACAGTTCAGACCGCCTCAAGCGGTCTGGCGTAAACTGAAGAGGCCTTTTACAGGCAGAAGAAAGGGGGCTCACTATGCTGGACGATAAACTCATGCAAGTGATCTCGACGCCGCCGGACGCGGCGGTGACACTGGTGACCCAGGGCCAGGACGGCGCCCATCTGGTCAACTCCTGGAATTCCTACCTTCGGGTATCAGAAGAGGGGGATCTTCTCTTCCCCGTCGGAGGCATGCGGCAAACCGAGCAGAACCTGGCGGGCAATGACCGGATCAAGCTGTCCATCGCCAACCGGGAGGTTCAGGGCCGCAACTACAAGGGAACAGGCTTCATCCTGGAAGGCCGTGGTGCAATCCTGGACCAGGGGCCGGCATTCCAGCTCATCGAGGCGGATTTTCCCTGGGCCCGGGCCGTCCTGAAGATCTCCATCATCTCCTCGGAACAGACACTCTGAAAAAAAAGGCCGCAAGCTCACTGGGAGCCTGCGGCCTTCATTGATGCCGGATAAGATTCAGCGGCTGAGTCTGAAGGCGCTCCAGCCGGCGTAGATGGCTTCTTCGCCCAGCTCTTCCTCAATACGGAGCAGCTGGTTGTATTTGGCTACCCGGTCGGTTCTGGAAGGCGCCCCGGTCTTGATCTGGCCGGCGCCCATGGCGACCACGATATCCGCGATGGAAACGTCCTCGGTCTCTCCCGAACGGTGGGAGACAACGGCGGTCCAGCCGTTACTCTGGGCGGTCTCGATGGCGTCGAAGGTCTCGGTCAGGGTCCCGATCTGGTTGACCTTGATCAGAATGGAGCCTGCGGAGTTCTCCTCAATTCCGCGGATCAGGCGGCTGGTATTGGTGACAAAGAGGTCGTCGCCGACCAGCTGGACGCGGTCACCGATCCGGTCCTGAAGTTTCTTCCAGCCTTCCCAGTCGTCTTCAGCCAGGCCGTCTTCCAGGGAGATGATGGGGTACTTGTCGCAGAGTTCCTCAAAGTAATCGATCATCTGGTCGGTGGTCTTGAACTCACCGGTTTTCCAGAAGAGGTAGCCGTCCTTGCCCTGGGCCTTAGCTTCCTCGTAGAGCTCGGTGCAGGCGGGATCCATGGCGATGAAGAAATCTTCCCCGGGCTTGTATCCGGCGGCCTCAATGGCGCGGACCAGCCACTGGAGAGCCTCTTCGTCGCTCTTGAGGTTGGGGGCAAAACCGCCCTCATCACCTACGGCAGTGGCGTAGCCCTCTTTTTTCAGAAGTTCCTTCAGGGTGTGGAAGACTTCAGCGCTCCAGCGCAGGGCCTCACGGAAGGTGGGGGCGCCCACAGGCATGACCATGAACTCCTGGAGGTTGACGTTGTTGTCGGCGTGCTTGCCCCCGTTGATCAGGTTCATCATGGGAACCGGGAGCAGGTGGGCCCGAAGGCCGCCCAAGTACTGCCACAAGGGCAGGTCCAGGGCCGCGGCCGCGGCTTTGGCGCAGGCCAGGGAGACGGCCAGGATGGCGTTGGCACCCAGATTGGCCTTGTTGTCAGTCCCGTCCAGCTCGATCAGGGTCCGGTCGATGGCGAACTGATCAAAGACGTTCATGCCGGTGATCTCCGGCGCGATGACGAAGTTGATGTTGTCGACGGCTTTTTGTACACCCTTGCCCAGGTAGCGATCCTTGTCCCCGTCCCGAAGTTCCACGGCTTCATGGGCACCGGTTGAGGCGCCTGAGGGCACCGCCGCGCGTCCCATGGACCCGTCGACGGTAAAGACTTCCGCTTCCACGGTGGGGTTGCCGCGGGAGTCCAGGATCTCTCTGGCCTGTACGGCTTCAATCCAAAGTTCTGTCATAGTGATCTATCCTCCTCTAATCAGAGATTCAACAAATGAATGATTCAGTCCGCGCGATAGTATAGCAAATTGCGGGCAAAAAGGCAGGCAAGAACCGGGATCTACTCACGGAAATCCCGGGGAACAGCCCGCCAGGAGACCAGAAGGATCAGAATCTGCAGGGCCGAGGTGGCGAAGAGCAGATAGGCGATGGGGAAAAGGTCGGCCAGAGGGCCGAAGATTATGGCGCCAAAGGGGATGGCAGCGGACCCGATCATGTAGAGCAGGGAGAAGACCCGGCCGTGGTAGGTTTTTTCAACCTGTTCATGGAAAAAGGTCGTCACAGCCGTTGTATAAAAAGGCACAATGGTCCCCAGGCCGAAAGCCAGGACGATGAAGAGAGCAAAGAGCGGTGAGTCCACGAGGCCGAAGAGAGCCAGGCCGAAGGTACCGGCCGCCACCAGAAAGCCCGAAAGGCGGATGGTGCCAAGCTTGCTCTTGAACTTGCCCTTGAGTGAGACGGCAAGGCCCCCGACCGCCATGCCCGAGAAGACAGCCGTCTGCGCTGCCGAGATCCGCCAGGCCGCCGAGTCGAAATGTCGGCGGATATAGAGGGGGAAGAGGGTGGCGATGGGCGACAGGAGGACCATGAAGAGGGCGTAGACGATCATGAGATTGCGGATGACCAGATTATTCCTGACATAGGCAAAACCCTTGCGGAACTGTCGCCAGACAGGTTCGTGGGGCAGGTCCCCCGGGAGGTCTTCCTGGTCTGCCTCCTGAGCCTGGGCATCCTCCAGCTCCTCCAGGGAAGGAAAGCCCCATTCGGTTCCGGGCCGCAGCCTGGATTCCCTGCCCGTGGCCGTGGTCACCTTGCCGGTCCGCTGGTTGGGAACCGGCAGGGCCAGCATGATGGAGACGGCAATGGCCGCGGTCACAACATCCACCATGAAGACAATCCAGACGGGGAAAAGGGTGATCAGGGCGCCGCCCAGGACAGGTGAGAGCAAGAGGACCACATTATCCATGGTCCCGTAGAGGCCGTTGATCCGGACCAGCTCCTTGTGGGGAGTGATCTGGGGGATCAGGGCCTTGATGGCAGGGCTCTGGATGCCGCCGCCCAGGGAGCGGACCGCGGCCGCGATATAGATCATCCAGATGTGGTCGTAGCCCAGAAAGAAGAAGATGGCCGTGGCCAGGGTCACCAGGGCGATGGCGGAGTCCGAGAGTATAATCAGCCAGCGGCGGTCATAGCGGTCGGCCCAGACTCCGGCGAAGGGGGCGACAACCAGCTGGGGGATGAAGGAGGTCAGGGTGATGATCATGAGGGCTGTGCCCGAGTTGGCTCTCAGGGTGACAAACCAGATGATGGCAAACTGAACCAGGCCCGATCCCAGGATGGAGACTGCCTGCCCGCCTAAAAAAGCCGCACCGATTCGTTTCCAGCGCTGCGGCGGTTTTTGCAAAGACCCTTGCATAGGCAAAAGTATAACAGAAGCCCCGGCTTTTCAAACAAAAACAGACCTCTTATTCCAACTGTAACCTTCCGGTAACAAGGAAGCGGTATTCAGGCGGTTCTGGCCTCTCAACTTGCATTAAAATGCGCAGAGTGGGCTTATACATGCAATGCAGGAAAGAGAGAAGACACGTATGAAGAGGTTGGGACACAAGACAAAAGGGATTGCCTGCCTGATTCTGGCACTGGTCATGGCCATGGGACTTTTTGCGGTTTTGCCGGCGGATGCCCGGGCCGATGGAGGGATCATCCTGGTCCAGACGGCCGAAGACTTGAAAGCGGCCTTCGGCGCTGCCCGTGACGGCACAATGATCCGTCTGCAAAATCCGATTTTTTACGACTATTACAGTCTGGGAGGCATGGCGGTCAGCTATGATGTGACCCTGGATTTTGCGGGCTATAAGCTGACCGCTTCCAATGAATCTCAGAACTTACCCAATTTGTTTTCCTTATTCGCCTATATTGAAGAGGGGGCCAGTCTGACCCTGGTCCATGCTCAGTTGGAGACAGACAGCAAGCTGGGCCTGGTCCATCACAACTATGGGAGTCTGATTGTCCAGTCCACCTCTGGCAGCGGGATCATCATCAACCGGGGAACCTTCTCCTACAATAACTGCCTGGTTTACAGCAACTGGGGCCACGTGGAGATTGCTTCCGGCACTCTGGACGTGGAATGCCTGATTCGTCAGAACTACGGATCTGCGGTGATCCGCCAGGGTCAGTTCACAAGTCATCACAGTTTCATTTACGAGAATCTGGGCCATGTCCGGATCCTGGACGGCAGCTTCACCAATCTGGGGCAGACCTTCATGGCCACCAACAAGGACCTCCTGATTGCCAAGGGAGACTTTGAGTGTGAAGAATACTTCATTTACTACCACTACGGCATGCTCAATATCCAGGAGGGGACCTTTGACGTCAAGGAAGATCTGGTCGCTGACAACCGCAACACCCTCCACCTGGAGGGCGGCCATTTCACGGTTGAGGGTGCCCTGTCCAGACTATCCACCCGCTGGCAGGACCCGGTTGAAATCAGGATCAAGGGCGGCCTCTATGAGCTGGGCTCTCTGCCGGCCATTGACAGCGGGGTCAATACCCGGATCTTCGTCTCCGGCGGCACCTTCCGGGCGGCCAAAGATGCGGACGGGCCGCTCTTTGAACTCATGGGCGGCCGGGTCAGCCTGACAGGGGGCGACTTCACCTCCTGGGACGGCAATGATGTCTTCAGGAAAGATGGCAGCCAGGGCTCCGTCTATTTGATTCTTGAAGAAGGCTATACGGAAGACTGGAGCGACTGGGAAGCATCCTCCCGGCTGGTCATCCGGCCGCTGACAGCGACGGTCCGTTTCATGGTCAAGGGCCAGGAACAAAGCCGCCTGACAGGTCAGACCATCACCATGACCATGCCCGAGGCGCCTGCCCCGGATGGGGACAAGCCTTTTCTCTGCTGGATGGATGAGGAGGGCCGGCCTGTTTTCGATCTCAGGCAGCTTAAGGGCGACCAGATTCTGACCGCCCGCTTTCTACAGGAATCCGATACAGTCGTAAGCACCTTCCAGGCCTATGCCCAGGCAGTCGAAGATCAGAGGCCGGTCATCGTCATTGCGGCGGATATGGAACAGACAAGCGCCATTGACCTGGATTATGACTGCCTGCTTGTCGGTTTGGGAAGCCCTGTTCTTTCCCGGGGGGCGACCATGTCGCCTTACGAGTGCCTGCTGACGGTCAGCTCCCGTCATCTGCCCGGCCAGGATCCCGACGACTTCCCGGAAGACCCGGTCACGGTGACGGTCATGGATATAATCTTTGACGGCAGGGATATCCCGGTCCCCATGTCGGGCCTCTGGGTCAATCTGCTGGCCACTTTGAATCTCTCGGGCGTCACCTTGCGAAACCATAACTGTTCGGAAGATATACACGATTACGGCGGAGCCATCACCAACGAAGGGACCCTGCGGCTTCTGGCCGGCAGCTCGGTGGAGTCCAGCAGGACGAAAAGGTCGGGCGGGGGTGTCATGTCCGCTGGCTGGTTCTATATGTATGAAGGCTCCCGAATCGTTGACAACCAGGCCAGGAATGGCGGCGGCCTTTGTGGCCTGACTTACGAAGAGAGCTTTCAGCCCTGGCATGAGGGAGACGGCATCGTCATGTACGGAGGGGAGATCTCCGGCAACCAGGCGGAAAACCGCGGCGGCGGCGTCGTTTTATCGGACGCCCGCCTGCGCATGGAGGGCGGCCGGATCACGGACAATAAGGCAGGCAGCGATGGCGGCGGTGTCAGCGGCCTGCCCTCACGGGATGACTGGACCTATTGGGCCGGCTATCTGGAGATGAATCAGGGCATGATCTCCGGCAACCAGGCCTCAAGAGGCGGCGGTCTGGGCGGTGAGCTGGACGGAGTCCTATACGGAGGAGTCTTCGGCAACCGGGCCCTGAGTGAAGGCGATGACATCTTCTACGCCTCCAGCACCAGTTCCGGATACTACACCCGGGCCGGCCTCCTGCTGGCCAATCCTCCTCAAGCCCAGCCCTATCACGCTCTGAGTCATGAGGGTTCAGGTTTTGCGTCTCCCTACCAGGTGGAGCTGATCGATGGCGCGCCGGAACCGGAGGGTGTCCTCATCCCCTTTGTGGGCTGGTATGCAGACGGCGGGACTTTCCAGGGCCAGGAGGCAGACCGCTTTGTGTCGCAGGCGGACAGTCGGGGCTGGCCGGCCGGTCAGGCCTTTGCCTGGTCCTCCTTCATGTTCCCCGAGATATCGAATTTTGGCCTGCCTTTGGCAGCCAAATCACTCTGGCAGGGCCTCCTGGTTCTTTACCAGGCCAACTTCGAGGGGGAGGATCCGGTCTACGATCCCTATGCCTACAAAGCAGGGGCCTCGACAGCCGCGTTGGCCAACCCCTTTCAGAGAGCCGGTTATCGCTTCAAAGGATGGAATACCCAGGCGGACGGCCAGGGCCAGGCTCTGGAGCCGGGTGATTCATTGCAGATCAATGCCAGCCGGGTCCTCTACGCCCAATGGGAAGAAGAGACCGGCTGTCTCAAGGTGTCCCAGACGGTTTCAGGCGACCTGGCCGATCCCAATCAGGTCTTTAACCTGAGGGTAAGCCTGGACGATCCGATCATTGAAGGAACCTATGGCCAGATGACTTTTGTAGCGGGTGTGGCAAACCTCTCCCTGAAAGCGGGCCAGACCGTCCAGGCCTGCGGCCTGCCTTCCGGTATCCGCTTCCAGATTTCCCAGGAGCCCGCAGGTGACTATCAGCTGCAAATCAACGGCCAGGCCGTCAGCCTCTTTGAAGGGGCCATCGAGACCGGCAGAACCCAGGAGGGCATTTTCCTTAACAGTCTGGCAGGCAAGGGCCCGGGCGGCGGGACGGGAGACCCGGTCCCTTCGACCGGCAGCCAGGCCTGGGTCTATCCCGTGGCGGGCCTTCTGCTCATTATCTGGAGCCTGGGTCTTGCCCTCCTGGTCCGCAGGCGAGTCCGGGCTTGATTGAGGGGAAGGCCGCGGTTTGCTAGACTGGTTCCACTAAGGATTCACACGCGCCGGCTCCAAGCCGGCGCGATTCAAAGGAGACCCCTATGACGGTTGACTGGAAAAAACAACTCAAGGCTTTGACGGACCAGGGGGCGAGTTATGCCGATGTCCGTTATTACCCAAAAGAGGAAGAAGACATCTTTTTTATGTGGAACGGGAATTTCCTGGCCTTCAACCGGTCGGAAACCAGCGGCTTCGGTGTCCGGGTCCTGGTCGATGGAGCCTGGGGTTTTGCCGCCTCCTCCAATCTGGTGAATGTAGGCCAGACCTTCCAGCGCGCTTTCGACAATGCCCGGTCGGCTTCCGCCCGTATCAGGCGGCCGGTCCGCCTGGCCGACAAGGAAGCGGTCAGAGGGCGCTTTGAGAGCCCCTGTCAGATCGACCCATTCGAGGTCTCTCTGGCCGACCAGGTTGCCCTGATGAAAGACCTGGATTCCCTGATCAACCTGCCGGGCGTCCAACAGCGCCAGGTCCAGCTTAGCAAGGTCAGAAGGACCATTCTCTACTACGATACGGAAGGCGCGGAGATCGAGAAGCAGATCCACGATATCTACCCCAGTATCTCCGTGTCCGCCATGGACCAGGAGGGCATCCAGCAGGAGAGAAAATACCTGCCTCCCCGCCTGGGGCCGACCCGCGGCTGGGAGACCATGGACCGGGGCCACTGGCAGGGTGAGGCCGAGCGCATCACCGGCGAGCTTGCCCAACTGCTTGAGGCACCTGCCTGTCCCAAGGGCCGTATGTCCGTTGTCCTCATGCCTGACATGATGTTCCTGCAGGTCCATGAGACCATCGGTCACGCTCTGGAGCTGGACCGGATTCTGGGCTATGAGCTCTCCTTTGCCGGCGGCTCTTTCGTCCGCCTGGAGGATTTCGGCCATCTGCAGTACGGCTCGGCCAAGCTCAACGCCCGGGCCGACGCCACCCTGATCAATTCACCGGGCAGCTTCGGCTACGATGACGACGGCGTCATGGCCCAGGACCGCATGCTGATCAAGGAAGGCATCCTGGTAGGGGCCATCACTTCCCGCCAGATGGTGACGGAAGCCAATGAGAAGGCCGGCCGGCAGATCTTCGACGGTTCCGGCGGCACCTGCCGTTCCTGCGCTTTCAACCGCGTCCCCATTGAGCGGATGACCAACATCAATGTGGATCCGGGCCAAGACGGCAGCCTGGAGGACATCATCAGCAAGACCGAGAAGGGCGTCCTCCTGTCGGGAGAGAAGAGCTGGTCCATCGGCTCCAACCGCGAGCAGTTCCACTTTGCCACGGACATCGGCTGGCTGATTGAAGACGGTCAGAAAAAGGGCGTTGTCAAGAACTGCGCTTACAGCGGCATGACCCTGGACTTCTATCGGTCCCTGTCGGCCGTGGGCGATCAGTCGACCTGGCAGGTTCAGTATGTCGACAACTGCGGCAAGGGTGTTCCAGGCCAGGTTATGCAGCTGGGCCACGGCGTCCCGGTCTGCCGTTTCGACCATGTGAAAGTAGGTGACTAGGATGGGACCGCAAGCTGTCATTGAAAAACTTCGAATCCTGAGGGATCACGCCCTCCTCCGCAAGGCGGATGTCTACATCCAGTGGAGCGCTGAGGACAGCCACATGGTGCGCTATGCCAATTCAGCCGTTTCCCTCAATTCCCATGAGGCCATCACCCGCCTGCAGGTTGCTGCCCTGGCCGATCACAAGCAAACCTCCACCATGCTGACGGTCGACAGCCAGGATCTGGAAGCTATGAAAGGCGCCATCGACAAGGCCATCGATATGCTGCCCTTCGCCTCGCCCATGTCCTACCAGCCGACCTTGCCCAAGATCATGGAGACTTCCATCTCCCAGGAAAGCTACGACCCTGAGATCGAAAAGATGACAAGCGATGAGATCATCGCCTTTGTCAACCGGGCTGTTGAGGGCCTGGAGACTGAAGATATCCTCCTCTCAGGCAACTTCTCGGCCGGTGCGGCTGAAGTGGCCACCATCTCCACAGCCACCCCGGAGGTGGTCTACTGGCGGGCCAGCGACATCGGCATCACCCTGGTTCTGGCATCGGAGAAGAGGAAGTGGGAGATCAACGCCGAGCAGTTTGTCTACCGCAAGCAGGACCTGGATGGCCAGGCCCTCCATGACCGCCTGAGCTGGCTGACCGAACTCTATAGGACCAGACCGGAGGTCCGTGTCCCCGAAGGTCCCTTCAAGGTGGTTCTGGGTCCGGCCGCCATGGCTGAGTACCTGGGTTTTCTTGGCTATATCGGCTACCGGGGCGGCCTCATGAAGCGGGGCTTCTCCATGTTCAAGGAGGAGGATGTCGGCCAGGTGGTCTTCTCACCCATCTTTACCCTGACGGAAGACCCCTCCCGCAAGGAGGCCTTCGCCATGCCGGTTGACTTTTACGGCAGAAGGCGTGACAAGCGGAACCTGTTCGACCAGGGCCGACTGACGGGCTTTTTGTGGGATCAGCAGTCGGCCGATGAGTTCGGCCAGGAGGCGACCGGCCACGACACCAACAACTCTTCCATTGTGGTCGGTGGCGGCCAGATGGACATCCAATCCATCCAGGACTTTGCCAGTCTTCCCCGGGAGGAGGACATCCTCTATGTTCCCTTCCTCCACTACATGAACATCGTCAACCCCAGCGAGGGCCAACTGACGGCCATCTCCCGCTTCGGTGCCCTGCTTCTGAAAAAGGACGGCAGTATTGAGCTCCCCTACAATGTCCGCTTCACCGAGAAGCTGAGAGAACTCCTGGGCGACAAACTCCAGTGGATGTCCAGGTATAATACCCCTTATGGCAGTTCGACCCACTATTACGGGCGTGATCCTTACGCTCTCCTGGTTCCGGAACTGTCCTGTTTTGACGGGGTCAACGTTGAGATTTCCAATGAGAGCTTCGGCTAGGGAATGAGCCAAATACAGGTTTGATCAAATAAGGCCATGCCCCATCCGGCATGGCCTTTAACTATTCCAATTTCCCCGCCTGGCTATTGATTATTTCAATAAGATTAAATAAGTTCATTGAAATTGGTGATCATTGGCCGGTCACTCACGATCTCGAGCCATCAAGTGAGATAATAGCGACTAGGAAGTGCCTATGATCTATTTCGACAACGCAGCAACCAGTTTTAAACGGCCGCCGGAGGTGGCCGAGGCCGTCTTTTATGCCATCAACCATTTTGGCAACGCGGGACGGTCTTTTTACGACGCCGTCATGGATTCCAACCGGGCCGTTTTCCAGACCCGGCAAGCCCTGGCCCAACTGGTTGGCCTGGATAACCCTCTGCAGATAGCCTTCACCTCATCGGCCACCGAAAGCCTCAACCTGGTGATCCGAAGTCTGATCAAGCCTGAGGACGCGGTTATTGCGACGGTCACCGATCACAACTCCTCTTTGAGACCTCTCTATCTGAGCGGCTGCCAGCTGGATTTCATCCAAGGCGACCAAGAGGGAAACCTGCTCCTTGATTCTCTGGATTCACTTCTTGGCCCCAATACCCGCTTTGTGGTGGCCAACCATGGTTCCAATGTGACGGGCAATATCAACGATGTCGAAAGACTCTATGAATGGTGCCAGGCCCACCATCTGACCTTGATTCTGGATGCGGCCCAGACTCTGGGCTCTATTCCGGTCAGGGCCGACATGGCTGACATTATCTGCTTCACCGGCCATAAGGGTCTTATGGGTCCGCAAGGGACGGGGGGCATCATCGTCAGGGAAGAGCGGACTTTTCCCGTAGTCAAGACGGGCGGCGCCGGAACCGACAGTTTTGAACGCTTTCAAAACCAGCATATGCCGGACGTCTTTGAGTGCGGCACCCAGAACAGCCACGGCCTCCATGGCCTTCTCAAGGGGGTGGAATACATCCTCAAAGAAGGCATTGAGCAGATCCATGAAAGGGAAAGCCAGCTTCTTACAAGGTTTTACCAGGGCATCCGCGATCTGAATCAGGTCACCCTCTACGGTGACTTCACCCGACCCCGCCTGCCTGTGGTTTCACTGACAGTGGAGGGCATGGATTCTTCCGACCTGGCCCTCATGCTCTGGGAGGACTACCAGATCGCCACCCGGGCCGGCGCCCACTGCGCCCCCCTCATCCATGAGCACTTCAGGACCAGGGCCCAGGGCATGGTTCGTTTTTCTTTTTCCTCTTTCAATACGGAGGATGAAATTGACCGGGGCATTGAGGCCCTCCGAAGGATAGCCAGTTAAGATGGAGTACATCATTACCTTTTCCAGCACCAGCCAGGCCATCCGCTCCGAACGCCTGCTCCTGGATGCCAAGCTTAAGATCCGGGTCATGCCCCTGCCCGGCCAGATCAATGTGGGCTGCGGGGTCTGCCTGCGGGTCGAACCCCATGACATTGAAGAAGCCATGAAGATTCTCCACGACAATCAGATTGGAGAGATTCAGGTCTTTCAAAAAATATGGGATAAAAAACGAATCACCTATCTGCCCTACGGGGCCAATACAGAAGAGGATGCATAAGATGGAAAAGAACCCCGACCTGGTTATTCTTATCAGCAGCGACGCCATGGGCGACGGCTCCAGGGAGCTGGGCCAGATCCTGATCAAGAGCTATCTGGCTACCCTGATTGACCTGCCCAAGACACCCGACTACCTGATCTTTGTCAATGCGGGTGTCCTTCTGACGGCCAAAGGGACGGTAGTTCTGGAAGACCTGATGGAGCTTGAAGACAAGGGCACCAAGATCCTCTCCTGCGGCACCTGTGTCAATTTTTTCGAACTGGGTGAGCCTGCCGCGGGGACCATCTCCAATATGACAACCATCTCAGGTCTCCTGGCCTCTGCAAGCCGCCTGATCAGTCTTTAACCAGAGAATAGCTCTCCGATTCTGAAGGATCAGAATATGACAGATATAAGTGAACTATTCGCAAATTAGCGTAACCTTTCAGTTATAAGTGTAAAAACGAAGATGAAAAGCCGGAGCTTCAAAGCCCCGGCCTTTCCTTTCTATGAGAAAATGGAAGAAGGACTGCCAAGGCATTCAGCCAGAAGGAGACTCCCAACCTTGGACCGCACCATCCTGCATTGCGATCTCAACGCTTTTTACGCTTCCGTGGAGTGTGTCTTTAATCCGTATTTGAAAACGGTTCCCATGGCGGTGGCTGGCAATCCCAAGCACAGGCACGGGATCATTCTGGCCAAGAATCAGCTGGCCAAGGAAGCCGGAGTCAAAACCGCCGAGACGGTCTGGCAGGCAGATAGAAAGTGCCCCGGCCTGGTTCTGGTCCCGCCCCGCCACGATGAATACGCAAAATACTCACGTCTGGTCAACGACATCTACCAGGAGTTCACCGACCTGGTGGAGCCCTTCGGGATCGATGAGAGCTGGCTGGATATGACGGGTGTTCTCCATCTCTTCGGTGACGGCAGGGCTATGGCCGACCGGATTCGCCAAACAGTAAAAGAACGGCTGGATCTGACCTTGTCGGTGGGCGTCTCTTTCAACAAGATCTTTGCCAAGCTGGGCAGCGACTACAAGAAACCGGATGCTACCACCGTGATCACAAGGGACAATTTCAAGTCCATGCTCTGGCCTCTTCCGGTTTCCCGTCTTCTCTTTGTGGGCAAGGTCACTCAGAAGACCCTGTCCGGCATTGGCATCACCACCATCGGTCAGCTGGCCGCCCTGGACAAGGAGAGCCTGATCGCCCTCCTGGGCAAGACGGGCGGCATGCTCCACGATTACGCCAACGGCATCGATGAGAGTCCGGTCCGGTCAGCTTACGCCGACCAGGACTTGAAATCCGTGGGCAACGGCACCACCTTCGACCGCGATCTGGTGGGCTTCCAGGAGATCCTCTCAGGCATCATGCCCCTCTGCGATGAGGTGGCTACCCGTATGCGAAAGTACGGGGTCAAATGCCAGGTGATCTCGGTCCAGATCAAGGATCCCAAGTTCAGGAACATCTCAAGGCAGAAGACACTCTCTGCCCCCACTCACCTGACCCGGGAGATCGCGGACACAGCCATGGAGCTGATCCGGTCAGCCTGGAATGACAAGGCGCCGGTCCGCAGCATTACCATTACCGGCTCCAATCTGGTCTCAAGCGACCAGGCGGTCGAACAGCTGTCTTTTTTCGACGAACTGGATACAATCGACCGCCAGCGCTATGAGAAACTGGATCAAACGGTTGACCAGATCCGTCAGAAGTTCGGCAAGGAGGCCATTGGCCTGGGCGGCCGTATCAAAAGTGAGGAGACCCCATGAAGGAAGAGATCCAGACTATCAGCAGTCACATCAATGCAGACCGTATCCTCAACGATGTCCGGGAGATTACCACCTTCCACCGCATCCAGGCCTCCACGGGCTACCGCCAGGCAGCAGAGCATCTGATCCAGAAGCTTCAAAAGGAAGGCATCGACTGTCAACTCCTCTCCTATCCTTTCGATGAGGAGCGTTGGTATTTATCCATCAAGTCATTTCTGGAGTGGGACTGCCAGGGAGCCTGGCTGGATCTGGTTGAACCGGAACACAAAAGACTGGCGGACTTCCAGGCCAACAGCATTTCAATCATTCAGAAGAGCTTCCCCTACGATTTTTCCGAAGAACCTCTGGACATCGTTCTCCTGGATCACGGACCAGAGGAAGAAAACTACAAGGACTTGGACCTCAAGGGCAAGTTGATTTTCATCCGTGACGACTTTACCCCTTACATGGACTGGGCCTTCAAAGA
Source organism: Saccharofermentanales bacterium (assembly GCA_041655695.1). Taxonomy (GTDB): domain Bacteria; phylum Bacillota; class Clostridia; order Saccharofermentanales; family DTU023; genus UBA4923. The sequence continues at coordinate 13,714 of JBBAEW010000031.1, forward strand.
AAGAGGCGCAATAGGTATCATCTCGGATTACATGCGGGAGGTGGAAGGCTCCCGGGTCCGGGCAGATCTTTACGATGTCAGAAATTACTCTTCCTTCTGGTGGCGGGACAGCAAGGAGGAGCCAAACATCTTTGGTTTTGTCCTGACCCCAAGATTAGGCGATGAGCTGGCCAGACACTGCAAACAAATGGAAGAGGATTACCAGAAGGATAAGACCAAGCCCCGCTACCCCAAAGCCACGGGCAAGGTAGACACCCGCCTCTACCCAGGACATATTGAAGTCATTGAGGTCCTTCTGGAAGGCCAGGAGGAGGAAGAGATTCTGGTGGTCTCCCACCTCTGCCACCCCCGCCCCTCTGCCAATGACAATGCCAGCGGCGTAGCCTCCTCTCTGGAGATGGTAAGAACCCTGAAACACTTATTGGAACAAAAGAAGCTGGATCCCCTCCAACGATCTATCCGCCTGATCTTGGTCCCCGAGTTTGCCGGTACCTATGCCTGGTTAGACGACAAGAACAACCAAAATAAGAAGATCCTGGCCGGTTTCAACCTGGATATGGTAGGCGGCAGACAGACGGAAGGCTACGGCCCCCTGACCATCTGCAGCCAGCCTCACGCATCGCCCTCCATGGTGACTGCCATGGCAGATTTCTGCATCAATCAGATTGCCATGAATGCCCCTTCCATCAACCTGACGGAAGCGGTCCCCATGTTCAATTACTTCATAAGCGATTTCTCCGCAGGCTCCGACCACCAGATCCTGTCCGACCCAACCATCAACATCCCCACCCCCATGCTGGGCCAGTGGCCGGATAAGCATTACCATACATCTGCTGACACGGTGGAAGGCCTGGATCCCTTTATCCTCCGCAAGTCGGCCTCCCTGGCCGCAGCTTTCACCTACTCCATAGCTAATCTCAAACCAAGAGATACCCTGTCGGTTCTGGGCAAGATTCTGGAAGCTTCAACGAAAGACTTCAACAAGATTTGTTCAGAAGCCATTGAAGAGAAAAGGGAAGCGGGGGAAACCTTTGAACGCTTTGAACACTTCGCACACTTCCACAAGGAATCCTGCCGGGATATCAAGCGATTTTTCAAAACAGAGATCTACAAGAAAAAACTTGAACAGACGGTGGAAGATTTCTGTCTGCTAATTGATCAGCAAAAAGGGAAGTTGTTCAACTCCTACCTGAAGATATCCAAGCAGAAAACCTATGAATACATTCCTGAGGTAACTCCGGAAGAATACAGCACCATACCCCAACGCAAGTTCAAGTCTCCTATTCTCCGATTGGAGGAATTTGCCTCTCACGATCCAGAACTGCTCAAAGCTTGTAAAGATTACAAAGACAAGCAGCATAAACGGGTTAAGAATGCCTATACCCTGGAGCTCCTGATCCAGTATTACATGGATAGTAAGCGGAGTTTGTATGAAATTGGAAAACAAGTCATGATAGAGGCAGGTGAGGGGGATATGGAGTTTGTGGCGGCATATGTAGGGGTATTGGAGGAGATGGGGTTGTTGGAATAGATGAACCACATTTCACAAAACGATTACGCGAACCTTTGGTATTTCATCTGAGGAGAGGTAGAGGGTGTAATGGACGCGCATAAGAGATCAGTGTTTGAGATTTTTACAGGAAATAGGGTGTTGGAGATTCCTTTTTTCCAACGCGACTATGTGTGGGATGAACCTGAATGGGAGCGACTTCTCGAGGATGTTACGGAAGCCAGCGTGATCGGCATGCCCTATTTCTTAGGCCCTGTCATTTTGAAACAAGAATCAACACCTACAGATGGAAGAGTCGGCGATGTTCGAACGGTCATAGATGGTCAACAACGTCTAATGACCCTGAATATATTGTTTAAAGTGCTTTGCCAGAAGAACGAGGAGATGCATCGTTACAACAAACGATTTAGGCTTGATGATGACAACCCAGTTCTCAAACCGAGCCAAAAAGACGAAATTTCATTTGGAAACATTATGAAAGCTGGCAGTGGAGAATATGTTGAAGGTACAGATAGGATTTCTCGAGCATATCGATATTTTGATGACAAGATTGAACCAAGTAAAGTGGATTTCACTGTTGGAGATTGGTTGCACTTCGTGTTAATTGATCTCCTAGCCGATGACGATGAGCAACAGATATTTGACACCATTAATTCACTCGGGGTTCGACTAACAACTGCGGAGCTACTTAAGAACTATTTTTTTCGGCGCGATGAGCTAGCAAGCTACGAGTCCTACTGGAAAGATGTGTTTGAAAAAGATGATGAGGCTCGAAAGTATTGGGATCGTGAGATTACAACCGGTAATATGAAAAGATCTCTCATTGATTTGTTCTTCTTCTCATTTTTACAGATTAAAATTCAAGATCGTTCACTGGGAGTGAGTGCGATTGATAAACAAGCGTTTTCGAAAGTTGAAAAATTGTTTGACTCATATAAGAGATTCATCAAAAATTATCTTGGCGATAACAAAGAAGGCATACTGAAGGAAATCCATCAATATGCAAATACCTTTTTTAACTCTATTAATCCTGATATTGTCGATGAATCGCTATCAGCAGAGGCAGGCATTGAACGCCTTAACGCCATAATTTTTGGTCTTGACACAACTACCTTGATTCCCTACGTACTCTTTGTTGAGCAAAATGTGCCTGATGTTTCTGTGAAAAATGAACTGTATCGCTACCTCGAGGCCTATATTATGAGGCGCATCATTGCCCGTGCATCAACGAAAGCTTATAATCAACTGTTCACCGATCGACTGATTCTACGACGTATTCTCACAAACGGTGAACTAAAAGAACAATTGACAGCACGAGAAGAACCCGTATATAGAATGCCCTCAGATGAACATGTGTATCGAGCTTTTGAGGAAGAAATCTTGACCAACAAGAACGCAAGGGGCGTTCTTTACATGATCGAAACGAAAATACGAGATCCGAAGCGACATTCTACCCAATTGTTGGGACTAAGCAAATACAGCCTTGAACACATCATGCCCAAGAAGTGGTATAACAACTGGACGAATCCTAAGGAACCGTTTTCTAAAGAAGACAGGGATCGTTTATTGTTGACTTTGGGGAACTTGACCATTATTACCCAAGCTTTGAATGCGTCCATCAGGGATGCCAATTGGACGATGAAAAAGAAGGGTGCGAATAGTAAGGGAGGCTTAAAAAGCTACTCACAAGGAATAGAGATCCTATCCTCTTTCCTTGATGAAAACAAATGGGATGAGGTGCAGATAGTTGGAAGAGCGCAATTTTTGGCTGAGAAAGCAGTGGAAATTTGGATGCCATAGCATTGGATCTTTCTGGAATGTGGCCAAGAAAAGATGCCTGAGTTGGGAAGTTTTCGGATCAAATTGTTGTTTACATCAAATTGAAAGCAAAAGGGCAAGACTGATGCCTTGAGAAAAGAGTTACATTGTGGACACAGAAATGTTTCCGGCACTTCACCTCCTGATTGAACGAGAGAATCATACATGATTGGTTGGAAAACCGGGCAAGAAAGAATCGTGCTTTTTTAGCTATTCACGGTGCTAGAAACGTAAGTTTGTCCATCCGATCCGAATTCTCTGACACTTACCATTATGTGGACTATTGATTGCTTTATCTATAAGGCAACGTCTTGGTCGGCAATCTTTTTCCATAGATTGTCGTTAACTTGGTTGCATTATCGGAAGCGGGGATTATTTGCGATCACGACGGATTCAGGAGTGAGAATTAGGCTATAATTACAAGGAGATGATTACCGGATTATTGCTGAGTCTACGTAAGTCAAATCAATTCAGACACACTGTTTCAGAATTAAATAGATTGAGGCGCGTATTGGGAAGCTTTAATAGTCTGAATTGTCATCAGATATCGAAGAGGCGTGACATGTCACCATGCGTTCAAGCTACTGAGAAATGAAAAGGCGAATGGTTGAGAAAGAATTCAATGTGATCGAATTGTTTTCAGGTGCCGGAGGGCTTGCCCTCGGGTTACACCATGCCGGTTTTGAACCGCTACTACTGGTCGATTTCTTTGAGGATGCCAATGAGACGGTTAGGAGAAATTTGCCTCATTGGAACGTTATCACCGAAGATATAGTAGAAATGGCGGAAAAAAGTCTGTTTTCATACATTCCCAGGAATCCCATTGATTTGATGTCTGCGGGATTCCCATGCCAGCCATTTAGTTATGCTGGAAAAAGATTAGGTCTAGCTGATACCCGTGGGACAGTCTTTTATTCTCTTTCTAAGATCATCGAAGAGGCCGCCCCAAAAGTAATTCTTCTCGAAAACGTACGCGGTTTATTGAATCATGACAAAGGTCGCACTTTTTCGACAATTACCGATTCCTTGTATAGTCTCGGCTATGTTTTGGATTATCGTGTGCTAAACGCATGGAACTACAATGTCCCTCAGAAAAGACAACGTCTTTTTATTGTAGGGGTAAGGAATCTCTACGATTCCAGATTTGAATGGCCTGATGAAATACTCCCTAAGCCTGTTTTACGTGATGCTCTAAAAGATGTACCCATATCTGAAGGACAAGCCTATCCCAGTAGAAAAAAAGCCATTCTTGATATGGTTCCACCTGGGGGTTCTTGGATTGATTTGCCCGATGATCTCGCAAGAGAATATCTTGGGAAAAGCTATTTTTCTGGCGGTGGCAGAAGAGGGATGGCCAGGCGTTTATCATGGGATGAACCTTCCCTAACTCTAACTTGTAGCCCCGCTCAAAAGCAGACAGAGCGTTGTCACCCTGATGAAACACGTCCCTTTACAGTGCGTGAATATGCGCGCATCCAAACATTTCCTGATGACTACTCATTCTACGGTTCTATGTCAAGCCAATACAAGCAAATCGGTAACGCAGTTCCAGTACAACTTGCTTATCATATGGGACTTAGATTAATGGAGTTACTAAGATCAATTCATGGGGAGCATAAATAATGATATGGGATTTGGAGTTCATATCTCGAGATCAATATGTCGGTCATGTAAAAGAATTCTTTGAGGGAATCTTAAACTCTTCCTATGCCGCGGATCTTAATGAATTTAATCGGAATATAATTGATCCAATCAAACTTACTTTTCAGTATTTTGCTTCTAATCGAGACAAGAATCAAATAGTCCTTTCAGAAATTATCAGACAGCAGGACAAGTCAATAAATAATGCGATCGGGTATTTTCATCAGAAGCTATTTGGTTATATTGACGGCTGGATTGTCCCCAATTCCGGGTTTGACGTGATCAGCGAATATCGCCATATCTACGCTGAAATAAAAAATAAGCACAATACAATGAATTCGTCATCGGCTACACGTATTTATCGTCGGATGCAAGAAAAAATTCTGCAAGATGACCAAGCAACTTGCTTTCTTGTTGAAGTGATTGCAAGCCGAAGCCAAGATATTCCTTGGGCGATTTCTACGGGGCGTGAGCGCTTCTGTCATGAAAGGATAAGGAGAATTAGTATTGACAACTTCTATGAAATTGTTACTGGGGATCCCTTCGCTTTCAAAAAAATCATCGAATGGCTTCCAATCACCATTAGGCAGATGGACATAGTTCAAGACAGCGGTGCAGCTGAAAACAATATCGTCAAAGGACTTGAAGCCGATGGTCCATTTTTCAGAGAGTTGTATAAATTGGCATTTAGTGATTATCGAGGTTTCGATGAATTTATTTTTCGAGACGATGAAACGCTTGGTTTAGATTTTTCTTGGGATAGAGAGCGACAAAATAGTTACGAATGATCAATTACTGGAATTCCAAGAAGAAGAATGTCAGAATACCGTATTTCCAGTGTCGCGTTCTCTGCATTGCCTCTATATGCTAAATATCAAAACTTCAAATTAAAATCGAAAGAAAATCTTTTACAATTTCTGTAAGTTCGAATCTTTCAATACCGTTGTCCATGTATCTCTCGATTTCACGAATCTCTTTAAAAGTCATTTTCGGCCAAAAGTAATCGATTACATCGTTTTCTTTAACTTTCGTGCTCCGGGAAATAATCTTCTTCGCGTCCTCTTCGTCAGAATACTCCAAATACTTGCCATTTATTTTACCCACACATTCAGGGTGAATGTAGTTTTCCAGCTCTCTCTTTCTCGTCAAATGCGCCTTAATACCCTGTTTTCTGAGTTTTGTAATACTGTCAAAGTTTCGTTTCTCGCCCACTGTTCCTTTATCTGAATCGAGCAGGACACAGTATGGAGCATTAAACTGATGAGCAAGCTCTAGTGTGCACCAATGCTTCAAATTACCGCACCCACCAACTGGAATAATCGCGAATCCTTTGTCTTTGAAGGTATGTTCAATAACACCATTTTCTTTTAGAGTTTTAACCAAATGCTGCAGGAAGATTACATCACTTTTTCCTTCAACCAATATGAGGGCTTTTGTGCCTTTCGGGAAAGGCTCCGGCAGAACTCCAAGTGTATCGGCGATTTTCCGAAACACTTCTCCATCTCCGGTTGTTACCGTACGAACATTGTTTACATTTTCGATAAATCTCAAGCTCTCCAGAGGCAATAAGGATGCAAGTGAGGGCGTGTGTGTAGTTAGAAGTACTTGGGTATTTCCTGAATTCGATAACTCAATTAGTGAGCCAATCAACATTTCTTGATGGTCTGGATGCTGAGATGTTTCGGGTTCCTCAATCGCAAATATAATATTCTTGTTGTTACTTGCTCTTCCCCTTCTTTCAGCTTCAGCTCTGAAAAAATTGAGTAGGATGAGTCGTCGCACTCCACTACCTCTTTTGTTAATTGGAATGTTATCGTCTGAACTCAATGTAAGTTTAAATAGGCTATCAAATTTCGGCTCACTTTTAAAATCAGGCTTCAAAATAGAAGCTAGATCAGGAGACATTTCTCTGAGCTTCTCAAGGGTTCTGTTAGCAGTCTCCTCAGCTTTGGATTGAACACGAAGTTTGATGTCATTTATCTCGGTCTCTAACTCAGCAAGTGCTTGTTGAACGGCAATTTTCATAGGATCAACAACTTCTTTGTCATCGTCGACGCTTTTTCGATCGGATTGAAATAATGCGAATACAGGAAGGTATGAGGCAATGGATTCATACACTTTCTTTGTGTCCCCTGCATCAACTAGAAGTTCGACATTGGCGATGGCAAGATCGGTAAAACTATTCCAGATTGCGCTCCGGATAGAACTGTTCGTACTTGCGTTATAGTTGATAGTCGGGATTTCGAGCTCTCTAGCTCTCGCTCGTAAATCCGACTGTTTCAGCGTTAGTAGATCATTTGCGCCATTAACACACGGATGATTGCATACGAAAAAGATGGCCGCTTTGGGTTTTACCGCCGTCGCTGAATACACCTTTTTGATCTCAAGGTAACCCTGGTCGTTAAGCAAATATTCCCTCAAGCGTCGTTTCAACAGATGAGTCGATATTTATTCTATCTGGGAGTTGGGAGAAAACGCAGGAAATCTCAATAAGCCTATCATCAGCAAAAATGTTCAAATCATCGCGTTCACATTCAATTAGAGTATTGTTAAAAAAAATCTCCAGAGCTTCGAGTATTGTGGACTTCCCAACATCATTTTTCCCGATGAAAGCTGTAATATCATGGATAGGTATGATTGTTTCCTCTTTATACCCTCGGAAATTTCTTAATTTGACAGAAGCAAGTTTCATGACCGTATCTCCCTATAAATCAAGTATAATACATCGTTAACTCTCATCAAAGTATTCGTTAAAGATTCCCCAAACCGGTTCACAAATAGCTTATATTCATAAATATGGGGGATCGATAAAGAAACGAATAGCAATCAAGGCTACTAGTTTCTAGCCAGATTGCCAATTATTCCAGGTCAGAATAGGCATGATCATATCGCCCAATAAATAAATACCGCTGAGAGAAGATACGCAGCCACAAAAATAAATACCGTTGACGAGGGTCTACAAAAAGTCCTCACTTTCTAATATCCTAGACTTAGGGATTGGATTTGCGCA
>JBBAEW010000032.1:0-21163 GCA_041655695.1 Saccharofermentanales bacterium
ATGATTTTTAATTAATTTTTGTGCAAATATAATACTTTTTAATTTAAAAAAATGGATAATACTATATATTAATTTTTAATGTTCATAAAATTTAACAACAATCTACTGTCAATGAATAAGTTATATAAAATATCGAAAATGGATAAATAAATTCAATTTTTTAATATCATTAATATAAAAATTTATAATTGCCACTATTGTATATTCTATAATATTCTCTTTCTAACATTATGTCATGTTCTGATTTATTTGTATCGTAACCTTGTTTTATTAATATATCTTTTCTAAATCCAAATCTATGTTTTCTTATTTTATCTATTATATAGTAATAATTTGGACTGGTTATGTGGTCAAATTTGAACCCTAATATCTTATATAAATTTCCATTTGAATAGCTTCTATCAGCATAACTTATAACCTGTTCTGGATCATATTTATTTATAAAATATTTAAATAATTTACTTGATCCTCCTATAATATTCGTGTTTAATTTATTACAAAATCTTAACATTTCATATTCGTTATTATTTTTAGATTTAGAATTTAATGGTTTTCTTAATTTACCAAACGTCATTAAACTGATTAATTCATTATCATAAAACAAACCAATTTTAACTTTTGAACCAACAAATCCTTGTATGTGATTATTATCTAAAAATTTTTTAATTAATATATTATCTGTTACTTCTTTAATTTCACATTTTCTTGCAAATATTTTATACTTAGTTTTATTTAATTTATTTAAAATCATAGATTTAACTATACCTTGTTTATAAACCCAATCGTCTTCATAAATATGAATTAGCTGTATTCCTTTTTCTAAACATAAATCAGTTTTCATTTTATGATAATTATTTGGTTTATTTAATTCATTATGCCAGTATAAACCATTAAATTCAAATGCTAAATTTAAATCAGGTAGATAAATATCTAATTCATATGGATTTATTATTTTTTTATCATTTTCTATAATAACACTGTTATAATTTTCTTTTATAAAATTTAATAAATCCTTTTCCATATAAGATACATTATTACCGTTTAATGGATTACATATTGTACATACATCAACATTTTTTTTATTTCTTAAATAAAATAGTTGTTTAGATATATTAAAAACGTGTATACCATTATGGTTGATATCTAATGTATCATTTTCATTAATGTTTAAAATATTATATGAATCATTACTTAATTTTTTATAATAATTAATCTTTAGATTTTTAAAAAAATCTGATAATAAATTATTTTCTTTTTTAAAAATCATATGGTTAGTATAACCATATTTTTTTAAATTTGTTCTTATTGATTTTTCTTTTATTTCTTTTGAACATAATGGGTTTATATTACCATACTTTTCTAAACAAGTCTTATTTTTTTTATTTTTTATATGATTACTTTGTGAATAATGATCAACTCCAAAATTTAATTGACTATAGTTTTTAACTTTTTCTTTATAATCGTTTGTTTGAAAATAATATTCTTTCCCATATTTTTCTATATTATGGTCTATTAAATCATTTTTAAACTTATCCGTTTGTGTATAACTAGATTTACCATATCTTTCTAAATTAGTATTTATAATTTTAATTTTTACTGAATCTGTTTTAGATGCATTATCAACTCCATATTTTTCTAAGCAAGTTTTTTTTGATTTGTCATTTCTTTTTTGAACAATTTTTTCATCTGACATAATACATTTTTTAGAACAATATTTATTATAACCAACAGTAAAATATTTATATTTTAATTTTTCTCCACATTTACATAATGGATGTTCTTTAATATCATATACATAATTATAAATCATTTGGGAAAATAAATTACATTTTAGATTTTTTTCATTAAATAATATTATTTCATCATAAATATTTTTATAATTTTTTTTGATATAAAACTCTCTTCGTTGTTGTTCATTCATTGAAAGAATGATATCTCTATTATTCATAAATATTATTATTTTAATATTATATATTAAAATTTAGAATCTGTTTTATTTGTCGCTATATTTTTATTATCGATATATGATATAAAATAAACTTATTATAATTAAATGAATATAATCTATGTCATATTTATTTAAATTTTTATGTCATTGTGTCATTAAAAACCTAGTGGCATATTAATTGATAAATACTAAACAAATAATATTAACTAAAAAATAAAATAAATTAAATTATGGGTAAAGTAATAGGAATTGATTTGGGTACAACAAATTCGTGTGTATCTGTTATTGAAAATGGTCAATCAACAGTGATTGCTAACAGTGAGGGTAAAAGAACAACACCTTCTATTATTGGATTTTTACCTAACGGTGAAATTAAAGTTGGTGATCCAGCAAAAAGACAAATGATTACTAACGAAAACACTATATTTAGTGTTAAACGATTAATTGGTAAAAAATATAAAGATGTTAAAGATTTATATTTCCCATTTAAGGTAAAAGAAGGTAAAAATAAAATGGCTGTAGTTGAAGTAAATGGTAGAGATTATACACCACAAGAAATTTCTGCTATGACATTACAAAAAATGAAAAAAACAGCAGAAGAATACTTAGGCACAGAAGTTAAAGATGTAGTTATTACTGTTCCTGCTTATTTTAACGATCAAGAAAGAACTGCTACAAAAGAAGCAGGGGAAATTGCAGGTCTTAATGTATTAAGAATTATTAATGAACCAACTGCAGCATCACTTTCATATGGAATGGATAAAGTTAAAGGTGATAAAAAGATTGCTGTGTTTGATTTGGGTGGTAAAAATTAAAATGACTGCCTCCCGTTAGTATTTAGAATATCGTTCTTTTAAATATTTAAAATCCATTAAATTGCTGGAAACTCCTTAGAGTCTTTAATACCACAACATAATAAGTAATTATAAGTGTGATGGTTTAAAAAATTAAAGAATTGGACAATCAGCAGCCAAGTTTCCTTGAAAGAGGAAAAAGGTTCAACGACTAGGAAAAGTAATCTAAGTGAATTATTCATATGATAAAATTCCCACGAAAAATGGATAAGATGTGTATGTCACAAAGACATATGAACGAAATCGTTCTTTGAAATTTTGATAATAGATAAATAAAGTTTGTCCATTAGTATTTTTTACATCATAAAATTTATATATAATAAAAAAAAATTTTATGATATTAACAGAAAAAGTATTAATGAGAATAAATAACCGACAAAAAGCATATTACCAATCTTTAGGTTATATTACAACTAAGAGAAATGAAAGTATATGGGTAAATGTTAATGATTTAATGAAAAATAGTCACGCTATGATATCGGTTAAATGTAATAATTGTGAAATTATTAAAGAAATACAATATTCAACATATAATGATCCATATTTGTGTAATAAATGTAGCTCAATTAAAGCGAAAAAAACAAAAATGGAAAAATATGGTGATGAAAATTATGTAAATTCAGAGAAAATGATATCCACTAAGCGTGAAAAATATAACGATTTTAAAGATATTACGGATAAAATTAAAAGTACCGTAAAAATTAAATATGGCGTTGATAATGTTTTTCAATTAGAAGAAACTAAAAAGAAATCAAAAGAAACAAATTTGAAAAAATATGGAGTTGAAAATTCTTCACAAAACGAAAATATTAAAAAGAAAAAAGAACAAACATTTTTAAAAAGATATGGTACGACAAATCCGAACAAAAACGAACAAATCAAAGAAAAGATAAAAAACACTAATTTAGAAAGGTATGGATTAATAACATGTTTGTTAAGTAAAAAATCAATAAAAAAATCAAAAGAAACAAATTTGAAAAAATATGGAGTTGAATACCCATTACAATCTGAATTAATTAGAAAAAAATCATTATCATCAATAAAAGAAAAATATAAAGTTGATAATATATCCAAATTAAAAGAGACTCAATTTAAAATAAAATCAAGTTGTTTAAATAAATATGGTGTTGATAATTATTCTAAAGTAATTCAAATTGAAAAACTAAAAAAGAATAAGTATTTTTTAAATATAGATTATGGTAATAGAAAAATACATATGAAATGTGATTATAATAAAGATCATAATTTTGAAATTGATTTTCTACTCTATACTAGTAGAAAACAATACAAAAGAAAATTTTGTACAATATGCTTTCCATATAAATCAAATATATCACAATTACAAACAAACCTTTGTGATTTTATTAGAGATAATTATAGTGATGTAATTTTAGTAGGTAAAAGGGATATAATATCACCATATGAGTTAGATATCTATTTACCTAAATTAAATTTAGCGTTTGAATTTAATGGATTATATTGGCACAACGAAGAAAATAAACCGAACAATTATCATAAAATTAAAACAGATATGTGTATAAAAAAAGATATTAAATTAATACATATTTATGAAGATGACTGGTTATATAAACAAGATATAATTAAATCAATTATTTTAAACAAATTAAATAAAACCCCTATTAAAATATACGCTAAAAATTGTGAAATAAGAGAAATATCTGATAATAAATTAGTTATAGATTTTTTAAACATAAACCATTTGTTAGGGAAAACCAAATTAGATATTAATATCGGTTTATATTTTAATAATAATTTAGTTAGTATCATGTGTTTATCAAAAAATAATGATAATTATGAAATATTGAGATTTTGTGGATTATTAAATTATGTTATAGTCGGGGGAATTAGTAAAATATTTAAATATTTCATTGATAAATATAAACCTATTATGGTCATAGGGTATGTTGATAAATCATATTCAAATGGTGAAACATTTAAAATTTTAAATTTTAAACTTGATAAAACATTAGAACCTAATTTTCATTATATAATTAATAACACCAGAACAGATGAAAAAATCAAAAATGAAAAAGAGTTTAAAAAAATATATAATTCCGGTAAATTAAAATTTGTCTATTATCAAAATTAGATAAGAAAGATAACATCTTAAAGATATAGTCTGAACTACATAGAAATATGTAGAAGTTAAGATAAAGAGCTTAACGATAACAAAATGGGTACTTTTGATATTTCTATTTTAGAGTTAGGTGATGGTGTATTCGAAGTGAAGTCAACAAATGGTGATGTAAATTTAGGTGGTGATAATTTTGATGAAGTTATTGTAGATTGGTTAATTGAACAATTTAAGTCAGAAAATGGTATTGATCTTAAAAAAGATAAAATGGCATATCAGAGATTAAGGGAAGCAGCAGAAAAGGCTAAGATAGAGTTGTCATCTACTACATCAACTGAAATTAATCTACCATATATTATGCCAGTGGATGGTATACCAAAACACCTTGTTGCAACATTGACAAGATCAAAATTTGAACAACTTAGTGATGACTTATTAAAAAAACTAAAAGAACCTTGTATTAAAGCATTAAAGGATTCTGGTTATAATGCATCTGATATTGATGAAATTTTACTAGTTGGTGGATCAACTAGAATACCGATGGTTCAACAAGTAGCAAAAGATGTATTTGGTAAAGAACCATCAAAAATATTAAATCCCGATGAATCAATATCAATAGGTGCTGCTATACAAGGTGGTGTTTTATCAGGTGATGTTGATGATGTGTTATTGTTAGATATTATTCCAATTTCATTGGGTATTGAAACTATGGGTAATGTTATGACTAAACTTATTGAAGCAGGTACTACAATTCCAACAAAAAAATCACAGGTATTTTCAACTGCTTCTGATAATCAACCAAGTGTAGAAATTCATGTATTACAAGGTGAAAGACCAATGGCAAAAGATAATAAAACACTAGGTAGATTTCACCTAGATGGTATACCACCTGCTAGAAGAGGGGTGCCTCAAATAGAAGTTTCTTTGGATGTGGATGCAAATGGAATATTACATGTATCAGCAGAAGATAAAGGTACAGGTAAAAAACAATCTATTAGAATTGAAGGTTCTTCTAGCTTATCAGAAGATGAAATTGAAAGAATGAAAAGGGAAGCTAAAGAAAACGAAGAATCTGATAAAAAGGCAAAAGAAGAGATAGATATTTTAAATAGTGCTGATTCGATGATATTCCAAACCGAAAAACAAATTGAAGAATTCACTGATAAATTTATTGATAATGAAAAGGAAGATTTGACAAAATTAGTTGAAGAATTGAAAAAATCTCATACTGAAAAAGATTTTGATAAAATTAAAGTTGATACTGAAAATATAACTAAGAAATGGAATGAAATTTCTACTAGGATTTATCAATCACAACCACAGGATGTGCCACAAGATAACCCACCACAAGACGGTGATGATCAAAATGTTACGGATACTGATTTTGAAGAAGTAAAATAATAAAAAAGGGGATTAACAATCCCCTTTTTTATTTCTTTTTATTTTATCACACATGTGGCATCCCATACCATATAAATAATGATCTCTAGCAACTCTTTCAAAAATACCGTGTATTGAGCATATTATTTTAATTTTATTATGTGCTTTAGTATATTCAACTAATGAATAATCATATTTATCACCATGTTTTTTAATACATTTTTTAACTACCATATTATTATCATTTTTAATAAACCCGCTACATTTTGGACAACCATGCCCATTTAAATGATTTTCTGGTGTTTGTTCAAAAACCCCGTGTTCCTTACAAATTAATTTTACTTTTGTTCTATTATTTTTATAATCAACTAATGAGTAGTCATATTTATTAATATGTTTAATATTTGATTTTTTGATAAATTCATCATTGTTTGATTTTTTATTATTACTACAATATGGACATCCAGAACCTCTTTGATGTGAATTACATTGTTGTTCAAACTCACCGTGAATAGGGCATATTATTTTAACAATAGTATTCATATTTTTATAATCGACCAATGAATAATCATATTTATTATTATGTTTAATATTTGATTTTTTGATAAAGTTATTTTTTCTATATTCTATGGTTTTTGAATATCTTAATTTTGATATTTTCTTAATTTTTCTTATAGTATTTTTATTTTTTTTAATATTACTCGTTCCTTCTCCACCAGTTGTCAAATTCGTTAAAGTTCCATTATCTTCAATTCTTCCTATTATTTTTATTAATTCTATTTCTTTATCATTTGATTCTTTTTCTGTTAAATTTTCATGTATTATTTTCAATAATGGTTCACTGTTGGTTTCTTTTAATATTTTCAAATATTTTGAATAAAATCTAATATTTTTATTATTTAATCTATATTTATGTTGTTTTGGTCTATTTATATTTCCTTTTCCTACATATATAGGTTCATATTCAAATTTATAATCACCATATACGTATTCTCCTTTTTTTCTATGATCAAAAAAAATATAAACGCATTTATTGTTCATAACGGTATAATTTTTTATTATATATAAATTTTTTTTAAAAATGTTTAAACTTTTATAATTTATTGATACTAAAATAATTTATGATGGTATTTAAAGATAAATTATATAGTAATGCAATAATCAATGTATTTGAAATTAAATCAGATTCAATTGAAGTTTTAAGAAACTCCATTAAAATTGCTTTTTCTACACATCACGAGGTAATAGGGTTTACTAGTACTGTTAATACATTAATATTGTATTGGAAAGATAATAATAATATTATCAGATTTAAAACACCGTTTGATGAAGATAAATGTTTTGAATTTGTTAAAGAATGGTTATATAATATTGAAAATATAGATAGACAAAAAGATATAGATATTGATGGTTCATCAAAAGATGACTATGGTTTTGGGTTTAAAATTGTATCAAGTAATAAGGGATATGAATTATTTAAAATAGACTGTATGAATTTATATTATGATTAATGTTTTAAGTAATTATCATAAGCAATATAATTATTAGTATATTTAATATTATTAGTAACTTCTTCACCAAACCAATCTAAAGGTTGAAAATTCTGAATTATATCCTTGTTTTTAGATTCTATTTCTATTAGTTTTAATCCATCATCAAATATATCAATTATCATAAGATAATCATCATATTGTTTTTTATATCTATCCTTTTGCATAGGGTATGCATTTTTTATATATATTTCTAAATCTTTAAATCTATGTTTATTTCCTATTTTTTCTCTTTCCATTCCAAATCCTTTTTTAACATCAAAATAACATCTACCATCATCATATCTTCGAATTCTTATAGAAACTGGATTATCTGGTTTAGTTAAATACCATTGTTCTATTCTTGTTTTTGTGTATGTATCAAAATCATTTGGAAAATCCTTTAAAATAAATCTTCTTTCATACTCTGTTGCGATTTCTTGCATTTTATTATATTTTTTATTTTTTGGTAGTTAATATAATCTTCATTATCTAAAAAATATATGAATAATTCAGTTAATTTTCTTATTTTCTTATTAGGTTCTATTCTTCTTAATTCATGTGATGTTTCTTCTATATCCATTAATATTTCAGTGGGATTTCGTAATTTTAATAATTCATAATCATTTAATTTTTTACTTTTTATGGATTGAATGATATTATTTAATTCTTTTTCTATAGAATTAAAATGTCTTATTACTTTTATTAAATATTTATCTACCATTTACTAATTTATTAATTTTTAAATTTCTTAATTTGGGATTACCTGGATCAATAATAGAATAAAATAAATTTATTCTGTAATCGCTACTAATTTGAGTTTCGTATTTTTTATTATTAATTATAATATCACCATTTTTTAATTCATAACATATTTCATTTATTAATGGATTATAAAAAGTATTTACTACTTTAATTGAATATCTTTTATTAGTTAATAGTAAATCTTTATATTTTTTAAAACATGTTACCATAAATGTTACTCTTTTTTCATGATCTTGTTCACCGGTTGAATCATTTAAGTATTGTTCTAACCATATTGATATTTCCGATTCTGTTTGATAATCTAATTTAATAGGTTCTATTTGCATTTCTATAAAATTATGGGTGTTTCTTTTTTCATGATTCTTTTATATTGTTCCCATAAAGGTTCAAATGGTATTATAATATCCCAATTATTTGCGGTTGAACCAAATGGTAAATCACAAACAATTAAATCAATAGATTTATCTGGTATATTTTTCATTATTTCTAAACAATCACCATTATACGCTTTATTTGTTTTCATATTATATTTCTCTATTAATGTATTTAGAATAATCTTTTTTAGTTGGTTTATAATCTTTGTCTTTAAACAATTCTGATGATATAATATAATCTGCTGTTGACCTATTAGATGCTGTTGGTATATTATATAATACAGATAATCTTAATAAAGCTTTAACATCAACATCATGTGGTTGAACTGACATAGGATCCCATAAAAATATCAAAACATCAATTTCTTCATTTGTTATTCTTGCTCCTAATTCTTGATCTCCTCCCAATGGACCACTTTTAAGTATTTCCATTTCTGTTGAATATCCTTTTTCATCTAATACCACCATTATTAATTTACCAGTAGTGCCGGTACATACTAATTTATGTTTACTTATTCTTTTAGCATTATACTGTACCCATTCTATTAAATCTTCTTTTCTATTATCGTGTGCTACTAACCCAATTGTTTTTCTCATATAATTTATTTATTTTTCTATGTCTATTTTTAATTTTTTCTAGATCATTTATACTTATTTTAAAGTTACCTTGCATCCCTATTCTACCACATAATTCACATGGTGTTATAGTATGACCATAACATCCTTTATGTGGACACGGTTCATTTGTTCTAAAAGTTTTAAAAGAATGTTCTTTAGTATAATCCTTTAACCATTTATTATTCATTATTTAAATTATTTAATATATTATAAATTTTATTTTTTCTATATTTTATTATTCTATCATCACATTCTAATGTTGCAAATCTTATAGATATCATATTATCTTCAAATAACCATATATCACCATTGTTATAAATATAAATTTTCTTATTTAAATCATTTAAAATATTAAAAATAAAATAATTAACATCTGGTATGATCAATGTACCAACTTGTAATAATTTACTTTTTTGTTTATATTTGATTTCAAACATTGGTGAATTAGTAATTTCAAAATCTGGATATGCACCTCTTTCGATGAAGTAATCTTTAACTATTTCATTTTTAATTTTTCTAATTTTATATTCTAATTCTTTTTCTTTATTTTCCATATCACCAGATGATAATTCACTACCATATGATTCCCACAAAGATTTATGTAAATATTTTAATTTTTCTAATTCTTTTTCTAATTTTTCTAATTGTTCGTGTTTATTCATAAATTATTTTAATTTTTCTCTAACTTGCATTAAACATTTCCCTAATAAGTTCATACCTTCCCATTTTTTTTCATCTAATACTCTATCATCTGACCAATGTAATCCAATTCCCCATATTTTATCAAATGGTGATGCTTCAACTATTGTTTTATCACCAGTTGATAATAATAATTGTTTTAATTTAATATTTGATGACCATTTTGCATAATTAACATCAACCATTATTTGATAAGATACTTTTAACCATTCATCACTATTAAAATTTTTAACTTCTCTTCCCAATTTTTTATTTTGTTTTGGATTTGGTTCATTTAATATTTTTTTAGCGGTTTCAGTATCATTAAAATATAATGATTTCTCCCACATGAAGGCTTGTTCACTATTATCAAATTTATGGTTTTTGTATTCAAATCTACACATGTACCAATTTGATAATTCTGTTCCCCAAAAATAAACATGTGTATCAGTTACTCTTTCCATTTTATTATTTTTTTTAATTTTTCAATTCTTTCTACATGAACTATTATATCATTTAATGGATAATAATTATTACCTAATTTTACTCTAAAATCAAATTGGTCATATCTTATCATTTCCTTGGTCGTTTTATCAACAACATCCATGTTTAAATAATTTGATAATTCATAACATATTTGTTTTCTAGTTTTTTCTGTATTAAATTCAAAAAAAAATCTTCCTAATATATTATTAATATCATTTTTTATTTTTTCTGATCTAATTTCTTTTCCCATCTTTCTATAATTTTATCAATTTTTTCTTTTCTTTCTTTTAATAAATCTGTATATGTAAAATCCATGTAATATAAAGTACTATTTGGTTTATCTAGTGGTTTAACTTCAATTAAATCAGTTGATATTAATTTTGCATAAAAATTTTCATTCATATAATTCAAATATAAAATAATATAATTATATTCTTATATAATGAAAATTAAAAAAAGTTATAAATTTATTTGATAAACATCTATTTCTTTTATTCCTTTTAATTCCTTTATGTCCTTATAATAGTATCTTTGTACATCCGTTAGTAGCCTTGATGATCTTTTAGCTTCATCACCTTCATTTTTAAATCTTATCATATCTACTTTATAGTCTTTTAATAAATCTTTAATATTTGTATTATCATCAAATGATGAAAAAACGATATTACCTGGTTTACATACTTTACCTTCTATTCTTGCTGCACTATTAACCACATTTCCCATATAATCAACCATTTTATATCCTTGTAATTCAATTGTTGATTCATGAACTTCACCATAACAAATACCAATTCTTATTTCTATATTTTTATTTTTAACTTTTATCGGATTATCTTTTAAATCATTTTGTAATTCTATTGCAAATTGTATTGAATTTTCAATATTCTTGAATGTTACCATATAAGCATCACCGATAGATTTAATTATTTCTCCTTTATGTTTTTTTGTTAATTTGTCAAATCTGATAGATTGTTCTTCTAATGCAATCATCATATCATCTTTATTATCCTTCCATTTAATTGCACTATCTATAATATCTGTAAAAAGAATAGACATTTTTATTGTTCCTTTTTCTATTTCCATTTTTTCATTTAATATATTGGTAAATTTTTTCATATTTTATATTTTTGTTTTATTGTATTGGTTCTTCTCCACCTGGTTGTGGTTGATATGGTTCTTCTCCACCTGGTTGTGGTTGAGATGGTTCTTCTCCACCAAAATCACCTCCTTGTGATTCTTCACCTTCACCTCCAAATTCTCCGTTTTCCCCACCACCAAAGAACGGTGCACCTGGACCTGATGGTTTGTCCATATCTATATCATCTTCTGTTCCTTCTTCACCTTTAAGTGATCCACTTTCTTTTATTTTATATTTATTATTTTCGGCAATATCTTTATCGGTAAATTTCATAATATTTCTAATTATCCATTCCATAGATAAATAAGATTCTCCTTCTGCATTTTGTAAATTAGATGATAATGTAGATGCAATATTTGATCTTTTTTCTAAATTAGATAAGAATTTCCATTCTTCAAATAATTCATTTGAATTGAACGTTATATTAAGATTATTAATGAAATTATAATCTTGCATTAATTCTGGAAAATCCCTCATCATTTGTATTTTAAGTGGTTTTATTAATATTTCCCTAAAAACTGTTCTAATTCTTTTAATAAAATTTTGAAATTTTATTTCATCTCTTGTCATTTCTGATGCATCTTGATATAAGTTACCACCACCTGATTCTTTTTCAAACCTAGTAAAAGGTATTCTTGATGTTTTTTTAAGATTTTTTTCAAACCAATTTAATATCTGATCTTCATTTAAATCATTACCTTGTGGTGTTTCAATAGATATATCTGGTGTTCCTCCTTCACTAGAAGACGGAAACCAAAAATCTTTACTATGTGGTATATGGGAACTACCATTAATACTTACTGTTCCCATATTATCATCCCATTGTATATCTTCATGGTATTCTGACATTAATTGATATATCTGTTGTTCAGCTTGTTGTCTTGATAATCCACCAACTGGTATGACGAATTTTTTATAAATTGCAGCTTGATTTATATTATATAATAATTTAGTTTGTTCTATTAATTTCAATTGATTATATGGTCTGATTAGTGGTTCTACATATGATGTTTCACCATAATCTTGATTGTTACCGTATGATATATAAATTATTTGAGCATCTAATAAAACACGTCTTAATCTAGGATCATCAGGATACTGTATCCAAACAATGGTTTGTGTTTCTGGATCAGCTGCTGGTACTAATGTCAATGGATCAAGTTTTACTAAATCAGTTATATTTTTTTGTTTTTTATCATATACTATTTCAAATGCAATAAACCCATCAATTAATAAATCTTTTAAATGATTCCATGCTGTTATACCATCATTAAAACCAAATACATTATATAATTTTTGAAAATTCTCATGAACTTTTTTTCTTATAATATCATCAAATTCATCTGGTAAATCAGATGCCCAACAAAATTTATTTTTATCATTAAATATAACAACTTCATCTGCAATTTGGTTAATAAAATCTCTTATTTCATCTTTTATGGAATATTGTCTTAATATTTTTCTTTTATCAAAATATGATCTATCTAATTGTGCTATTGATTTCTTATCTAAAATTTTAGAAATCATTTTTTTAGTAAATAAATCATACATATATGGTCCTTCTGTTACATTCCCCATATTTGAATATGATTCAGGATTTTCTGAAGCCCCAATTGCGAATGATTGTTTTGTATTATCTATATCATATAATAAACCATAATTACTTATTTTTCTTAACATTTTATTAAAAAATCCTTGATTCATACCAGTTCCATTTAATAAATTCTGGTTTCTTTGTTGTCTATAAGATGCCATTTAATATTATTAATTTTAAGTTATATATAAAATAATTATAATTCAAATTATAAAAAATTGATTATTATTAAAATAATTAGTATATTTGCATAAGTAATAACTTTAAAATTATAATATATGATAAATAAAGGTATTAAAATACAAAACAAAGAAGATATTAAAATATACTTTTTTGGAGGTAAAGGTAAATTTATACTAAAATCAAATAAAACTGGTAAATGGTTCATGTATAAAATGACAAAACCTAAAGATAATGATGAAATATATTATATTTCTGTATTATTAGATGGATATTATCAATATTTAGGTGTTATTAAAATTGATGATATTGATTACATAAGAACTAAAAAGGTTAAAATTGATAATAATCACGAATCAATAAAGGGTATAAAATGGTTATTGAAACAATTTAAAAATGATAAAAAATTCCCAAATGATATGGAATTTTACCATATGGGAATTTGTTGTTGTTGTGGTAGAACATTAACAGTAAAGGATAATATTGAATTGGGAATTGGTCCTATTTGTTTTAAAAATTATGGTAAAAAAAATAAAAGAATTATGAGAATAGTAAAAATTAGAGAATTAAAGAAAAATATTAAAAATAAATAATTTATATATACATTATAAAAATAAATAGGATTGATTATGGCAAAAATTAAAAAATTTAATGAAATGGATGATTTAATTAATAAAGAAAAAGATGCCATTTCTAAAGGTATAAAATCAAATAATATATGGGTAATATTAACAAATTATAGTACAGATATAGGAACAGTTTTTATTAATAAATCAGATGCTGAAAAGTTAGCTGATATCCAAAATAGAATAAGTTATAATTACTACCGCAAAATTAATAAAAATATGACAGATGAAGAATTTGATAATTATTTTAAAAATAATGATTATCATAAAGTTAAAGTGATATCACTAGAAGATGCAATAGAACATGTTAATGACATTATTCGTGAAGATTCTACACGACATGATGATTCATACTAAAAATAAATAAATAAAATGTTAAAATATAATGAATATTTAATTTTAGAAAAATATGAAGAAAATTTAAAATATAAATTGTCTAGGATGGGTATAAAGGATAAAGATGAAATAAAATATTATCTTAATGCCGCAAAAAATGGTAATTTAGGACATGAATTAAAAAAGAATGGTAAAAAATTCACATTTGGTGTATTATCAGCAATTTTTAAAGATGCCATACAGGCTAAAAAACAAACAGATTTAAAACAAGGTGCTGTTAAAATGGTACATAGACTAGTACCAATTATATTAGCACCTTTTTTCCCAATATTATCTATAATGGGGTATATATTAGGAACATCAAGAGCATTTAACAAAATTATTAATCCAATATTATTTAATCCTGGTACTAACTATAATGAATTTCTTAAAAAAATTATAGATAAATCAATGAAAATAGCAGAAGGAGAAATACCAATAAAAGATAGATTTAGTAGAGCATTTGTAGTATCAGATAATTTAGTATCAGCAATAAAACCTGAAATATTACAAGAATTTTCAATTTATTTAGCTAATAAGATTTATAATATGGATTTATCAGAAGTTGTACCTGATTATTTCGTAGAAAATGAATTAAAAAAATATATAAATGATAATTTTAATGTAGATCCAAAAATTCCATTAAAAGAAGGTTATTCTATTGATTCATTCAAATAGTTTATAATTATTTTCTATATTTCTTAATTTTTTATAATAAGATTGTAAATCATCTTCATATGTTTTAACTGATTCATCTAAGTTATCTAATAAATTTTTTAATTTTTCTTTTACTTCACTACCATCTTGATAATTATCCATTAATCGTTTCATTAGTGCAATATTAATAGTTCTCATATGTACATGTATCAATAAATACATTAAATTTGTAGATACAACAAAACATTCTTCTATTTTAAGTATATCAAATGCTGATATAGAATAATGATATCCACCATTAGTTTCTAATGTTTTATAAATTGACTCAAAATTAATTGGTATTGGTATTTCTTCCATTACTCCATTTGAATCACTATTCTTATCAAAAATATTACTATAAACACTTGATAATTTATTAAAATAAATCATTTTATAATCAAACGGTAAATAATCTAAATTGATAGCATATAAAACATGTTTATTATTATCAGTAACTCTATAATCTATAGCAAAAATAGGGCAATATAACTTATTACCGTTAAAATTATAATTAATTAAATAAAATTTACCAACTTTAATATTATTTAAAGGACATCCACTAAACCATTTATTAGGATTTTTCCTCATTAAAAATATTTCTTTATTTGATTCTTGTATCAAAGATGGTAAATCATTACCATATTTACCTCTTAATGCTCTAACATAATATTCAAATTTTTTACCATTTTCTTGTAATATAATCATATTTATATACTTTTTTGTTTATTATATTTCGGTTTTCTTTTTTGTATCATGTGTTTACAAATATCATTTAACCAATTATTTTTTAATGATGTATTATATGCACTAGAACTATTTTCTTTAAAATCTTTTCTATTGTCATATTTTAATGATTCTTCTTTACATTTTTCATATGTCCAATACCCATTTGGTTTCCTTATAGTGATCATATGTGAACATAAAATATCTACCCATTTATTATTTTTTATTATAGTATATACTGACGGGTTATTAATTCTTAATTGTTTTTTATTTTTATATTTTAATATTTCTTCTTTACATTTTTCATATGTCCATATTTTATTACCTCCTCCTATTCCACCAGTTTTCATCTTATTTAAAATATTCCAACCATCATCTTTATATTTATTTACATAATATTCTTCCATTTTTATGGCTTCATTAACATTTATATAATCTGTTAATTGTTTTCTAATAGGATTTAAATTTGTTTCATTCATATGTTTTATAACTTGATCTGTATTTGATTTTAATCGACTACTATGTCTTTTTTCTAAATTATACGTTAATCCAACATAAACATGATTATCATCAAATTCATAAGAATATATACATTTTCTGTGTGTATTACCTTTAATTATCATATGTTTACATAATTCATCTAACCAATTATTTTTATAACAAGCACTATAGCAACCTTTGCTTTTGTTTTTAAAATCTTTTCTATTATCATATTTTAATGATTCTTCTTTACATTTTTCATATGTCCAATAATTTCTAGGTTTTTGTGGACTTACCATATGATTACATAATTCATTTATCCATTTATTTTTATAACATATATTATAACAACTAATATTTCCTTTTTGTAAGTCTGTAATTGTTTTATATTTTAATGATTCTTCTTTACATTTTTCATATGTCCAATACCCATTTGGTTTTCTTTTTTGTATCATATGTTTACAAATATCATTTAACCAATTATTTTTTAATGAACTGTAGTATGATCCATTACTGTTTTTTTGAAATTCTGTAATAGATTTATATTTTAATGCTTCTTCTTTACATTTTTCATATGTCCAATAATTTCTTGGTTTTTTACCATTTTCTTGTAATATAATCATATTTAATTATTTAAGTTTGTAGGTTCACAACTTTCCCAACTATCATATAATCTTCCATCACTTCTAATTATTAGATAATTACCCATCATACAATTATCAACTAATTTTATACTTATACCATTATAATTATAATTATTTCTTGAAATCTTGTCGCCATTATTATCTAAATAGTCAGATATTTTATCTAAAATATTATCAGATGCTTTATTCACCTTAATCCATTTATTTATTGGGTTTTCATCATCAGTGCACCATAAATTTTTAAATGTTAATTGATCAGCACCTAATTCTTTTACTGCATTAAATATTTCTTCCATAGTATATTTATCATATTCCTTAATAAGATTTATACTAATTCTTAAAATAAACCCATTATCTTTTATTTTTTTACATATTGTAGGTAAATGAAATAGTAATTTATTTTTAACATCTATAATATTTAAATTATTTTGATAATTAATTATATCAAATACAGATAATGAAACTACCTT
Source organism: Saccharofermentanales bacterium (assembly GCA_041655695.1). Classification (GTDB taxonomy): domain Bacteria; phylum Bacillota; class Clostridia; order Saccharofermentanales; family DTU023; genus UBA4923. The sequence continues at coordinate 17,654 of JBBAEW010000032.1, forward strand.
TAAATTTATATCTTTTAATATTTTTAAATTATCATCAGTCATTAATACACCTGTTGTCTGTAACTCAATATTAAACGGTTTGTCTAATTTCTTATTTAATTCTCCAAATTTTTTAATAAAATTCATATTTTGTGCAGGTTCACCATTGTCACTTGTCAATACAGCATTACTACAATAATTACTAACTAACATTAAACTATTTAAATACTCATCTTCACTTATTACTTGGTTATTTATTTCTTTCATTTTTAAATGTGCACTATGAATTCTAGCTATACAACTTTTACATGCATTTACACATCCCTTTAAAGGTACATTTATCTGTAATGATGATATATTTGATACACTTTCATTAACATTATATTGATTTAAATACTTATCTAAACACAGAGGACAAATATCAAAATGTGTGAATTTTTCAAAGGTTTGAATATATTTCATAAATGTATTTTTTTATTATATATATTAAATCATATTTGGGAAAAATTCATCTAACCATCTATTTTTACTTGATGATGCATATGCCCCTTTAGATTTTTTAAAAAAATCTGTTCTATTTTTATATTTTAAAGATTCTTCTTTACATTTTTCATATGTCCATTTTAATTTACCTCCAATTGCACCAGTTTTTATTTTATTTAAAATATTCCAACCGTCATTTTTATATTTATTCACATAATATCCTTCCATTTTTATAGCATCATTGACATCTATATAATCTGTTAATTGTTTTTTAACTGGTTTTAAATTTGTTTCATTTATATGTTTTGTTACCTGGTCATTTTTTGATTTTAATCTATCAATATGTCTTTTTTCTAAATTATATGTTAATCCAATATAAACATGATTATCTTTAAATTCGTATGAATATATACATCTTTTGGTATTATTTTTTTGTACTTTCATATGTGAACATATATCATCTAACCATTTACTTTTAATTGCTCTATTATATGCACCCATAGAATTTCTGTTAAAATCATATCTATTTTTATATTTTAATGCTTCTTCTTTACATCTTTCGTAAGTCCAATAACCCTTTGGTTTTTGTGGATTTTTCATGTGTGAACATATATCACCTAACCAATTATTTTTAAGACTTTTGTAATATGCCTGTACGCACTCTTTTTGAAAAAGACTTTTATTATTATATTTTAATGCTTCTTCTTTACATCTTTCGTAAGTCCAATATCCCTTTGGTTTTTGTGAACTTACCATATGTAAACATAATTCATTCCATTTATTTTCCCTTATTATTTTATACGCAGTTGAACAATTATTTTGTAATTCTGTGATAGTTTTATATTTTAATGATTCTTCTTTACATCTTTCGTAAGTCCAATATCCCTTTGGTTTTTGTTTTGGTATCATATGTGAACATATATCATTTATCCAATTATTTCTATAAGATGCACTATATGCTGCATTATTACCTCTTTTAAAATTATTTATAGTGTCATATTTTAAAGATTCTATTTGACATTTATCTTTTGTCCAATAATTCCTTGGTTTTCTTTTCATTATCTTAAAAGACCTTTTTGTTTTAAATGTTTTTCAGTAATTATAATAAATTCGGCATTATGATTTTTGGCATAATCTATCGCAGCATTCCACTTTAACTTATTCTTTACATGTGTTCTTACTGCATATTCATAATTTTCTAATGCCTTTGCTGTTTCATTTAATGGTCTTTTAGGTGGATATAATTCACTTTCTGGTTTTATTTCTACTATTACTTGTTTATATTGATGTGGATCTCCATTTACACACATTTGATAATAAAAATCTGGATAATATCTATGTGTTTTATTTCTTAAATCTTGATATGTTATGATTGGTTGTTCACATGACCATTTTAATATACTATCATTCATATCTAAATATGTACAAAAAGCATATTCCCAACTACTTCTGAATACAATTTTAGTTGGGTCTCCTAAATATTTACTGGAATTTTGTAATTTGTAAAAACCTTGTTTATATTTATTATTAAATTTTGATTTATTAGAACTCATATTAATAATTATATTTTTATAAAAATAAATAAAGAAATAATGATACAAACAATAGTGATAATATTAATATTGAGTATGTTAATATTTTATTATTATTTATAATTAAAATACGATTCAGTTTTCTTAATGAGTTTTCTAAATTAAAAAATGTCATATCTTCATTTTTTATTATATAATCAAATGCACCCAATTTCATTAATTCGGTTGCTATTTTAACATCTTCTTGTCCTGATATTATAATGACATTAATTTTATTATCAATTTTTTTAATTTTTTTGAGTACGTCATCACCATTAAATCCATTTGAACTCAATATGTGATCTAATATTACACATTTGGGTTTATTTTTTTTAATATATTCTATTGAATCTTCACCGTTATTAAATATTTTAGTGTTTTTATATCCTATTTTATAAATATTGGCTTTAATTAGTTCAGCATAATATTTATTATCATCGATGATAATAATTTGTTCTTTATTTATTTTCTTAAAAATATTATTCATATTATTTATATATTTTTTACATATATATTAAAATTTAAAAGTTCAATATTAAAAAGTATGTAATCCTTTACCATCATTTGATCTATCAATACTTATTATTTTTATAATATCATCATTATAACTTTTTTTATTATTTAATAAATTCATACCATCCGCTATACCTCTTTTAAATATTTCAGTAAAGTAAGGTAATGCATAATCGTATTTCTTATGATTAAAATTTTTCCAATTTTGAAACATATGTAATAACCCTTGTTGAATACAATCATTTTTATCATCTACATTATTATAATTTCTTTCTTTTCTTCGAACTGTATTTTTTGCAATTAATATTAACATATCTTGAGCGTTTTTTGTTAATTGACCCTTTCCTTTCGATAAAATCATTTCGTAATAAAGATCTTTGTCTTCTAAATAATTTGCCATATTTATTTGATTATTTTTTGTAGTTTAGGAAAATTTTAGTACCTTTGTATATTGGGAGAAATTTTCTTTTTTTCATTCAAAAGTACATTTTATTTTATAATATGTTATATATTAAATTTTTAAAAAGGTTTCACTATTTTTGATAAAAAATTAAAGGTTTTTTACTAAATTATTGAATATTAATAACATAGAATTTTATAATGATTTTTGAAAGAAAACCAACAAATCTTCAGTTTGTTGGATGAATTTCAATTAAATTTAATCATTTTAAAATATTTTTAAAAATTTAAACAACTATTAATCAATACATTGGTCATTTAAATATCAAAAACGGAAAAAATGGTATTTTTCATTTAATATATACTTATACAATTAAATCAAAAAAAGGTTGTATAAAAATGAAAACATAACAAATAAGATTATTTCCTACTAAAAAACAAATAGATGAATTGAATGAGTTATCATCTATTAGAAGTGAAATATGGAATGAATTGTTGGATATACAAGAAAAATCATATGAAAATAATAAATCTATATACAACAAGTTTGATCTTAACAATATGT
>JBBAEW010000033.1:0-20758 GCA_041655695.1 Saccharofermentanales bacterium
GGACAGAGCCGAGCCCGTGGCCAGAACATTGAAATCCACCAGGCTGATCCCCAGGGAGAAGAGGCTCATGAGGGCAAAACCCATGGAAAAATCGTTGAGAACAGGTGATTGGTATTCAGGATCCGTAATCTTTAACAAGGTCATACCGGTAATCATGACACCGGTGTTGACTCCCCAGCTCATGATGGCCCGCTCAAAGGGATAATCGTTGCGGAAGGCTTTCCGATAGAGGGGGAAGGTCACCAGATAGGTCCCGACAAAGCCCAGGACACTCATGATGACAATGGGGACAATATAGGCCGAGACGGCCCGGATGGGCAGCGTCATAATGGCGGCCGCGATGGCGAAGTCCGACAGGGTTCCGGTAATCCGGGACTTGACCTTGGTGTCGATCAGCCAGTTGAGCTTGAGCCTGACCAGAATGAAATTAACTCCGTACATGATGAGGAGGGCGTAAAACCAGACGGGCAGATAGATCTGCGGCAACCAGACGCGCATGCGGCCTGACAGAATGTAGGCCAGACCCGATGCGATCAGCATGAGGGTCAGGTGTACGGTGATGGTCTCGATGGAAGATCCCGCTACAGTCTCGCGGCCCAGGCTCTTCTGCTGGTCGATCTCCTTGGTATAACCCTGCAGTGTCTCCTGAGGGATGACGCCGGCCCGGCTCAGAAGCTTGGTCTGCCCCTTGCGGGAGGCGCGGTTGATAAAGAAGATGCCCAGCAGCATGCCGCCGATCAGGCCGACGGTGGCAAAGGTGAGGGCGACGCCCTGGGCTGTCTGCCACCAGGGGAGGCCGAAGTCTTTGAGGATACTGCCAACGGCAGTTGCCGTACCGTGCCCGCCGGCGAAGCCCTGAGGCAGTTCATAGCCGAAGGTCCGATAGAGGCCGGTCTCCGGCCTGACGGCGGTTATGGCCAGATTGACGCCGTAGCCCAGGATGTACTGGATGCTGCCGCCCAAAGAGAAGATACCGGTCATCAGGAGGACGATGGGGGCCATATCGCGCAGGCGGCGGCGTTTTTTGGCAGGGTCCATGGAGGCCCCCAGAGGTGCCGCGGAGAAGACGGGAACAATCAGGACAACCGGCAGGGCCTCCCAGAGAGCCATCCATTCGTCGGGGAAGGGAAGCGGTGCCCGCGAGCCCCAGATAGGCGGCCCCAGAAGCAGACCTAAAAAGCCGCCGATAACGGATGCCGGCAGGAGCCAGCGGCGGAAAAGAGGCACCTTGGCCCTGAGAAAGGCGCCCAGGAGCAAAAAGCCGCCCACTACGCCGGTACCGATTAACATATCCTGTAAAACTGCCGCATTCATCTTACGCTCACCTCATGGCGGGCAGGGAACCTTCCGCCCACCGGACTAGTTTAGCAAACCTCCGGGCTCCCGCCCGTTACCTGCGTGAAAGAGGGCTAAGAATGGGGGCCGGATCCCTGATCAAAGCGCAGAATCATATGGATATGGGGAATGGGAATATGGTCGGGTACGAAAGGTTGGCCGTCCAGCTTATATCCCAGGGTTTCATAAAAAGCTACTACGTGGGTTCTGGCTGCCAGGCGGATGCCTGCCTTGCCGGCAGCTCTGGACCGCGTCTCAAAAGCCCGGGCGATGACCGAACCGATGCCCAGCCTGCGAAAATCCTGATCAACCGCCATGTAGCGGAGCTTGTTCCAGCGGTCTCCCCGGTCCTGCAAAATAGCCATACCCACCAGTCTGGTGCCCTGGAAGGCCCCGTAGATGAAGTCGTCTTCCTCTCCGATCAGGTCGTCATCGGCGATGGACGTCCCCCAGGGCCGCCGCAGGCAGGCGTCGCGGAGCTCAAGTGTCTGCTCATAATCCGGACTGCCGTACTCGATCACCCGGTATTCAATGGCTTGGTCTTCCATGGCGGCTCCCCCTTCACTTTTTCAGTTTAACTGATTCTCCCGTTCAAGAGAGTCTCTTTTCCTGTTATTCTAAGGAAACCATGGACATAAATAACCTCTTTTCCGGCTTGGTTTTTGACCCTGAGACTGAATTTGCTGACCGCCTCTTTGAGACGGAGGGTTTCCGGGTGGAACGGATCGCTTCTTCCGGCCAGACCAGCCCCGTCTACGATCAGGAAGAGCATGAATGGGTGCTGGTCCTCCAGGGGAACGCAGATATTCTTCTGCTTGACCAGGAAGAAACCCGGACCCTGCGAATGGGTGACCATCTTTTTATCCCCGCCCATATGCGCCACCAGGTGACCCGTACCTCGGCCGACTGCCTTTGGCTCTGCGTCTTCTGGAGACCCTGAGGCCGTGACCCGCTTCCATTCCCGTCTTTTCCTGGGGGTCCTGCTCTCCTTGACTATCTTCCTGACAGGTCTTGCCCTGCCTGTTCGTGCCCAGGAGACGGATCCTTTCGAGACCGGCCAGATCAATGGTCAGGCCCTGGGCCTGGACCGCGATGACCTGCAATCGCGGACGGCCTGCCTTCTGGTCTACATGGACGGCAAAGCGGTGGATCTCCTGCATTATCGCCAGGATGAGACCGTCTATATGGCGTCCCTGACCAAGATGATGACCGCCTGGCTTGCCGTCCGCCTCCTGGAAGACAAGGGCCGCAGTCTGGATGACCAGGCCACGGTCCGGCCGGCCGACCTGGAAGGCCTGGCGGCATTGAACGCCTCGGTGGCCGGTTTCCAGACAGGCGAAGTGGTCAGTTACAGGGACCTGATCTACGGTCTCCTGATCAGTTCGGGATGTGATGCCGCCAATACCCTGGCCCGCGTCACAGCCGGCAGCCTGGAGGACTTTGTCGTTCAAATGAATGAAGAGGCTCTCCGGATGGGCCTTTCAGGCACACATTTTGCCAACCCCACCGGCCTCTTTCATGTCGACAACTACGGGACTTCCCATGACATGACCCGCCTCCTGGGGGCTGTCATAGAAGACGATTTTTTGAAGGAAGCCTTGAGCCGTCGGCGTCACACGACAAAGGCAACTAACAAACACCCTCAGGGAATCACCATGCAGCATTACCTGACTTACTATGGCAGTCAGGCAGGGATCGATACGTCCGGAATCGACGGTGGCAAGACCGGCCAGCTCAAGGAGTCCGGCTACTGCCTGGCCAGCTTCAAGGAGATAAGCGGCCTCCTCTTCGTTGTCTGCACGACCGGAGCAGACGGCCCCCAGGGCCACCTGTCCGATCATCTGGCTCTTTACCAGGCGGTTTCGGATCTGATCGGAACGAATCCGCCGCTGGTGCGGGGAATCGGCCAGCCCGCCCCCCTGCCGACAGAAAGCATACAAACCAGCAGCCCCGTTGAAGGCCAAAAAAAGGATCCGGCCACTTCCGGCCAGATCCTCCGTCTTGTCACCCTTGTTTTCCTGAGCCTCCTGACCCTTCTGGTCCTGGCTCTCTTCTTCTTCCTTCTTGTCCGCAGAAGAATCCGCAAAGACTACTAGATTTCAGGTTAAAAGACCCCTTCTTTTCGGGCCCGCCTTGACCAGCGCAAGGCCAGGAAGGCCAGGGCGAAATAAGCCAGAGCGAAGGCCAGCTGAATCAGAAGGTCGGGTGCCATCCGCGCGGGCGTCTCAGCCAGGGGAACGGCGTGAATGAAGTAGTAAAGTGGGAAGGCCCTGGCCAGGGTCAGGGCCACCGAACCCATGATGGCCTGGGGGACAAAGGCGCCGGACAAAAAGGCTATGCCCAGGGACAGAGCCGTGCTGACTGCTGTGATAACGGCCTTCTTCTGGAAGAGGGAGGACAGGAGGTAGCTGAAAGCCAGGGCCGCCAGGGTAAAGACCAGGTAATTCAGCAGGAGGGCACCTGTCGGACCGACCAGGTGGGGCCAGCTGATAACAAGAGACAGAAGAAGCAGGAGGATGGCCGTGCCTCCCACCACCAGACCCGATCCCAGAAAGAGTCCAAAAGCCAACCGGCGCGCGGGATAGGCGGACAGGGTGGTACGGGATCGGACCCCCGCTGTCGAAAAGGCCTGATTGACCAGGGGAACCAGACTGGTTGACATGAGGAGCAAAATGTAGGCAAGGCTGGAGAAGAAGGCCAGGCGGGCAGCGGCGTCTCCCTCTTTATGACCCGGATTTTCCGCCATCTTCACCGGCATCTCAAGCTCCATGACTTCCACGAAGGCCTTCTGATCCCAGGAGCCCGCCTGATCCTGGAAGGCATCACGATAACGGAAATAGGATTCAGCAATCGAGAGGGCGAAGTGGCCTGCGGCAGATCGCTGATCCGTCAGGGCAAGAGGCCTGGGGTCCTCCTGGGAAAAGAGATAGACCACGTCATAAAGCTGCTCAAAGACTGCCTGGCGCGCCTGGTCCTCCGTCAGGGACAGGCGGCTGACCGCATGTCCCTGGTCCTCAAGCCAATCAGCGAAATCTCCGCCTTGCTCATGCGTCTCCTCCGGAAGGGACAGGGCCAGGTTGAGACGGGTTTTTTCGAAGGCGGTCTGGCCCCCCGGGGCTGAGCTGCCCCCGATCATGAAGACCAAAAAGAGGAAGAGAAGCGTATAGCCTAAGAGAATCAGGCGATTTTTGACCAGGAGCGACAGATAGGTGCGAAGGATGGACATGGCTCTTTACAGCTCCTTGTACTGTCTCTTGCGCAAAAAGAGCAGGCTTGCCCCACTGAGGAGCAGGGCTGCGCCCGCAAGAAGGAGAATCCCTGTCCAATATCCCTCGGATATGGAAAGAGCGTTCAGCCGGTAGAGCAGTTTCCCCACATGCGAGAGCGGATTCAGGCGGTTGAGCCAGGGCAGGTAGCGGTCCAGGAAGAGGCGGGGGTCGGGTCCCATCATGCCGGCAAAGGCACCCAAAACCAACATGACGGTGATCCCCAACGGGATCTTGGCCTTGGAAGACAGGCGGTTGGAGGAACCGACAAAGAGACCGATGGCGACTCCCAGCCAGCCCGTGACTGCCAGAAGGAGCAGGGTCTGCGAGGGAGCGGTAAGGAAATCGATTTGCCAGACCAGTTTCAGGTAAATAAGAAGAGCGGTCATGTTGAAAGCGGAAAGGAGGGTATTGATCAGGCTGCCTGCCATGATAAAGGACAGACGGTTAAGAGGCGTGGTGGCAAAACGGGCTGCCAGGGGGGAGAGGTTGGCCTGCAGATGATCGACCATGCTGATCCCGGAGAAGTAGGAGTAAAAGGCAAACATGGAGAGGGTCATGGCCAAAATGGACAGGATGGGATCGATCTTCTGATCCCCCTTGAGGAGGAATTCCCGGCTGAAGTCGGGCTGATAACCCTGGCGGTAGGCCGCTTCTGCCCGGGCCAGCTCCGTCCCCACTTCCTTGAGAATATTGGCCTGGATGGAGTTATCCATAATCTGGAGGGTCCGGTCTGCCTTGAAGATCCCTGTCACCTGGCGATCCATAAGAGCCTCACGGGCTTCCTGGGGCTCCATGATCCAAAGGTCCAGAATTTCCACCTCCTCCAGGACAGACAGGTAGGGATGACCGACCTCCGCGGCAGTCCTGATGGAGGGCATATCCGCCCCCAGGCCTCTGAAGGCCAGTGTCATCATGGTCACCAGGAGGAAGGGGTAAAGGAAGACCCAGAAGAGCGAACCCCGGTCTTTGAAGGCCAGTTTGCCCCGAATGGAAAGATGGGATAGAAAGCCTGCCATGGGAAACCTTCCCTATTCCCGAAGTTCTTTACCGGTCAGGGACAAAAAGACATCGTTGAGGTCCGGCAGTTCGCTGTAGAGGGATGCATAGGCGATGGATTCCCGGTTGAGGGCCTGGACCAGCTCTGCCAGATGGCGGCCGGGCGGCGACAGGCTGACAGTGACACGGCCGTTTTGGCCGGTGACCTCAACCAGGCCCTCAAAGGAACGGACCAGATCCATAAGGGCTGCTTCCTGCTCTTTGGAAACCAGCTGGATATGGACTGATTCCCGGGCATCAATCAGGCTGACCAGTTCTTCAACCGTTCCGGTCGCCATGTTGCGGCCTTCGTCGATGATGAGGATCCGGTCACAGATCTCCTGTGCTTCTTCCAGGTAGTGGGTGGTGTAAAGAATGGTCGAACCCAGGCGGTTCAATTGGCGGACGCCGTCCAGAACATATTTTCGGCTTTGGGCATCCAGAGCCAGCGTTGGTTCATCCAGAATCAGGAATTGCGGGCTGTGCACAATGCCGCAGGCGATGTTCAGCCGGCGTTTGAGGCCGCCGGACAATTTCTTGGCCGCGAAGTTTCTGTATCGGTCCAGACCGGCAAAATCGATGGCCTGCTCGGTCATGGCCTTCCATTCGTGCTTGTCCCCGGCGTAAAGGCCCGCGAAGTAGCGGATGTTTTCAATAACGGACAGGTCTTCAAAGTAGGCAAGGTCACTGGGGATCAACCCGATACGCCGCTTCCAGTCCCGGCCGGCCTTGCCCGGATCCTCCCCGTAGACGGTGACCTGCCCCTGATCATAGGTCAGAAGGCCCAGCATACAGTTGATGGCTGTTGTTTTACCCGAACCATTGGGCCCCAGAAGGCCCAGAATCTCGCCCTCTTCCAGCTGGAGATCAAACTGATTGAGAGCAGTGATCTCCTTGTAGCGCTTGACAACGCCCTGCATGACGCACACTGCCATGAAAAGGTCCCCCCTTGGAGCCGGAAATAAAGATTAGGATTCGTCGGAACAGGAGGTTGATTCTTCTTCCTCGGGCTTGTTCTCGTAGTCATCCGGATTGTCCTGGGGATCGGGTCCGCGGAAGATTCCTTCGGGTTCCGTCTCTACGATTTCGCAAAGGGGCATGGATTCCTCGGTACAGGAAAGGCTCTCATCCGCTGACAGGACCGGCGGATCAAAAGCTTTGGGGGTCAGTTCTTTCACTTCATCCTCCTGCAGGGCAAGCTGGCCCGCGTATGCAGTCAATTGCTCAAAGAGGGCCTGGCCTTCCCGGGCGTATGCCAGATAGGTGCCGTAGGCCTCTTCCATCTGCTTTTTTTCTTCTTCCAGATCCTGGATTTGTTTGAGATAGGCCGCCTCTTCATCCCTGCGGCGGGCCCGGTAGAGGAAGAGCTCCTCTTCGGCCTTGACCTGGGCGTTGCGGACGATCTCCTCCCGCTCCAGACGGGCTTCCGACACGATATCGTGCGCTCTTTGAAGCAGCTCCTCCCGATCAGCATAATCCTGGAGGCGGGCGCGAAGCGCTTCATTCTCCTCCCGCAATTGAAGGACAAGGCCTGTATCGGCCTCTGCCGCCTCAAGCACGGCCGGAACGGCCAGGATTTCCTCAGGCGCTTGCTCCGCCTCTTCTCCGGAGACCGAAGGCTCATCTGCAGCCTCCCGGTCCGACTCCCAGTTTTCAAGAAGAAGGGCGAGTTCAGCCGGGTTTTCTGCCGCGGCCTTGAGCGCTTCCATCTTTTCATCGACCTGGCTGTAGGCTTCGCTGACCAGCTCTTCACAGACTTCTCGGGCCTTGACCAGCAGGTCCTTGAATTTGGAATAGACGTCATTCTTGTCGTAGCCGAACATGGCCTGTTTCAAGTCCAGGGTTTTGACGAACGAGACCATCTCGCGGTCAAAGCGGTATTTGACAATAGTATCCATGGCGCACTCCTCTTATTTAAGTTCAGTCCTGATCTGTCTCATGATAACACGGAGCCTTTGCCTTACGGCGTCTGCGGCCGACCTGGTCGGCAAGGACAAGGCCGGCCAGGCTGACACCCGACAGCCCCAGTCCGACCATAAAGCCGTCCGGTATGAAACGGGTGGTAATCTGGTGGGTCCCGGCCTTGAGCGGGACCAGGATGAAGCTTCCCCTGATGGTTTCAGCCTGGGTCTTGACCCCGTCCACCCGGAAGGTCCAGCCAGGGTTGCCGGTCGTGGGCAGGAAGAGGTAGCCGTTTCGCGGAGCGGTGATTTGGCCGCTGAAGGAAGAGGAGGAAAAGGAGTCCAGCTCCAGGGCATGGGAGGCCAGAAGGTCCCTGCCCGCCTGCCAGGCTTCTTCATCCAGGCGGGCTACGCAGGCCCGGAAAGTTCCGTTGATGGCGTAATCCGAGGACATACTGACGCGGAAATGCAGCTGGCTGCCTGCAGTCAGGAAGCCCACATCCCCGATTCCTCTTTTGCTGCCTCCCATATGGAAGAGCTCATCTCCGTGAACCAGGCCGTTGCTGTAGGAGATACCGACCGATTCATCCTCCCAGAAGAGGTAGTAGATTCCGTCCTGGGGCACATCGTAAACCAGAAAGGCCCACTCCGTATCACCGGCGCTGCGGATAACCCGGAAGACCGAGGGTTCGTAATCTGTTTCAACGTAGCAGCCTTCCAGCTCCCAGGGCCGGAAGTAATCCTTGATCAGGACGCCAGGCTGACCGCTCAGGGCGGAATAGAGCCGGTTGTGTACATCGGGTGTATCTTCGGGCAGCCATTCATCATTCAGGTAGCCCGCCTCGGCTGTGGCAAAGAAGCCAAAGGGAAGAACCTGGGGGTTCTCCATTAGCCGGGCCTTGTCGCCGCTTGCCAGTTCAAGCCGGGTGCGGTCGTCAAAAACGCGGTCTGTCCGCACAATCAGGTGGCTTATGGACAGGAGACTGTCCATGACAATGGTCGATTCCTTGTATTGAAAACTGTTAACCCCGTTGGTCGGATAACCAAGATCCGAGAAGAAGTCGATGGAGGCCTGAGGAAAGGGTGAGGCAAAAAGCGACATGCCGTTGGATGCAAAAAGGAAGGGGTCGTTGACGCAGGTATCTGGGAGGATTTCAGCCCGCCAGGGCTGGCCCTTGTTTTCTTTTTTCAGGGAGGACGTGTAGGTCAGTACCTCCCGGGCGTAGTCATTGTCCAGATAGTAGGACCGGTCACCCAGAGGGGCTGTCTGCTGGTAGAGTGCCGCGGCTGTGAAGGTATGGAAGAGCAGCTCCAGGGCCAGGAAAATGAAGAGGAGGGTGGCCGCCCGCTGGTAACGAACCCCATGCATGCGGCGGTGCAGATCCAGGCTGTCCAGTTTGTGGTGGGTCAGGCTGCCCCGGCTCAGCAGGCGCTTTCTGGGGCTGACCTGGTGGCGGCCCCAAAGCTTGTAGGCAATCCCCCGCATTAAACCGGGCTCCCGCTCCCCTTGCCGCCTGGAGGCCGGCCGCATGCGGGAAAAGACTGCAAGGTAGAGGATGGAGAAGAGAGCAACTGTCAGCAACCGCCAATGGGACAGGGTATCGCGGCTGCCGTATTGCTGCTCCAAAAGCAGAAGGCTGAAAACAGCAGCTCCCGTGATGCCGAGCGGCAGACGTGCCTGACCCAGATCGTCCCCCATGGCCTGGTAAGCCATGGTCAGGACAAGAAGAATAAAGACGAAGGCGTAGCGGAAATCCAGGGAGTTGGGGTAATGGCCGCCATGCCAGAGAAAACTCAGAGTCCGGGACTGGAAGGAGAAGAAGAGAAAGCCCAGAAGGAGTCCGTAGGCGGCACGGACGCGAAGAGGCCGGGACCTGGCGGCGAAAAAAGCCGGAACCAGAAGCAGGATGAAGAATCCCGCGAAGATGTTGGGGAGGCCGGACATAATATGGGGTGCCCGAAGAGGCGTCATCCGCCCCAGAACTTCCAGCAGAGGCTGCTGGAAGGTAAAACCGTAAGGGAAGGTGTCCCCTGCTGCTGAAGTAATGGCCAGGGCCTTGGCTGTAGGCCAGAGGACCACAGCTGACAGGAGGCCGGACAGAACCGAATAGCCGGCAAATTTCCCCAGACGGATAAAGAAGGGCCGGACTCCTTTTGGGCTGCCCATCTGAACCTGCAGAACGAAGAAGAAGAAAAAGAGGAAGACACAGGCGAAGAAAGCCGTGTAGTAGTTGGTGACCAGCATGAGGGTCAGGCCCAGGATGAATTTCCTGGGACGCCCATCACGGACAAGTTCGACCAGGCCCAGGCAGGCCAGGGGAAAGAAGACCAGGGTATCCATCCACATGATATTCCAGCTGTAGGCGTAGACCCAGGCTGAAAGGGCGTAGAAGCCGGCCAGGATGGAGGCCGAAGGATCACGGCGGCGGAAGGCCCCCGTCAGGAAATTACGAAAGAAGAGGCTGGACAGACCGATCTTGAGCAGGATCAGAAAACTCACGGCTTCCGTGATGAAGCGGTCGGGGAAGATCAGGGTCAGCAGATTGAAGGGGCTGGCAACATAATAGGTGAAGATGCTGTAGAAGTTGACCCCCAGACCCCCGCTCCAGGAGAAGAAGAGGCCGTCCCCTGACAGAATCTTGCGTTTGAGTTCCAGAAGGAAGGGGGCGTACTGGTGGTAAAGGTCGTAGGCCAGCAGGTGGCGGTTGCCGAAGGGCCAGAGGCCGTGAGCCGCGTAGGCGAAGTAAAAGGCCAGAAGGGGAAGGAAGAAGGCGGTCAGCCGCTGGTAAGTCTCTTCTTTCCGCTGTCTTTCCTGGAGCAAGGTCGCCATCTTATGCCTCTTTCCAGCCGGAGCAATCAGCTGCCAAGACCCAGGAGCTGCTCGATCAGCCGCTCCCGTTCGTCTGCATTGTGGTAGCGGATGACAATCCTGCCCTGGCCCGCGCTGCCCTCCAGGGTGACCCGGGTAGCCAGGGCCCGCCTGAGCTTATCTTCCAGATCCCGCAAATGGAGATCTCGCGAGCTGTCGACGGCTGTCTGCCTGACAGCAGGCTTGACCGGCGCCTGGTTCATCTGCTGGACCAGCTTCTCGGTGTCGCGGACGCTCAGCTGATCTGCCAGAACCGTCTGCGCTGCCTGTTTCTGTTGCTCTGCTTCCGCCAGAGCCAGGAGAGCCCGGGCATGGCCGGGGGACAGCTGGCCCTGACGGACCAGATCCTGGATGGCTTGCGGCAGATTGAGCAGGCGTAGGGTATTGGCGATGGCCGGCCGGCTTTTGCCCAGGGCAGCGGCCAGGCTTTCCTGGGTCATGCCAAAGTCTTTCATGAGCTGGTTGAAGGCCTGGGCTTCCTCGATGGCATTCAGATCTTCCCGGACCACGTTGTCAATCAGGGCCTGGCGCTGGACTTCTTCCCTGGACAGATGGCGGATGACGACAGGGACCGTGGAAAGACCGGCCCTGCGGGCTGCGCGCCAGCGGCGTTCGCCGGCGACGATGGTGTAGTGGTCTGCGGTCTCGGAGGGGGTGACGATCAGGGGGGCGATGACGCCCTGGTGGCGGATGGATTCAGTCAATTCGTTGAGACTGGCCTCATCGAAGCTGCGGCGGGGCTGATCCCTGTTGGGTTCCAGCTGATTGATACCAATCTCGGTAGCCTGGGACGGATCCTGGCGGCCCGGATCGGCCTCGGATTCAAAAAGGGCACCCAGTCCCTTGCCCAGACCGCGCTTTCCTCTCTGCGGCATCGCATTCTTATCTTCGGCCATCATTCGCCTCCTGCTCTTGGCTTCCTAAGCCCCTTCCCTAAAACTGGCCCAAAGTCCCGTCACGCCAGGCCTTGCCCGCCAGGCGGCGGGACAATTCCCGGGCCAGGGTCTTATAACTGTTGGCACCGCGGGACCGTTTATCGTATTCAAAGATGGTGTGGCCGAAGGAAGGCGCCTCGCTCAGCCGGACGTTTCGAGGGATGCCTGTTTCCAGAAAATCCTGTCGGAAATACCAGGCCACCTCATCACGGACCTGTTTGGACAGCTGGGTCCGTGTATCAAACATGGTAATGAAGACACCGGCCAGACGCAGCTTGGGATTGTAGGATTTTTTGACCAGGCTCAGGGTGGTCATCAGCTGCATGAGGCCTTCCAGGGCGTAGTACTCGGCCTGAACCGGAATGAGGACCGCATCGGACGCCGTCAGGGCGTTGATGGTCAGAAGGCCCAGGGAGGGAGGACAGTCAATCAGGATGTAGTCGTAGGCTTCTTTGATGGAGGAGAGGACGGTCTCCAGGCGTTTTTCGCGGCTGGGAAGGGAAACCAACTCAAGCTCGGCGCCTGCCAGGTTGATGTTGGAGGGAAGGAGATCCAGCCCGGGCCGGGCCTTGATCAAGGCTTCCTCTGCTTCCTGGGAGTTGCCGACAATCAGATCATAGGTGGAGCGCTTGAGGGTTTTCTTGTCGATCCCCATGCCTGACGTCGAATTGCCTTGGGGGTCCGCGTCAACCAGGAGGACTTTCTTCTTCTGATCGGCCAGGGCAGCCGCCAGGTTAACACAGCTGGTCGTCTTCCCTACACCGCCCTTTTGGTTGGCAACTGCGATCACTATCCCCATACTTCGTCATTTCTCCAAGTGATAATCGGTGGATTCAGTCCACCCTTAACGCGTCAATTGTAACACGACTGAGCCGGGGTGACCCAGTCTCAACCCTCCTCAGAAGAACAGGTGATCCAGGTCCTCACGACGGGTGGCATAGGAGGTTACGAAGCGGCAGACCGTCCGGTCCGGGTCCAGGGGCAGGATGCGCTCGAAGTCGGAACGCGCGGCCAGGGCGGCCTCCATCTCCCGGTCCAGGATGACAAAGAGCTGGTTGGTTTGGGGCGGCATGTAGAAGTCCACCCCTTTGGAACGGAAGATCGAGGCCAGCTCCGCAGCCCATGCGTTCTCCTGCCGGCCGATCTCCTCATAAAGACCGTCTCTGAAGAGAGCGCCGAACTGCAGGCCCAGAAGCCGCCCCTTGGCCAGCAGGCCGCCCCGCTGCTTCATGAGGGAGCGAAAATCAGTCTTGAGGGAGTCACGATTAAGGACCAGGGCTTCACCGAAGAGCGCCCCGCACTTGGTCCCCCCGATTGTGAAGAAGTCGGCCAGACGGGCCAGGGCCGGAAGATCCAAACTGTTGGACGGCAGTGCCAGACTGGAGGCCAGGCGGGCGCCGTCGACAAAAAGAAGCAGACCCCAGCGGTCAGCTGCCTGACGGATGGCCTCCACTTCCTCCAGGGTGTAAACCGTTCCCAGCTCGGTTGGCTGTGAGAGATAGACCATGCCCGGCTGAACCATGTGTTCAGCGGAAGCGTCCTCGTAGTGATCCCGGCAGAAGCGGTCAACCTCCTCCGCTCCTATGCGGCCATCCAGGGAGGGGATGACCAGAACCTTGTGGCCGGTTGCCTCAATCGCCCCGGCTTCATGCACGTTGATGTGGCCGGTTCCAGCAGAGAGAACCCCTTGCCAGGGCTTGAGCCCCGCGGCCATGGCGATCAGATTGACCTGGGTCCCGCCAACCAGGAAGTGGACATCCGCCTGGGGCGCCTGGCAGGCCTCCCGGATCAGGGCGGCCGCCTCCTGACAATAGGGATCCAGGCCGTAACCGGCCGTCCGCACTTCATTGCTCTGGTTCAAGGCGTCAAGAACGGCTGGATGGCAGCCGGCGTTGTAGTCATTCAGGAAGGATACCCGCTCAGTTTTCATGGTTCGATACGTCTCCTCGGTCAATAGGTATTCCAGCGACGGCTGGGATGTGGCCTGATCACTGGCCCGCTTGTAACGGCGTGAGAAGGTGAAGCCCGCTTTTTCCATGACGCGGCTGCTTTGACGGTTGGACTCCAGGCAGCAGCAGCAAAGCAGGCGGGCCGGGGTGTATTGGAAAAGATAGGCGATCAGGGGGCGGACCGCTTCAACCATCAGGCCCTGGCCCCAGTAGTCCTTGCTCAGGGCGTAGCCGATCTCTTTGACGTGGCGGTCCTGATAAAGGTCCGGCATCTGGTGCAGGGGATCGTGGACCCCCAGGGATCCGATTACCTTGTGGTCCCCTTTGTGATAGAGGGCGAAGACTTCTCCCGCCGCCATGAATTGCTTGAGGATGTTCCGGGTCTCTTCCAGATTCTTGTGGTGGGGCCAGCCGGCCATCTCACCCAGACCCGGTGTCCGGGCATAGTCATGAAAATCCTGGAGGTCTGCCTCCTGCCAGGGGCGGATCAGGAGGCGGCTGGTCTCCAGGCGGATCTCCCTTACTGAAAAGTCAAAGCGCATGGCCGCTGTTTGTCCTGGGCAAATGTTTCACGTGAAACATTATGGATCAGTTGTCCAGGGTGGCCAGCTTGGCGTTGGCCCGGATGAAATCGCGCCGGGGTTCCACCTTGTCGCCCATGAGCAGGGTAAAGGTTTCATCCGCCATCTGGGCGTCGATGACCTGGACCTGGAGCAGCTTTCGCTCCTCCGGGTTCATGGTCGTCTCCCAGAGCTGGTCCGCGTTCATTTCGCCCAGACCCTTGAAGCGCTGAAGCTTGGGATTGGCCCAGCCTTCTTCCTCCTTGATGGTTTCAATATCGTTTTCGTCGTAGGCATAGCGGCTCTTCTTGTCCTGGTAGACCCGGTAGAGGGGCGGACAGGCGATGTAAACATGGCCCGCATCAACCAGAGGCCGCATGTAGCGGAAGAAGAAAGTCAGAAGCAGGGTCCGGATATGGGAACCGTCCACGTCCGCGTCCGCCATGAGGATGATCTTGTGATAGCGAAGCCGGGACAGATCGAAATCGGCGCCGATACCGGAGCCCAGGGCCATGACAATGGGCATGAGCTTATCGTTGTCCAGTACCTTGTCCACCCGGGATTTCTCGACATTGAGCATCTTGCCCCAGAGGGGAAGGATGGCCTGGTATTTGCGTTCCCGGCCGCTCTTGGCCGTCCCTCCAGCCGAATCACCTTCGACAATAAAGAGCTCGCAGAAGGTGGGATCCTTCTCCTGGCAGTCGGCCAGTTTGCCGGGCAGGGCATTGCTGTCCAGGGCACTCTTGCGGCGGGTCATATCCCGGGCCTTGCGGGCAGCTTCCCGGGCCTGGGAGGCCGCGACGCTCTTGCCGGCGATGGTCCGGGCCGTCTGGGGGTTTTCCTCCAGATAGACCAGGAGCTTGTCGTTTACCGTGGATTCGACAACCGTCCGGACTTCCGGATTGCCCAGGCGGGTCTTGGTCTGGCCCTCAAACTGGGGATTCCTCAATTTGACGCTGACAATGGCGCACATGCCCTCCCGGATATCCTCACCCTGGAGGTTCTTGTCCTTGTCCTTGAGGATGTTGTACTTGCGGGCATAGTCGTTGATGGTCTTGGTCAGTGCCGACCGGAAGCCGGTCAGGTGACTGCCCCCCTCGATGGTGGCGATATTGTTGGCGTAAGTGTAGACATTTTCCGCGTAGGTATCGTTGTACTGGATGGCCACCTCGACGAAACAGCCGTCCTGCTCAGCCGAAAAGTAGATAGGCACCGGGTGCAGGGCTGTCTTATTGCGGTTGAGATACTCGACGAAGGAGACGATGCCGCCCTCGTAATGGAGTTTCTTGACCAGGGCGGGCGTCTGCCGTTCATCGATCAGGGTAATGGCCACCGCCCGGTTGAGGAAGGCCATCTCCCGGTAG
The DNA here is from genome assembly GCA_041655695.1 of Saccharofermentanales bacterium. Lineage (GTDB taxonomy): Bacteria > Bacillota > Clostridia > Saccharofermentanales > DTU023 > UBA4923. The sequence goes on from JBBAEW010000033.1 coordinate 15,218, forward strand.
CGGGTAATCATCAGGTCAAAGTCGACTTCCAGTTCGCTGAAAATCTCCGGGTCGGGCTTGAAGGTGGTGATGGTCCCTGTTTTGGTTGTAGATCCGGTCACCTTCAGAGGTGTTACGGTTTCTCCGCGCTCGAAGCGGATGAAATGGGCCTTGCCGTCACGGTTGACCGTGATCTCCATCCACTCGGACAGGGCATTGACAACCGAAGCTCCGACACCGTGGAGGCCGCCGGAGACTCCGTAGGCATCCCCCCCGAATTTGCCCCCCGCATGGAGCATGGTGTGAACCACCTCAACCGTCGGAATCCCCGCTGTCGGATGGATGCCGACCGGGATACCGATCCCGTTGTCCTCAACCCGGACCGACTGGTCAGGCAGGACTGTGACTTCAATGGCGTCACAGCGGCCGGCCAGGGCCTCGTCCACCGAGTTGGCGACGATCTCATAAATCAGGTGGTGAAGACCCCGGGCCGTGGTATCGCCAATATACATGCCCGGCCGTTTGCGCACGGCTTCCAGGCCTTCCAGGACCTGGATATCGCGGTCTTCATAGGATGAAGTGGACGTGGTATCGTAATCCGTCAGCATGACGGCCGTCTCTTTATCTTCGGCAAAATCATCGGTCAGGCCCCGGACATCTTCAGCCAGATTAATCAGGCTGTCGGCCTCGGCCCGTTCCAGGAGTTCTTCCAAGACTTCTGAACGATTGTTCTTTTTATCTTCCATTCTCTTATCCATGGTTCCTTCCGCTTTGGCTAGGGGCGGGCCAGCCGTGCCCGCAGGGTGGCCGTCGAAACGGGGGACAGAAAGACCCGGTCAACGGTTACGACAAGTGATCGCGGAACATCGGCTGTCATCCAGTCCAGCTTGCTCTCTTCCTCCGCCTTCTTGAGAAAACCGGCCGTCATGCTTGACGGGGTCATTCCCTCCAGATCGAATATTCCAACAATCCAATGGGCAGGCAAAGCAACATCAGCTCCGATATGGACGTACATAGGGCTCCGCTTCCAGGTTCAAATGAACCGCTGTCGATCCCTCTAATTATACCATAAGAGAGGCCGCCCCGCCCCTGTCAAAGGCCGGGAGAGACAGGCTAGAAACCTGTAATATCAGGCTTTTCGACTGCCTGAACCTGGCCTTCTTCCACCCGGTAGTAATGGACGGGGGAAGGCCCGCCGGGAAGACAGGTTTCGGCCTCCTCAGCCCAGGGGCGGATCTGCCCCGGATCCGTGCAGGTGATGAAGACCTGATGACCGCAAATGACCTCCATGAGGCGGGAACGGCGGTCTTCGTCCAGCTCGGACATGACATCGTCAAGGAGCAGAATGGGTTTTTCGCCGGTGACCTCCGTCAGGATCAGGAGCTCCGCCATCTTGAGGGCCAGGACAATGGACCGCTGCTGGCCCTGAGAGGCGTAAAGGCGGGCGTCCGATCCGTTGAGGGTGATGAGCAGGTCGTCGCGGTGAGGACCCTGGGAGGTATTGCCCCTGAGGAGATCATCTTCCCTGGTCCTGGCCAGGCGCTCCAGGTAAAGAGCCTGTATGGATTCCCGGTCCATGCCGGAGGCAAGGCCGGGCAGGCCCTTGTAGTGCAGACCCAGGTTTTCCCGGGAAGCGGTCAGGTGCTGGAGAGAGAGAGCGGCGTAGCCGGTCAGAAGATCGACGGTCCGCAGCCTCTTTTCCAGGATGGCCGCCGCGTGCCTGGCCAGGGTCTGATCCCAGACATCCAGCTGGGCATGGGGGTCAGCCGGCAGGAGGTCCTCCCCGTCTGATGGGCCGGCCGGCCGGGAACGCAGGTGTTTGAGCAGGCGGTTGCGGTGCATGAGGATGCGCCAAAACTCCTGGAGATCGCGGAAATAGGAGCGGTCGGTCCGGGAAATCAGGATATCCAGGAAACGCCTCCGTTCGGACGGACCGTCTTTGACAATCTGCAAGTCTTCGGGCGCGAAAAGGATGGCGTGAAAGAGACCCATCATATCGGCCAGCCGGGTCACCTCCAGGTCGTTGTAGCGGATGATCCGGGCGGGGGCCCCGTTTCGGCCTCCGGAACGCCTGTACTCAATGGAGACGGATTCCGAAAGGCCGCGGTCGGTGACAAAGTCTACTGACGCCCTGTAAAAGTCCTGGCCCTGGCGGACCAGTTCATCGTCATGGGAGGTCCGGTGGGAGCGGGCGCAGGTACAAAGATAGATGGCCTCCAGGAGGTTGGTCTTGCCCTGGGCGTTTTGTCCATAAAGAATATGGGTGCCTCCCGGGAATGAAAGCCGGAGGCGCCCATAATTCCTGAAATCAATCAGTTCAACCGAACAGAGCCGCATAAGAGTTTATCGGCGGAGCGGAAGGATCATGTAATAGAACTTGTCCCCGGTCTCCGGCTTGATGGAGCAGGGGCCCAGACTGCCGCTGAAGGTCATGACAACTTCCTCATCGGTGATCTCCCGCAGGGCCTCAATGAAGAAACGGGGATTGAAATCGATCTCCACCTTTTCGCCGGAAAGGGCAATGGCAATTTCCTCCCTGGCCGTCCCGATATCCGTCTTGGACTCAATGGTCATCAGATCGTGGTTGGGCGTAGTAAAGACGACCGGGAACTTGCGGTCTTCGGTGTCAATCATGATGGAGGCCCTGGACACGGCAGCCAGGAGGACATCCGGCGCGATGGTCAGGCTGGAGTCCGCGTCGCGGGGGATGATGCTGCGGTAGCTCAGGAATTCGCCGCGGATCAGCCGGGTTACCAGCTTGACGTTGGCCTTGGAGAAAATAATGTAATTGTGGGAGGGTGAAATCAGAACCTCCTCATCCGAGTCGGCCAGGATCCTGGCGATCTCCCCCATGGCCTTGGCGGGAATGATGATATTGACATCCTTCTGGACGCCGGATACCGGTTCATGCCGGATGGCAAGCCGAAAGCCGTCCAGAGCCACCAGGGTCATGATGCCGTCCTCGACAATCAGGTTGACCCCCATGAGGATGGGTCGGCTCTGATCCGTGCTGACCGCAAAAAGCGTCTGATTGATCATCTGACGCAGGGTACTCTGCTTGAGGGTGATGTTGGTATCTTCCTGGACAAACTCGATCTCCGGGTACTGGTCCGCTGCGTATCCCCGGATGTTGAAGACACTCTTGCCGCTTTCGACCACCAGGACGGTCTCGTCCTTGATGGCCAGGTAGACGTGGTTATCAGGCAATTTCCGGACCACCTCCGACAGGACCCGGGCGGGAACCACCAGGCTGCCTGCCTGGGAAATGTCAGCTTCCATCCGGTACTCAATGCCGGTTTCGCTGTCATATCCGGTCAGAATCAACTCCTGGTTGGCTTTCATGAGAATCCCGTCCAGAACCGGATTGGTCGATCGCGTGGATACAGCGCGCTGTACTGTGGCGATCGCTTCCATCAAATGATTCCTTGAGCATGTCAGTTTCATATCACGGTCTCCCTTTTTCCTGATGCCATACTAGATCTTTCACCCTCTTCTTATTCTCTTTGTCAATCGTGTGAAAAACCTGTCTTCATCCCGGCCCATAGGCCCTTGCAACCTGTTGGTAATTCGTTCACAGCCTGTGGCTCATTTGTTGGTAAAAAGTCTTGTCAACACTCCGTCACTTATCCACAATTGTTGAACATCCAAGCCACAGGGACTTATCAACAAATGATCATAACTTGTTTATGACAAACGCATCTCGATATGTCCGATGGTGTCCGAAAGAGCCGGATCCGCCGCCATTCCTTCTGCAATTTTATCACAGGCGTGCAGAACCGTGGCATGGTTCTTGCCTCCGAAGGCCGTGCCTATCTCCTTCAGGGTCTTGTTGAGTTTCTTGCGGCAGAGGTACATGGCGATCTGCCGGGGCTCAACAATCTCCTGGCTCCTTTGCCTGGATTTGAGGTCATCCACGCTGACCCCGTAATAGTGGGCCACCACCTCCATGATCAGGGGGAAATCAAGCGGCTTGACTGCACCGGGCTGGATGACGCTCTGCAAAGCCTGGCGGGCCAGGTCGATGGAGATCTCCATGCCCATCATCTGCAGGGCGCTGATGGTCTTGAAGGCCCCCTCGATTTCACGGACATTGGAGGTAATGTTGTTGGCGATGTACTCAATGATATCGGCCGGAATATCAACCCCCTGGGAATCACACAGATTCTTCAGGATGGCGATGCGGGTTTCGTAATCGGGCGGCTGGATATCGATGGTCAGGCCGCTGATGAAGCGGGTGCGCAGGCGGTCGGTCAGGGAAGCCAGACTCTGAGGGGGCTTGTCGCAGGTGAGGACAATATTCTTGCCGGACTCGTAGAGGGCGTTGAAGGTATAGAAAAATTCGACCTGCATGCGCTCCTTGGACTCAATGAACTGGATGTCGTCGATCAGGAGCATGTCCGCCAGCCGGTAGTGATTGCGGAAGGCTTCGAAGTCATTCTTTTGGATGCAGGTGATGAATTCATTGACAAATTGTTCGGACTGGACATAGACCACCCGCTTGTGGGGGTAATCCTGCCGGACCTGGTTGCCGATGGCGTGCATGAGGTGGGTCTTGCCAAGGCCCGATCCTCCGTAAAGGAAAAGTGGGTTGTAATTGCTGGGACTCTCCATGGAAGCGACGGCCACGGAAGCCGCATGGGCAAAGTTGTTGCCCGAGCCTACGATGAAGGTGGAGAAGGAATAATCGGGGTTGAGGCGGCCGATCTGGAAGGAGCCGTTGCCGTTGAGGTCCGTTCCGTTCTGGCGGCTGATCTCTTCCCTGGTGGGGATGCTGCCGTCGGGCCTGACCGCGATCTCCAGATCGTAGTGAACCCGGGTCACGGCCCGGAGGGCCGTCTTGATCTGGTCGCGATGCTGGCCGATGTATTCCATGGCGATTTCATTGGGTACCGAAAGTCCGAAAGTGCGCTCATCCAAAATATAAGGTTTGGCGTTGGAAAACCAGGTGTTGTAAGTCAGGGGATTTATTTCCTTGCTCAGCGTCTGCCGGCAAACCGAATTCCAGATTGAATCAGCACTTCTATTCGCCATAATGGAAAAAACGTCCCCCTTCCCAACTTACCAACAACACCTCAGATCCAAGACGATCGTGTTGTTTATCCTACCAGAAAAAAAGCTTCTGTGGAAGGTAAGAAGTCTGATTTTTCAGGCATTTTAGGCTCTTCAGGCCTTCACAGAAGCTAACAATTTGTGACATGTGAAATGTGAATTGTTAATAACTTTGTTGATAACTCAGGGCCCTGGCCGCCCTTTGGCTTGTGATCGGCCAAGCTCATTTTTTTCGCTTCCAGAGATCAAAAAAAGGGAGCATGGGAGCCGCAACTTTTGTTGATAACTTGTTGATTATTCAAAGATTGAATGTTGAAAAGTTCCCGGACCTTGTCACTCCCCGGCCAGGCCGGCCTCCAGTTCCTCCAGCCAAAGGCGGGCGCGGGCATCGCCCGGCATCTGCCAGACTGAGAGGGGTACCAGCTGCTTTTCGAAAGCTCCCACCCCCTCGGGAGAAGCCGAACGCTTGAATTGATTGTTGAAAAAGCGGCGGATAAAACCTGCCAGATGGCC
>JBBAEW010000034.1:0-20711 GCA_041655695.1 Saccharofermentanales bacterium
GATGATATTGAAAAAATTAAAAAATTTTTAAATGATAATGAAATAGTATATAATGATGATAGATTTTATAATATTGAAGATAAATACTATACTATTTTAATAAAAAAAGTGGATTTCAATAAAAATATGGAACTATTATTTTTTTATAGAAATCATTATGATAGATATTTAAAATATTTAGAATTATATAATTTGGTATCTTCACCTATTTTTAGTAATTTTGATGAATTAAAAAAATTTATAAACGATTTATCATTAAATCCAGTAGATATGTATAAACCTAAAACGACGAATAGAAGAATATTAGAGAGGATTGAGTCTAAAATGGATATACCTGATGATGTATATGAATTTTATGATTTGTTTGAAAAATCAAATAAAAAATTATACATTGTTGGTGGTGCAGTAAGAGATTATTTAATGGGTAAAAAACCACATGATTTTGATATGGTTACTGATGCACAACCAGATGAAGTTGTTAATATTTTAAAAGATTATAGAACAGATATACACGGTGCTCATTTTGGGGTGGTCAGAGTTTATACAGAATCAGAACCACAAGGATACGAGATAGCATCATATCGAAAAGATATTTCGAAGGGAAGAAATACAAAAGGGAATGATAAAAAAGTAGACACTGGTAAACATATAACTATTAAGGATGATGTTAATCGTAGGGATTTAACAATAAATGCATTATTTTATAATATTAAAACGGGTAAAATAATAGATACTGTGGGTGGTTTAAATGATATAAAAAATAATGTTATTAAGGCTGTTGGTAATCCATCAAAAAGATTTGATGAAGATAGACTTAGAATTTTAAGAACTATAAGATTTGCTGCCGTTACTGGTGGTAAAATCGATGAACAAACATCAAGAGCAATATTACAAGATAATAGATTATTTGGTATATCAGAAGAAGATGATGTATCAAGAGAAAGAATTTTTGCAGAGTTTCTTAAAGTAAAAGAAAAGGCTAGAAAAAACAGAGACGGTGATATAATAACAAGATTTATTAATCTTCTTATAGATTATGATATAATGTCACAAATATTTCCTGTTCTAGTAACAGAGAAAAATATAACACCAACTCAATATTTAACAGTTGCATTGGCTCAATGTTTAAGACATAATGTAGTTAATGATGAATTTAAAAAAACTTTAATAGATGCAAAAATACCAACATCATACATTAATATAATATCAATTCTAATAAAAATATTTAGAAATGGTATAAAAGTAAACGATGTATATAATATATATAGAGAAGTTAAATCAAATGGTGTAAGACATGATATTCTTAGTGAGTGGGTAAAAGTTATGAGAATAAATGATAAAAGAGTAGTCGCATTTTTGGAATATGAACCTAGTACAACAGGACACGATGTAATTAAAGATGGATTTAAAAAACAAGAAATAGGTAAAGAAATAAGTAGAAGAGAATCTGATAAATTTACAGAATTACTAAAAAAATATTAACTATAAAATGAAAAAATATAAAAATTTTTTGAATGAAAATACAGAGTTTAAGTTTAATGAAACATTATTAAAATATAAAATAGAAAATTTAAAAAATTGGATTTATGATAATAATGGTTTAGGTATGATGAATATTATAAATTCAATATTTGATTCAAATGGGTACAGTGTAGACCAATCTGATTTATCAAAAGAGAAAGAAAAATTTAAAAAAGACTTAGAATATTTAAAAAAGACAAGTTTCCCAACATATTATATAAATATGAGATTAAAAAATTTAAATAATATGAAAATTGTAAAAGTAAATCAGAACGGTGAATATAAATGGCATTTTGTTAATAAACTAAATACTAATTATTCAGATTTAACTGATTTATTAGTTTTTGTTATTAAAAAAATGGTGAATGATGAAAATGATAATATTAAAAAATTTGGTATAAATGTATATAATAATATAATAAATGATCCAAAGTTAGGTTTATTAGAAATAAAGAATAGAATAGAGAAAATAATAACATATTATTTAATAAAAAATTCAGAAAGTAAATTAGTTAATGGTAAAAAAGGATTAGGTGATTTTATGAAATTTACTAAAAATATAATAAATTCATCATATAAAGGACAACATGCAGAAGATGCAGTGGAAAGATATTTAATACTAGAAGGGTTTGATATATTAGTAAAAGGTGGAGATGGTGATTTTATAGATATGTTATATGGTGTGGATATGGTAGTATACCGAGAAGATATTGGTTATAAATCAATTCAAATAAAAACATATAAACCAAAGACAGAATATTTGGATAGATATAAGACAGATTGGTTAATAGTATATAGAAATAATTTTAGCCAAATAATTGATATTAAGACAAAACAAATAATCAAATTATAAATAAATAATCTTTTATTTTTATTTGTTATATATGAACTACACAACAGATAAAGACTGATGTGTTTCTACGCCACAAGCACAATGCAACCATTCACTTTTAGTAACGCTGGGCTGGTTCCTCAACCCAAAATTTCTTATATTTATTGCAGCGTTTATATCTCTATCATGTTGAGAACCACATACTTGACATGTCCATTCTCTGTCATTTAAAGTTAAATCTTTATTTATTGAACCACAATTTGAACATGTCTTTGATGACGGATCGAATCTACCAATCACACTTAAGTTTTTTCCATACCAGTCACACTTATACTCTAAAAATGATTTAAACATATACCAACCCACGTCACCAATTGCACGACTTAATTTTTTGTTTTTCATCAAGTTAGACGTTGCAAGATTTTCAATACAAATTGTGTCATAATTATCTACAAGATATCTAGTGATTTTATGTAGATAATCGAATCTCTGATTTTTAATGTGTTCATGTAAAAGTGCAACTTTTAATTTTTGTTTTTTGTAACGATTTGATCCTTTTTGTTTTCTGCTAAGGGAACGCTGCTCGATCCTTAGCAACCTTAAATTAGATTTTAAGAAACCTTGGTTCTCGAATTTCTTTCCGTCTGAAGTTATTGCTAAATCTTTGATCCCTAAATCAATACCAACAGTTGTTTCCAGTTTTATTGGTTTCTTTTCAGGTTTTTCTTTTTTATTATCGACTAAAATACTTATATAATATTTATTAGTAACTGATTTTGAAACTGTTATAGTTTTTACATCACCTTTAAATTCTCTATGATAATCAATATCAACCATTTTAAGTTTTGGGATGTAAACTTGTTTTTTATCACTTGATAGTTTAACTCCTTGAGGCAGTTGAAACGATTGTTTACTATATTTTGATTTAAATTTTGGAAATCCTGAACCTTTAAAAAAATTTGTATACGAGTTATCCAAATTATACATTGCCATCTGTAAAGCTTGTGAAGGACTTTCATTTAACCATTCTATATCTTTCTTTAAATCAGTGATTTGTTTATTTAAGTCAAAACAAGTTAAATGTTTTTTGTTTCCTGTATATGCTTGAATTTTAGTTTCTAAACCTAGATTATACACAAACCTGACTTGTCCAAAAATTTTTGAAAGAAGTTCTTTTTGGTTTTGATCAGGATATATTCTATATTTGTAAGATTTTAACATTTTAAACTTAAACTTTATTTTGTTTAATTTATATATTAAATTCAAAAGGTCACTTTTTCCATTTTTAATGGATTTAATCGTTAAATTTATTTAAAATGTTAAAAATCAGTTGGTTAAAATGTTAAAAATAATTAAAAAATAATTTGAAATAATTTGAAATAATTTGAAATTCATCCAACAAACTGAAGATTTGTTGGTTTTCTTTCAAAAATCATATAAAATAAAAAATATATGGCAAAATTAACTTTTCGTTACGGTACTATGAATTCCGGTAAAAGTTTAAATTTACTTAGTATTGCTCATAACTACATTGAAAATGGTATGGATGTCTTAATATTAACATCTAAGATAGATGATAGATATGGTAATGATATTGTTAAATCTAGAACAGGTATTCAAATGGATGCCACTGGTATAAACGATAATGATAATATACTAGATATAGTAGAATATAAAAAAAGTATATTGGGTGAAAAATTAGGTGCAGTATTGGTTGATGAAGTGCAATTTTTATCAAAAGAACAAATATATCAGTTAACTGAAGTAGTAGATGATTTAAATATACCAGTTATATGTTTTGGTTTAAGAGGAGACTATAAACAACAACCATTCGAATCATCTTCTGTTTTAATGACAATTGCAGATAATATTGAAGAATCAAAAACTATATGTTGTAATTGTGGACAGAAAAAAGCTATTATTAATGCTAAATTTTCAAATGGTAAAATAATAACAGAAGGACCACAAATTGAAATTGGTGGAAATGAAAAATATAAACCACTATGTAGAAAATGTTATAAAAAAATGTTAAAAAATTAATTATTATAATTTTTATAGAAAGTGTATTTGAAATATCAAATACACTTTTTTATTTTAATATATAATTAAAAATAAAAAAATAATATATGATTTCATCGTTAAAAAAATTCTTACTATTAGAAAATATTAAACAGGCAAAATCTATTTTAAATAAAAAGGGATTAGATATAAACAATGAAAAAGATTATAATGATATATTATCTATGTTCAAAAAAAACCCAAATTTAATAGGAATTTTTGTAAAATTTAGATATGATGATAATATACCAATGGAAAATATTAAAAATGTATCAAATTGGATATTAAACAATAGACAATTATTATCACAACTACCAAATAATATACTAACATATAAAAATTTTGAAAAATTAGAGGACGATATTGAAAAATTAAATAGAGAACAATTAATAAAAAAATTTTATAATTCATTATATCGTTCAATGAAAGATGAAATAGACAAATTAGAAGATAAAGGAGAATTAAATGAACTATCTTATAATTTCATGAAATTACCAGATGAATTAAAAAAGAACTTTACTCCACTAAAATATTTTGAATCAAATAATATATCTTTAAAGGATTTTATGAATGCACTTAGTAGTTATATTGAAAATAATACAGTTAATAGTGACAAGGAATCTATACTAAAAATAGTAAATGAAAATAAAGATAAAATAAAAATAGTATATGATAAAAACAATTTATTAGTTATACAATCAAATAATAAAGATGTAATTAAGAAGTTAGGATCACAAAGTTGGTGCATAGTTTATAGTAATGATTATTATCAAGAACAATATTTTGGTTACGGTAAAGGTAATACACAATTTATTATTTTTAATTTTAATTTACCATCATCATCATCAAATTCTATGTTTGGTATAACAATAGATGAAAATGGTAAAACTATGTATGGTGCGTGTCAAGATAAATATAATAGAGGTAAAAATTTAGAAGAAGTGATTGAAATTACAGGAATACCAAAAGACATATTTAAACCTGATGTTAATATTTTAAAAGAAAAAGAAAAATTAGATAAATTTAAGGATATTTTAAAGAATGGTACATTAATGGATATACTCAATTATATTAAAAATAATAATATTAAAAACATAGACAAAAAAATTATAAATGATTTATTGTCAACACATACGAGAAAATTAGAAATAGAAGAAGATTTAAAAAGATTACTAATTAATAATAAAGATAATTTAAATGGATTTTTAAATAAATATGATATATTTTCTATTTTATCAGATAATATTATAATGATATATGGTAAAAATATTGAAGACGTATTTAGTAATATAGATAATATGATAATAATGTTATTACATCATATAAAAAACAGAGATAATAGAATATTTGCTAACACATTTGAGTCAAGTATTACATATAATGAATACTTTTTTAATGTAATAAAAGATATCAAATTAGAAGATATAAATAAAATAAATAATAAATATGATATACTAGATGATAATGAAAAAATTCAATTAATATATGATTTATTAATTGAATTTATAAAAGAATACATTTATTCATTTTTAAATTTGAATTTATTTAGTTATAAACATAATATTGATTGGGACACATATTTAAATTTTTATAATGAGTATGGATTAAAGTTAAAGGATGATTTGGATAATTATGATTATTATAGTTTATTAACAACATTTTCAACTGATAAATTATTTTATTATTTTGTGGATGATGATAATTTTACTGATTTTATAATAAAATTGACAAAAGAACATCCAAATGATTTTGATATAAGTGATATAGTAAAACAAGGTCATTCATTGAATATGTATGACTTATTATCACATGATAATATATCTAGAATATATGAAGAATTAAATATAATTCCTAATAATACCATAGAAAAAATTTATCTGTTTAACAAAACAAATATGATAACATATGATGAAATTTCGAATGAATTAGAATTAAACAAATGGGAAGACGAAGGATATTGTATAGAATTATCAGATTTCACTGAACTTGATAAATATTTTGAATATGATTATTTTAATAGTGAATCTGATAATTACCATAATTATATTGATGATATTAGAAATTATGATGCTATTCAATCTATACTGTCAATTGATATAAAAAACATTAGAGAAATATCAAATATTTTAAATGATAAAGGATTATTAACTAATTCTATTGATAATAGAATATTAAATATTAATGAATTAGAAGAAAATGATATAACCAAATTGAAAAATGATATAATTGATATTATCGATAATAATGAAGATGATTTAAATGATTTGATATTATCTTTAAAACGTTCAATGTCACATTCATATAATATTTCATATGAAAACGAAATATTTAAAGAATTAATAAATTCTATAATGACTGAATTACCATTTAAAAGATTCAAAGATGGTAAGTCTTACAAATTTAAAGATAGTAATGTTTGTTTTCTTTTAGATATTAATTTACTTTTAGATATAAATGATTATCATGATTTATATTATAATTGTAATGAAAATTTTAAATGGGATGATATTTTAGATTATTATGTGTATATAAACGTAAATAAAGTAAAACCCAATTTAGATTATATTTATGGTGATTGGTCTGATGATATAGATAGTTTTAATGATGAATTAAATTATCAATTATCTGAAATTTAATAAATTTTAAATCTATCATTATATCTAATTAAATTATTATATATAATTCTTATATAATTATCAATGGATTTATGGTTATATTTAAATTTTAATTTTTTAGATAAATTATTAAAATTTTTTTCAGTATTATTAAATATAATACTTCCTTCATACCCTATTATATTTTTAATTGATGATAATATATTAGTCACATCTTTCTCATCATCATATATTTCAAATTCACTAGTATAATTGATATTATCGATAACATATTGGATAGGTTTATATAAATTATCAACATAGATATATTTTAATTTAGATTCACCATAATCTATATATGTATTAGGTATAAAATCATATTTACTATCATGGATTCTTCTTATAGACTCACATATTAAAGTACAATAATTTATATTATTATCAAAATTATTACCATTTCCACTTCTATTAAAACTATCATGTTCTATACCATAGATATCAGGTATTATTAATTGTATAATATTTATATTTTTATCACATTTTATGTTTCGTTTCCAGTGATTTATTATTAATAATTTATTAATATTATCTGATGATTTTATTGTTTGATCTTGATGTTTTTTATTAAATGAACAGTCTAATACATAATCAAAATCACCACTAACATCTTTAATATTATTAAAGATATATGGTTTTAATTTAGAATATCTTTTAAAATTTTCATATAGGTGTTTGTTTACAAAATTATTACCTATAAATGCAATAGATTTGTTAATTGAATTAATATTTTTGTTATCCATTAATATGATTATATTATATCTTTTAAAAAATTTAATTCTGTTAAGAATTTATTCCTTTTTTCTTCGTGAATATTATTGGCATATTCTGTATAAAAAATTAAATTTTCAATAAATTTAATTTGGTTATCTATTTGTTCTTTTACTGTCACATTATATTCTTTTGATAACCCTATTATAATTGTATTTGGCCAATCTGTAGTATATGCTGATAACATATCGGCATCCATTATTATAGATTCTTTTAAATTCTTGGGTGTATTTTTTCTAGGAAACTCAGTACAACATATTAAATTATAGACATCATCTGTTTTAATATAGTTTTTTAATTCGTCATCTAATCTATAATACCAAGTATTAAATCCGTTTATTGCTTTTTGGATATTGATATCATCATGTCCTATTTTACCATTGTGTTTGAAATCATGAAATATTGCCGATAATCCTAATGATATTCTATCTTCATCTTCTATTTCATAATAATCACTCATTTTCATAACATTATAAAAAACATTTATTAAATGATAATTATTATGATATGGGTTACTTGTGACATTATTAAAAATAAAAGAGAATACATTAGAAAATATTTTATTATTTTTAATTTTTTCGAAGTTATACATTATTTATTTTGATTTTTTGTAGAATAATTATATAATATAATATTCTTATTGTTTATTCTTTTTAATAAAATATTTTTTCTTAATCCAAAAAAATAACGGTATTAATAAAGAAGAAAACATAAAATACCATCTTTTTATTGTTGCGTCAATGAATTCGTTTATTCTTTTTTTCCAATCTGTTTTAACAATAATATTACCATTATATATATTTAAAATTTCGTTGTCTCCTATTATATTTATATCAAAATATAATGTTTGTTTTTTATTTATATTTGGTATAATATCCCAATTGTAAATATATAAGTTTTTATCATCATTGATTATGTTATTTTGTGTGTTAATACTAAAATCTGAATTATTATTAATATTTATGTTAATCGTGCCATTACCTCCCCATTTTAAATCATAATTATCACTTATTGTATTAGATAATATTAATTTAATTTTATCTTTTTTCTTATATTTAAAGTATTCTGGTTTTTCTAAAAAAATATTAAAATTTCGTTTTGGTTTATTTTTAACATTTATTATCTTATCAAATATTGTTTGATCTATATTTACACCGTCTTCTAATTTTATAATTACTTTTAATATTAAGTTAAAATTACCAATTTTTTGAGGGGTTATCCCCCACATCCATTCAGTTATTATATTTTCATCAACTCTTTGATTATTACTACTTATTTTATTTATAATAAAGGCATCTATATCTAATGGTATTAAATCTATATCCATTATTTCACCTGTTATGATTTCTTTTGTTTTTATTTCACCTGAAGTTGAATTAGTATATAATTCAATCATTTCAATTGGTTCACCATTATATATTTTTTTAGTTATTCTAGCTTCTACTCTTGATGTAGTACCAACAACAAATAGAGTATCTATTCTATATGTTAATGTACCATCTTGTAAATTATCATTTATAGTTGATGGTAATGGTTGTGTTATACGTGAATATGCAGGTAAAATAACAGTTTCATCATGTCGCATTTCAATACTTTTGGGTTCTTCTTCATCCATTAATAATTCTGATTTAATTTGTTGTTTTTCAGTTACAACATGATTTTTATTTGAACTACATGAATTAAATATTAGTAGTAAAATTATAATATATTTTAATTTTTGCATAATTTATATTTTTTAGTTATTCTGGACACTCACCCCAAACAGGTCGAGGTAGCACCCACGCTGTTGCGCCTATGTCGAAGTTTGATGGCACTGTAGGTATCAGCGACACGCACCATCCCGAGAGGTCTTGGTTGAATGAGGTTGCATTACGAAACATACCACTCATATTAGTAATGTTACTCACATCCCAATTACTAATATCTTGGTTAAATGATGTTGCATCACGAAACATATTACTCATATCAGTAACGTTACTCACATTCCAACCACTAATATCTTGGTTAAATGAGCTTGCACCGTAAAACATATTACTCATATTAGTAACGTTACTCACATTCCAATTACTAATATCTTGGTTAAATGAGCTTGCACCGTAAAACATAGAAATCATCTCAGTAACGTTACTCACATTCCAACCACTGATATCTTGGTTAAATGAGGTTGCTCCTTCAAACATATTACTCATATTAGTAACGTTACTCACATTCCAACCACTGATATCTTGGTTGAATGAGGTTGCGTCACCAAACATACCACTCATATTAGTAACGTTACTCACATCCCAATTACTAACATCTCCGTTAAATGAGGTTGCGCCACCAAACATACCACTCATATCAGTAACGTTACTCACATCCCAACCACTAACATCTCCGTTAAATGAGGTTGCTCCACCAAACATACCACTCATATCAGTAACGTTACTCAAATCAGGTTTATCCGTCGCACTAAATCCAGTTAGATTATCACAACCAAGGAATCCATAATACATCGAAGTCCACTTGTTCGTACCCCATTGCATAACATCCAATTGTTTATCTCTGTCATAGTCATAGTTGAAATATATTGCAGGAAACCCGCTCCCATCCGCTTTGGGGTATATCTTAACTAGATATGTTCCCGCCAAATCCCACGTTAAGGTAACATCGCCCGTTTGATTCTCCAATGTCTGCAACACGTTACCCGATGCATCACACCGTTCAACAGTATAGTCGTATGTATAACTTGAATTGGTCGGAATACGAAATTGGTTGTCATTACTTGTTCCCGTGTTATCCGTTTTGACCTGCATAATGAACGGTTTTACTATATTTTCATCCTTAATTTCTTTTTTTCTAACACTAAAAATCAATGATCCAAAACCGTCAAACCATATTGTGTATTCTTCACTGCCTATAGTGGATACATAACTTTCACCTACTTGGGTAAATGTATGTTCATCTATTGGATCATCAATGTTCCATACAAAATTTCCACCAATATTTCCAACTTCGATTTCAGTTCCATTTATGACTACATTCATAGTTTCACTTAATCCACCATTAAACTTCACAACAATTGATTTATAAATTGGATTTAATTCCGTAACTGAACCACTAATCCCATCAACATATTCATACCCAACCAGATAAACTAAATCTATTTCATCCTGATCATCTAAATCATAATCACTTGAATTCCAATATAATTTATCTCCTTTTTCTGCAAACCCTCCTTCTCTTTTTGTGGTTCCACCGTCAGGAGAAAAATAAAAATCCTTATCTGATCCAACCGACATTAAAATTCCATTTAATTTGACCATAACTGGACTTAACGGAAACTCAATCACTCCACTTTCGCAAGCTAACTCACCAGCAGTTGCACCTGATGCGGTCATATTCAAATTAAGTTTTGCTTGATAAAGTCCTGATATTGTTTGACTAACTCTATTTAAAACATACTCTTTATTTGTAACAGAATTATTTTCAGTTATTGAGTTTGATAGAACTTTCATACTTCTTTGTTCTATAGTTCCATCTTGAATTTGTTTTCCTTGAATTTTTTTCATTTAATCTAAATCTATTTTTAAAGTATATATAAAAATAAAAAGGAGAAAAATTAATTTCTCCTTTTTTATTTCCCGAATCTTTTCATTTTTCTAGATGATTCCCTTTCTAAATCCCTTTTTTTCTTCTCTAATTTTCTTTCTTTCCAAGAAACAGATTTACCAGTGTCTTTTAAATTTAATATAGGTGTATATATACTTACTATATCAGCATTTGGTTTAATAGATTCCATTATAAAATCAGGTTTTTTATACGCAAAACAGCTTTCATCGATTACGTTTTTATTCAATTGACAATATATACCTTTCATTGAATCTTGCATTTGTTCTAATGATATCATCTGTTTAGCTTTACCTCTGGACATTAAACGACCAGCTCCGTGATTTAAACTATAGTTATAATCTGGATTACCTTTAGTTTTACATAAAAGTGTTCCGAACTTCATAGAAATAGGTATTAAAACCATTTCGTTTTTTTTAGCACTGATTGCTCCTTTTCTAATCATAAACAAATCATCAGAAAAATCGATATAATTATGTACAGTTTCAATTATATTATCAAACTTTTTAATTTTTAATATTTTTTGAACTTGTTCTAAAATTAATCGTCTATTAAAACTAGCATATACACTAGTAAATACAACATCAGTAAGATAATCATACATGTAATCATCCTGTAAATAATCTCTATTTATACCAATTTTCATTTCTTCTTTAAGTGACTTTATTAAATTAGGTATATCTTTTTTATTAGGAGTAGACATAACTATTTCATCTAACTTTTTAGAGTATTCATCCTGTGATATATTAACTTGATTCTTTGATTGATTCATATGATAATTAGCAATCTTTAAACCAAAATTTCTAGATCCACAATGTATAGTATATAAATATTCACCTAACTCATTGACACCCAATTCATTATAATGATTGCCGCCCCCGACTGTACCTAATGAACACCAAAATGTTCTTTCATCCGTTCCAATATCTTTCAATTTTTTAGATAACCATTTTTCATTAAAAATTGGAGATTGATAATTGGTATTAAATTTTTTATTATACATTGATGTAAATAATTCAACTTTCTTTTGAACCTCATCAAATGGAAAATAATGAACAACTGGAGTTTCGTTTATATTCATTCCAAATGGGATAGCATTGCGAATTTCTTTATCCAATTTAGATAAATCAAATCCACCATCATGTTTAAATGTACCGCCGATAACTCCACATGAAATATCAACTCCGATCATTCCAGGGTTGATCATAGTAGTTAAAGGCATTGTAAAACCTATAACGCAGCCTTTTCCTGAGTGTACGTCACTTTGTATTCTAACAGGTACACCTTCAGATACTGGTTGATCCAATATAGATTGAATTAAAGATATTGCTTCTTGTTCAACATCGTCAGCAAAGATTTTACAATCTTTATTATATTTTCCTTTTAATTCTATCATGATTTCTAATTTTTAAGACTACAAAGATAAGTATAATATTTGAATAGAACAAAATTCATAACAATAAATATAATTATTCATTAGTTGAATACAATAAATTACATGATAATATTAAAATAATATGCCCTATACATGGAATGTTTATTCAAAAGGCATATTTACATATTTCGGGTATTGGTTGTTCATCATATAATGATTCAAAAGGTGAAAAGTTAATATATAAAATATTAATTGATAATAATATTAAACTCAAAAAACAAAAAACATTTAAAGATTGTAAAGATAAGATATTATTAAAATTTGATTTTTATTTAACTGATTATAATATTTGTATTGAATTTGATGGTTTACAACATTTTAAACCTTTTGAATTGTGGGGTGGTGAAATGGAATTTAAGAATATACAGAGAAGAGATCAAATTAAAAATGAATATTGTTCTAAAAATAATATTAAATTATTTAGAATTAAATACGATGAAAATATTAATGATAGAATGAATGATATTATTAAAAACTTAATATAATTAATTTAATATATTATAAAAATAAATAAATGTTAATGACAAAGAAAAAACAATTAGGACAATTTTTTACAAAAAATTCAGAATATATAGTTGGGAATTTAATAGATATTTTTCCTGATGATTCAACAATAGTAGATCCCTTTTGTGGTGAGGGTGATCTACTTAAAATGGTTAAAAACTATAATATAGTCGGTTATGATATAGATAAAAAAATAAAAGGAGTTATACAACAGGATACTTTAAATAACCCACCTGATTATAAGAACAAATGGATAATAACCAATCCACCATACTTATCAAGAAATAAAAATAAAGATAAATTATTGTATGATAAATATGAATTAAATGATTTATATAAAATTTCAATAAAAACAATAATGGATTGTGAAGGAGGAGTAATAATAATACCTTTGAATTTTTTCAGCGGGGATGATTATAAATTAAGAAATGAATTTTTAACAAATTTTAAAATAATCAAAATGAATATTTTTGAAGAAACTGTATTTGATGATACTGATTATACAGTTTGCTCTTTCTCATTTATTAAAAATAAACAAGAAGAACAAATTATAGAATCTACATTTTTTCCTAGTAAAAAATCAATTAAATATGAAGTAAATTTAAAAAGTAATTTTACTTTAGGTAATGAATTTTTTAATATTATAAAAAAAGGAAATTTTTTAAAAATTAAAAGGTTAGTTAGAGATAAAAATGATTTAATACCAAATTCATATATCTATTTGAGATCTATTGATACTGGAACAAATGATGGTAGGATATCATTATCAATAAATAAAGATTATTTTTATGCTAAAGTAAGTGATAGGACATTTGCTACTTTAATATTGGATAAACAATATAATTTAGATGAACAAAGATTAATATGTAATAAATTCAATGAAATAATAGAATATTATAGAGATATGTATAATTCTTTATTTTTAACGAATTATAGAAATAGTAGTAAAAGTTATGCTAGAAAAAGAATATCTTTTGATATGGTATATTCATTAGTTAGTCATATTATAGATGAATATTTAAAATAAAATGGGGTTTAATAACAGTTCAAAAAAATTTGGAAAAACTTAGAAAAGTATATAAAAATGGAAAAAGTGATATTTTTTATTTAATATATAGTATAAAATATATACCCATTTTATGTTAAAAGGAATTAAGATTAAATTATATCCAAATAAGAATCAAGAAATTTATATAAATAAATTAATTGGATCATATAGATTTGTGTATAATCGATGTTTAGACCTTAAAGTAAAAGAATATACGATAAATAAAAAATCAATTGGTTTAAAAGAACTTGGAAATTATTTTCATCAATATTTAATTAAACAACCTGAATATGAGTTTCTTAAAGAACATAACACAAAAGTTTTAAAACAATCAGTGATAACTCTACTTGATTCATATAAAAGATTTTTTGTAAACGGGAATGGTTTTCCAAAATTTAAATCTAAACATTCAAATAATCAATCAGTTAGATTTCCTGCTGATGCAATAAGCACCAAAAACAATTACCAATTAAATAGAATAACATTAAATCGTGAAATTAAAAATATAAAATTTAAATGTTCTAAAAAATATAAAAATATTTTATCCGAATCCAATATTAAATCTGCAACATTATCAAAAACAAAGTCAGGTAAATATTATTTATCGTTTTTGGTAGAAACAAACGATATCAAAGAAGTTCAAAAACCTTTAAATCAATTTATAGGAATGGATTTAGGAATTAAAGATTTTATAGTTACATCTAATAATCAAAGATTTGAAAATATAAAATCAATGAGAAGTAATGAAAGAAAATTAAAAAGATTAAATCAAAGATTATCAAAAAAACAAAAAGGAAGCAAAAATAAAGATAAATCGAGGATTAAGTTAGCTAAATATCATGAAAAATTAAATAACATTAAAGAAAATTATTTACATTTAATTAGTAATCAGATAATTAACGAAAACCAAGTGATTATCATGGAAGATTTAAATGTAATCGGAATGATGAAAAATAAAAACTTATCAAAATTAATTCAAGAATTATCATTAAATAGGTTTAAAAATCTAATTGATTATAAATCAAAGTGGTATGGGAGAGATTTTGTTTTGATCGATAGGTTTTTTCCTTCAAGTAAATTATGTTCATGTTGTGGATTTAAAAATAATGAATTAAAATTAAGTCAAAGAAAATGGATATGTCCATCGTGTAATTCATTATTAGATAGAGATTTAAATGCTGCAATAAATATAAGAAATGAAGGGATAAAGTTATATAAAATAGGGCACCGTTTGTCCGATTTAAAGCCTTTGGAGATTAGTTCATTAGGACAATCTGTGAATTAGGAAATTAAATGTTGGTCAATTTTTTCCAATATTTTTTGAACGGTGATTAATCATCCCATTTTTCATTTTTGATACTATTAATATCGTGTAATTTAACTTTATTTGTTAAATAAGGATTGGCTAAATTTTTAAATTTTTCACTTTTATAATAATCACCATCACATAATAATACAAATCTTAATTTATCATTAACATTATTTGTATAATTATATGCATCTTTTAAAAAACTTAAAGCATCTGATGCCTGATTATCTTGTGCTCCCCCAACAGTATCTTTTGTATATTTACCAAAATAATAAATCATTAAACCATTATAATTTTCAATAAAATCTAATGATTTTGTTGAAGTTTCTTGTTTATTGGATATTTTATTTTCATTTATGAATTTCGAATTTTTACCAGTTGATGGTATTTTATTGATATTTTTACCGTAAAGATTTTTTAATATATTAAATTGAAGTTTTTCATATACGTTTTGTTTTCCTGTATCTTTTATAAACCATGCACAAAATAAATCATTATTTGTTATTTCTATTTTACATTCTTCGATAGTATTATTTAATCCTGTATTTATTAAAAATGTTTCTATTTTTTGATTAATTTCTGGACTATCTACATTTTTTCTAACATAATCCATTTTATCGGAATTTAATAATTTAGATACTTTATTTTTTAATATATTTAAATCAATAATATTATCGTTATCAATTTCTGATATTACTTTATTTATAATTTTTTCCATAAAACTTTTTTTAATTATAGTTAAATAAATTAAAAAAGTTTTTATCTTAAATATTACAATTTACTCTTTATTTTTTTAATTTTCCTAATTCTATTTAAGAAAACATCTTTATCATATTCTTTTTTAACGCAATCCATAAGATGTTTAAAGTCGTATTCTATTAATAATTGTTGTCTTAAATTATCTATATTGTATCTATTGTATGCATCTTTAATAACATCAATACCATTATGATTCCAACAATATTCACATGTTGCGAAATATCCACTATGCAAATCATACCAAATAGTTTTTTCTTTACAATGATTCCAAGGTAAACCACATATATAACAATAACTATAACCTGGACTTATCAATCTAAAGAATAATGATACAATATTATATCTTTTTATTTTATTTATCATTGATATTTAACTAATAATTCTCCTTTTACCTTTTTAATTTTTAAATATCTTTTAAAATTATAATATTTTTCATCATCATAATCATAATCATGATATAATTTATACCATTCTATGTATTTAATCTGATTAACCATATAATATTGTTTTCGGTATTCTTTTATTCTTTTATAAAAAACAAACATCAGAAACCCGAAAAATATATATGATATTACGAACCAATTTGGCATATAATGAAGATCAACTTTATATTTTGTTAATTTTTCAAAATATTTTTTCATAATAGTGTTAAACACCATTAATACCATAATTAAATATATAATAATACCTAATACAACCATTAAAATTATATTTTAGAATATAAATGTGTATATTTTCTATTATATATTTTGCCTTCTTTTGCCATTAATTCGTGTATCGTATCCTCAATATTTTTAATCATTAGGTTTTTTTCTTTTTCTAATTTTTCATCACCTTCGATTAATTTTTTATCAGTTCCAGAATATTTTGAATTAACAGTTATTTCTAATAAATTTAAAAAATCCTCAATAGTAGTAAGTGTTTTCTTCATAGTTTTTATTATTATATATAAATATATTATTTATATTTTAGATATGTATCGGTATTTATTTCACCGTTTTTTAACATTTTGTCCAATAATTCCTTATTGTCTTCTTTTCCATTAAGTTTTTTGAACGCATAAAACGAGAATATAAATAATCCCATTATAATTAGACCGAATAAGATAGACATAGAAATAATAATTGTATCCATATAGTTTTATTTTTAAGTTATAAATTTATTTTACATTTTTTAATCTTTTTTTCTCTGATATATTTTAAGTAACTAAAATAATCAAATTCTAACATTTTAACAACTTCTTTATTGGTGACTATTATTAATGATTTTATATAATCATCATACCATATTTCAGTAATATCATCTAGATTAATATCATAATCTTGTGTATTTAATATATACAAATATACAGAATATTTATCATTAATTTCAATTATCTCCATATTTTTTAACGACATCCCACCATTTTTTTATTTCATCGTCATATATTTTACCTTTATATCTAGCAATATCAATTTCTTCTGATATTATACTAATATCAAATAGTTCATTGTCATCTTCATATGAACTACACACAAACTAAAGATTTGTGTGTTTCCAGTGACTTAGCACCTTCTCTTTAAACGTTTCACCGATTGTGCCAGTTAAAACTGGTCTTATTTCATCTCCGCGTCTGTGATCGTTAGTCCCTAACGATATTTTAATTCCTTCTTTGAGGATATTTATACTTGCATTTAAATCTCTATCCAACTTAGTTCCACAAGAAGGGCATATCCATTCCCTTGTTTCTAATTTTAGATTTTGATTAACATATCCACAATTATTACATTGCTTACTAGATGGGAAAAATCTATCAATTTTAATAATTTTTTTATCGTTCCAGTTAGATTTATATTCTAGAAGAGTTAAAAATTTACCCCAACTAACGTCAGTGATATGTTTGGATAATTTATGATTTTTGATCATTCCCTTGATATTTAAATCTTCAAGATAGATTATATCATATTTTTTAATTAACACTGTGGATACTTTATGTAGGTTATCTAAACGAGAATTGGTTATCTTCTTGTATAGTTTAGCTACTTTAAGTTTCTGTTTATTATATCTATTACTTCCTTTAACTTTTCTACTTAAATGTTGTTGATTTTCTTTTAATTTTTTAGCATAAGTCTTTGTAAATCTATTATTCTTGTATCTATATCTATCACTTGTTATAAGGAATTCTTTGATTCCTAAGTCTATACCAACTTCTTTACCTGTCTTTTTAAACTTTTTGTGTTCGGTTTCTACTAAAATACTCACAAAATATTCGTTAGTCGGGGTCTTTGATAAAGTACATTGTCTAATTTTTCCTTTAAACTTTCTATCTTGTATTATTTTAATAGGATCTTTAAATTTTGGAATTATTAATTTACCACCAATAACTTTAACAAATTGAGGAACTTTAAAACTATTTTTGTTGTGTTTAGATTTGAATTTAGGAAACCCTGTTCTTTTTTTAAAGAATGAATTATAAGCATCATCCAAACTTTTAAGTGAATGTTGAAGTGATTGACTATTTATTTCTTTTAACCATTTGTATTCTTCTTTCTTTTTTAAGAGTGTTAAAGTCGATGAATTATCATTATAATTTAAACTTTGTCTATTTGTCTCATATTCATATTTCCTTTCATTTAAAAAGTAATTATAAACAAACCTTATAGATCCAAAGTGTTTATTCAGTAACACCTTCTGGTCTTCTGTTGGTTTAATTTTATATTTATACGACTTTAACATATTAGTATATATTAAATTAAAATAATCACTTTTTCTATTTTTGGTGGATTTGAAAGTTAAATTTATTTAAAATATTAGAAATCAGTTAGTTAAAAGTTAAAAATAATTGAAATTAATTTGAAATTCATCCAACAAACTATTAAACCCTAAAGGGTAAAGATTTATTGGTTTTCTTTCAAGATTAATATAAAATATCGTGAATTATATCTTTACTAAGGTGTATATCAACTTCAGATGTTTTTATTGGTTTCATATTCTGTTTAAGAATATTAAAAATATCTTTATCTGATGTCATAATAATATCATTAGAATTTTTTCTAATTGCATTTAAAACTTTAGTTTTGTTTTTAGTGTATTTAATAATATTCATAACTATTTATTTTTAATTGTTTGCAATACTTCTTCACAAAAATAAGTCAACATATATCCAATAGGATTGAAATCAAAAGATAACCCATTTTCAGAGAAAGTGCCATCTGTTATAATTTCGTCCCATACTTCTTTTCTATGATCCCAATCATCTTCTAATTCTTTCTGTCTTTCTGTTGTCATTTCATCCCATTTCTCCTTATCCCAATCATAATTTGATTGATCAACTTGATTTTGATAATGAAAGTCTATTAAAATATTTTTATATTTATCATAATATTTACTTTTTAATCCAAAAAACTGAATATAAATATCATCTTTATGAAAGTATACCATTGCGGATGATTGAATATTTAATGGTATATTATAACCTTTTATCATAATACTTTCTAAAATATCTGATAAATAATATGAAGGTAACTCTTTTAGTAAATAATCATTATCTAAAAAATCATATTCTTTTTTAGAAAAGGATATATTTGCATATTTAATTAACATTTCTTTTACATCATTAAGATATATTTTTTTAATATCTTTTAGCATGGGTATAATTTCACTTGTTTTACCTAAAAATTTATAGGCATTATAAATTTTTGTGCTCATATATTTTTTTAATTTTATTTGTTCTTATCCAACTTATTAACCATTGGTTATAATTATATTTTTGTAATCCTGTTAAAATAACATTAGTTGTTTCTTTATCATATACCGATTGACATTTTTGTACTGCGTGATAATATAATTTATTATAATTTTTAATATTGTCATCGTTACTACCACATATTGTTAATAATCCCACAATTAAATCAATGCTTATATCAATTGAATTTTTAATAATTTCATCTATAGAATCATCTATAAGATTATATCTACCTTTTAATTTTAAATCATCTACAAAATCGAACATATAATCAAACTGTTTTGATATATCATTAATATTAGTCAAATGATCAATATCAATTATATTAAAGGTATCAAATGTATAATCTTCCATTAATTACTAACATATTTTTTAATTCTTATATAACCACATTTCTTACATTTTTGTTTTACGATTAGATATTAATTGAATCCCATCCAACCTTTTTTATCTTTGGATTCTAATAATTTCCATTCATGTTGACACGAAT
>JBBAEW010000035.1:0-20433 GCA_041655695.1 Saccharofermentanales bacterium
CCCATTATAGAGTATGCATTTCCTTCTGGTCCTCTTAAATCAATAGATATTCTTTCATTTCCTTTACTACCCATAAATTTTTCGGTAATATTTTTAGAATATTTTTTCATTAAGAAATTTTCAATTTCTTTGTTTCCTTTTGTTAATTTAAGAAATTTATCAGCAACTTGTTTATCAGTAGCTTTTGGTTTTGGTATAACAGAAGGCTTATCTCTTCTGAACGGGGAAGGTCTACCTGGTCTTGTAGTTGGTTTAGTAGTTGGTTTAGTAGTTGGTTTAACTGTTGGTTCAGCTAATTCGATACTTTCCTTTATAAATTGATTAAACTTCATTAATTTCATTTTTTAATATTATTTTTTAAATTTTCCTGTTTCTTTATCATATTTGTACTTGTTAATATCTTCTGATTGTTTAATTTTCCAATGCGTTATTTGATCATCTTTTAAACTATATTCTTTGGATTCTTTAAATTTATTATTTTCGAATTTAGCAATATCAGTTCTAACATTTGATCCACCATAATCCGCTTTAACATCATAAATTCCTTCTTTCGGTGGTTTTTTTGCATCAGGTCTTAATATTGATTTTTTATAAAAAAACCAACCTTGATTTTCATATTGATAATCATTTGTATTATTTACAATATTTGATATTTTATTATTTGCATAATCCATTTCAATTTTAGATTTTTCATTAATATACATATCAAATTTAGTAATAATCATAATGTAATTTTTTTTATTTATATATAAAATATTAATAATGATTTTTTATATATAAATGAAAAAATAATATAATAAAATGAAAAAAAATAATAAAATAGATGAATCTCTTTTAAGAGACAGAAGTAAAAAACAATTACAAAATCTTAAAAAGACAATCGATGCATCAGGTGGTGATATAGAATCTAAAGTTAGAAAAGGTAGTAAATATAAAGAAAATAAAATACCTAATACGATTTATATGGATAATCCATTTGGTAGCAAAAGAGAAATAGATACATGGGAGAATTTCTCTAAAAATGATGCTAACAATAAATCTATTGCTGCTGCATCTACACAACCATCCAATATTAAAAAATTATCTAGATTTACAGATTTTAAAAAAAGAGGAGCATTAAAAGAATCGATGAATGAGGCTAAAAAATCTGAATTTGATGTAGATAAACCTGTTGGTGCAGTAGAAGAATTGTTTATTGATTTGCATGAAAGTCCAGAAAATTATGATATTAATAAAGATGGTTTTGATAAATTATACAAATTAATGTCTAAATATGATTTAGAAGAAACAAATGATGTTCTTGTAACGTTTAGAAAAATGTCAGACAATGATAAAAAAGAAGCACTTTCTTTAATTGGTGCAACTGAAGATATGATAGAAAACTCATTCAATGAAACAGTATATGAATCAAAAAACGACGAAAAATTATATTTAACAACAAAACAAAGAAAATTACCAGAAGGATTAAAGAAAGGAATTATTAAAAAAATGAAAAAATCCGGTAAGAAATTAAATGATAAAAAAGATAAAGAAGAATGCAATGACTGCGACAATGATAAGAAAGATAATAAGAAAGATAATATTAAGAAAGCTAAAAAAACATCTAAAATAAACGAATCAGTTGATATTTCTGATCAATTAACAGAAGAAGATGTAGAAGGTTCAAAACAAATAGAATCACCTAATGGTTTTTTCAATAGATATGAATTAAAAGACGGTAGAATAATTGATGTTGCACCTAATGGTAAAATGATATTAGTATCAGATAATGAAAATTTTGATGATAAAAAAAATAAGTAAGACAATGATTAAAAAGTTTAATGATTTTTTAAATGAATCAAATAATGATAATATTAAACCAATGTTTAATAATTTACCTAACAAATATATAAGAACTCCTTATGATATATTAAGGTCAGGTAAAAATATTGAAATAGATGGTATAACAGGACAAATAATAGGATTAAAGGGTAATATGGTTTTATTAGATATAATTGATAAAAATACTAATAAACACGATGTTAAAGAATATGATATAAAAACAATTTTAAAAAAATTAAAGAAATAAATGAATTTACCGATACCAACAAATTCAAAAAGATTATTAATGGTATATATTGTTATATTTCTATGGATATTTTTTGCATCATTAATGTATTTTAATATTAATGAAGTAAATGATTTTAAATCATTATCTATATTTTTTTTATCTTTAACTGGTTTTATTATGTCTTATATATGGGGAGAATCTGTTAGAAAATCTACAAAAACAACAATGCTTAAACCTGGTTATTCTTCTAAAAGAGAAAAATTAACATACCTAATAATGTTATTATGGGCAGTTGTAGGTATTTTTTCAATAATTAAACCATTACCATTAATAGATATATCTACATATTTTGGTGCATTAACACCATTTGTTGGTTCTTATATAATAGGAGAAACATATAAAATATCAGAAAAATAAAAAGGAGGATTAATCCTCCTTTTTTATTTCATCATTAACTTCAGTAATATCTTTCACATTATCCTTATTTGATAATACTTCATCAAGAGCATTACTCCATAATTTACAATCATCTTTTATTCTTTCTACAATTATATTATAAGCATTAAATAATTTATTTGTTTCAGCAATTTTATATAATATATTTCTAAAATATCTAAACTCTTCAGTAATACCTTTTACTTTATAATCTTTAATTAAATGATGCAGTATTAGAATTTTTTTAATTGGAATATTTATTTTTATTGATGAAACACCTCTATCTGATTCATATTGTTGAATAACATTTGACCATACAGTTTCATAAAAATCAACATAATTAAAAACATCATCACCATTATATTCAATAACCCTAGTTAATATTTTATTTAAAAATTTATATTCTTCAGTTTTTATTTCAAAATTAAATGTCATATCATGCAAATATTGAATATAAACATTTATAAGATATGTAGATATAGCATAAACTTTATCAATATCATATTCGTGCATATTTTTAACCATATCTGAATTAGGATCATATTTCCTAATTAAATCAAGTACTCTATTTTTTTTAACTTCTAATTCATCTATGAATTTTTTATCTATTAATCTACTACTATCATTTTTAATTATATTTTCTGCTTCATTGTTTTTAATAGTATTATTTTGTTTAGCTATATTTTCAATAACACTATAAAATTCATTATGATCAAAATCGTTTGACTTATAATCAAAATTTTCTATTTCCTTAACTTTATTTAAAGATTCTTCAAATTTCTTATTTTCTTCCATATTTATTATTATTTTTTATTGTTATTATTATTAAAATCTACATTTTTAAAAAGTAACATTTCGATAACATTATCCTGTTTATCATTTATCCATTTTAAATCTTTTTCAGTTCTATTTGATATCGATATCGCCCATATACTTATGGTAATAGCAACAATGGATATTATTAAATTTAAAAATCTTAAAATATTCTTTATCAAAGAATAATTTTTTAATTTTTGTTCAATTTTCTTTTTCATGATTATTTATTCTTCGTTATTTGATCCTTTGACTAACAATCTTTCGGTTTCGTTTGCTCTTTCTACTTTTTCATAAGTGTGTTTTTTAACTATACCCATTGATGTTTTCAATGTAGGTTGAACTATGGAAAATGTACCTTTTTCTAGATTTGGTATTATTTTATCGATTTCTTGTTCAAATAAAATAGTTCTAATTTCATCATCTAATTTATCAAAAATATCTTCATTTATGGTTACTAATATATTGGAATTTAATAATACAGCATAATTGTCAGGTATTTTTTTAATTTGAATTAATCTTTTTTGTTTAGAATTACATTGGAATGTATAATTGAAATCAATTGCAAAAACAAATTCTTGTTCAATTTTTTTAAAAAAATCAATAACTTCATCCGACAATTCATAATATTGTTCTGTTTTAATCATATTTTTTAATTTATTTTTTTTTTATTTTATATAAATATTCTTGATATTAAATATATCATAAGAATAGATAAAAGTCCAATTCCCATCCCAATATAATTAGCTATTAAAAAACCAAATAACCCAAAAATAAAATGCAAAAACAACCAAAGTATAGTACCGAATATTTTAGCAGTATTTAAAAATTTGAATCTAAATGCCATTCCCACTTGCATATCATTTAATTCAATAACTTCCATTAACCCAACAAATTCACTTATACCTATCTTTACGAATGTTTGATCAATTTTATTTATTTCTTTTTTTAATATATCATTAAAATATTTAACACCTAATAATTTAATATTATCCATTGCATTATCTGGTATAGTATAAGTTTTATACATTCTATAAACCCAATCTATTGATATATCATGTTCAATTCGTAATTGTTCTTTATTTCTCTTTAATATTTTAATATAATAAAATAAATATTTTAGTTTTTTAAACATAACTATAATTTTTATTATTATATATTTAAAAAATAGAGTCCTCGTCTTATTAAAAATTAGTTACCTATATGATTAGCTTTTAATCTTATATCTTCTCCTGATTTACTCTTAGTCATTAATTCCAATATCATATCAAATTTCTGTATAACATCATCAAATTTTTTATTCATTTCTATTTGATTATCTACAAATTTATCATCTATTTTGGATTTATTTGGTGTTATGATAGTTTGAACTTTTTGTTTAATAGCATCAAACAATCCACCTGAATTATCACCTTTAGTACCTTCCATTATATTAGATAATTTATCTTTGTTTTCATCTAAAGTATTTAATACTTCTTTTAATTTATTATTATCTATAATCGATACTATTTTTACACTAGTTGTTAAGTTGTTTAACCCTTCTAATCCTTTAAGGTTCAATCTTCTTAAATTTTTACTTAAATCTTTAATGGTTTTTGAAAATTCTTTTAAAGATTTTAATTTATTATCATCTATACCTACAATAGCATTTGTAAATGCACTCATTGATCTAGATATATTATCAGCCCAATCTTTACCTGGACCTTTAGAAAAATCACTTTGACTTAATATAGCATCTACTTCTGTCATATATTTAGCAATTCTTTTTATAGTGCTACCGAAACGAAAAACATTTATTTTTTTATCTCTTATATACATATATAGATGTACCATATCCCTATAATTAATTGATAAACTTTCTGTCCAATCGAATGGTACTCTACCTGTTACCCAGTCACCTTGACTAAGTGTGTGTGATATAATAACCATTGATTTTGATATATCCATCATAGTGATTATCATAAGACTCATTGATAGAAATTTTTTACTTCTTAAGTATTCATATGCATCACCATATATAACATAATTAATATATAAATCTTCCATCCAATTTCTAGGAACTTTTCCATCTATCCAATCACCATATCTTAATACTAATGATATTTTTACTAATGTTTCAGCTGCACTTAATATTGCATTTCTACCTTTTTTACCTAACATTAATGATTGTCTAATAATTTTTCTATATACTTTAAATGTTTCATCAATACCTTCTGCCCATTCTGTAGTTGGACCATTTTTATATATACCACCTGATAATATTATAGATACATCTCTTATTGATTCTGCGACTGTTTGTACTTGTTTATTACCCCTCTTTAATATTTTACTAGCAAATGGTAATAACCCTAATGCAACCATACCTGCACCAAATGCAGCCAATGATATTGCTGTACCTTTTGCCCAATCTAAACTTGGGTATTTAGTATAATTTCCTTGATTTAATATTATTGATGACGCTGCAATAGTACCAGATACTAATAAAACTGAAGCTGCTCCTAACGCCATTGCAACTGCCCCTATACCAGTTAATGCAATTGCCCCTAAAATAAGCATTCCTAATCCAAATATACCAATAGATAAACTAACACTTGTTACCCATTTTAAACTAGGATAATTTCCATCGTATTTTCCAAAATCTAATATCCAACTACTAGCCGCAATTGTAGCAGAAACCAATAATGTCATAACACCACCTAATAATAAAGCAGCGGCACCTGCACCTGACATCGCAACTAATCCCAATAATAACATAGGAACAGAGAATATAAATATACTTAAACCAACACTAAATGACCATTTTAAACTAGGATAATTTCCATCATATTTACCGATAGATAATATCCAACTAGATGCCATAATTGCCACTGAAACAACAACAACGCCCAATGCCCCAATTAACATAGATTTAATAGGCATTTTACCTATTATATAAACAGTTGGAGCAAATGCTATAAGTGCTACTGCCATTACAACAGAACCCACTAAAACATCCATAGGATTACTAATGGGTTTAAACAATTGAAATATCCAACTAGCTAATACTATACCACCTGCTATTAAAGGAATTAAAGCAGTGGTCATTAACATCTGTGCAGGTTTTACACCCTTTGTTGATTTCATAATAAACATTACCGCCAATGATGCAACAACTAATATAGCACCTACAAATATTGCAGATATTGCTTGCATTAACCCAATTGGTGCGGTTAATTGTAATATCCAACTAGACAATACTATACCAGTCGCCATAGCTGGTAATATAATAGGTAATAATAATATTTTAAATACGTCTTCTTTCTTCTTTAATTCAAATGTGTTTAATGCTTTCATTATATAATAAGCACTAACACCTAACGCTGAACTAACTAATATAAAAGAAAATAATTGTAACCCACCCATAGGTTTAAATAATTGTAATATCCAACTAGATATTGTAACAGCCGTAGCCATACCAACAACAGCAAGTCCTGTATATAAAACCTTTTTTGGTGTCAATTCTTTAATTTCTGCAATTTTAGCAAACGCATGTGATATCATTAATATACCCATACTTAAAGCAACCACTGATAAGAAATCAACATTACCAATAATTTTAAATGCCATACCTATTGCTAAAACCCCACCAGCTATTAACATTATAACACCTACACCATCTACTATTTTCTTTTTATTGTCTTTATCTTGTATTTTACCAAACATACCAGATTCCTTTTGGTTTCTAGCTGCCTTAATTTCTTTTAATATTTCTTTTGTTCTATCATCTACTTTTTTAGATACATCTAATATATTTTTTATATCTTCTGTCATTTGTGATATTTTATCACCATCCATTGCAGAAGCCATTTTATTAATTAAATCTCCCTTTTCAGCTTGATCTTTTAATAAATCAACTATACCTTCTAATGCATTGGTAAAATTCTGTAAATTGTCAATAAACTGTCTATCTATTTTAGATGCCATTTGTTAATATTATTTTGTGAAACTTTCAAATGTTTGAATATGTGTTGGTTGTTCATTTTTATACAATCTAATTTCTTTTTCACATTCTTTAATTAGATCATCAATATCATCGATTTTAGAAAAAACATCACCGTCTTTCCCCAAAGACTTATTGAATAAACTTTTTATTTTAGAATAATATTTAGCTTTTATATTCCTAACTCTTTGATCTTGAATTTTTTTCTTTTTATTCATTTGATTTTAAATCTTCTATTTTTTTCTTAAAAACTTCTATTGTTTCTTTATGTTTCTCTATATCATCCTTTATCTTCTCAATTGTTTCTTCTATTTCTTTCTTTTTATTATCAATCTTTTCGACATTATCATCTGTTAATGTATCAACTTGGAAATCTTCCAATTGTTGAAGTTTTATTTTTAGTTCTTCATTCTTTTGCTCTATATTATCCTTTAATTTTTGAATCTCCTTTTCTGCATTTTCAATTTGTTTAATATCAACAGAAGAAGCCATATCTTTCATAATTTCTTCATATCCTTCTAAGAACAATTTATACGATTTTATATTTTTCATTTTATTTTATTTTTTTAAGTAATTTAATATCTATTGGATATTTATAAATTTCATCATCATCAATAAATTGTAATGTTGCCATATTACTATCATCGATTTTTTCAATCTTAACAACATTAGCTTTTTTATTACTATATAATACCATATCTCCTTCATTTATATTAGTATTTGTGTTTTTATTGTTGATTTTATTATCATTTTTATCATTTTTATCATTTTTATCAAAACTAGGAGTTGTCTTATGAATTTTTTTATTATTTAAATTGTATTTGATATAATTAAATCCGTCATTATCATCTGGTAAAATATATTTTATTCCCTTTTTATTTTTTAATTTACTGAATTTATTAATTAATTTATCAATATCTTTATATATGAAATTTTGATAAATATCATATGTTAATTTACTATTTTTACCTTCTTCATAAATTCCATTATATGAATCTGATAATCTAATTATATTTAATTTTTTTATTGGATTATTTCTATTTGATAATTCTGTTATTATATCAATTACATAAAATTTTGATATGGTATAATAACCATTTTTTAATTTATATAAAACATAATATAAATTATCATTTTCGTTACCTTTTTGTATTTTACTATTATCAACGGTATAAACTGGTATATTATTTTTTATATCCATTTTAATAGAATTGAATATATCAGAAACTTCTAAATTTTCAAATATATGTTCTATAAAATTATTATATTTAGTTATTAACATATTAAATTATTATTTTTTTAATTCTCTTGCTTTTATTAATAAATTATCAAGTAATTCTCTATTTTTCTTATTTTTTTCAATAGAAGATTTAATATCATCATCTTGTGGTTCAACTTTTAATAATCTACCATTTTCTTTATTTATAAGATTTATAGAATTAACACACTGTTTAATTAATTCATCCAATTTTCCATCATTCTTAATTTGTTCTAAATTATTCAATAATATATTAATATTATCATCAATAGAAGATTTTTTATTTTGTGATTTTTCTTGTGTATCTTCAGAACTACCATTATTTAATTTTTGCATTGTTTCTTTTTTTAATTTTTCGATATTACTAATAAATTTAGATAATACGTCATTAATGGTTTCATCTAAACCAACATTTGATTCATTATCTTCGTTCTCTGTTATATATTCAATGTACTTTTTCATATTTTTACTTATTATCTTTTTATTATGTTAGTAAAAAAATTAACACATTTATCTTTTAAATTTTTATAATTAAATATTGTAGATGTATCATATTTATAATCATTTTTACTAATACCATATTTTTTATTTAAATCATCATCTACAAAAAAGAATGGTTCTTTATCAATTTTAACACTAACTGGTTGGTATATATTTTTAGTATTAAAATTTGGTATATTATCAACACTAAATGTTACACTCTCATTGTTTTTACTATTAAAATGATGTAATTCATATAATGTATTATCATTTATACCTTCATTACCATTATATATATTAACCATCATTACTCTATTTTCTTTTATTTTAAATTGTTGATCATATATTATTAATGTCGATGTATATGTTTGTTGTTTTCCTGCACCACTTGATGATTTTATAAAATTATTAATATGGTTAATGTTTTTTACATAATCATTATAATTTTTTTGTTCTTTTTTGAAAAATTCATCTGTATTCGATATATACTTTAATAGATTAATAGCTTGATATTTATCATTACCTAAGTTAACATCATATATTTTACAAATAAAATATCCAGTAAAATCTTTAATTGTCATTTTAATTAAAAATAATGTATCAGGTTGATTCTTTTGTTTAAAACTACTCTGTAAAACAGAATGATATTTTAATTCATTAATATTATTAATTATTTCTGTTGTTTTTGATAAAGGTGTATTACTACCACTACTCAATTTACTAATATCTGTTTTATCACTCTTAATTAAAACAAAGGGATCAACTAAATCAGTATTCATAACATGAGTAAATTCTGATTTAACACTTTGCACCATCTTTGCCCAACTATTTGATAATTTCTTATCATTTATATTAGCAACTCTTGTATTTTCATCTACATCTGAACTATAAAAACGTTGAGCAGCTAACTGTATTTTAACTATCTCTGGTTTATAATCTAAAACCACATTAGATACATCATCTCTTTTATTACTTAATAATTTAACAAAATCTTCATCACTTATATCTGGATATTTATTACTTAAATGATCTACCTTTTCAATATAATCTTTAGATCCTTTTAATTTAGATTTAATTTTATTTTCATTTAATGACTCAATTACCGACTGTGATTTTACTTTAGGTTTATTTAATATTTTAAATTCCTTATCGTTTATCTTATTAATTTCTTTTGTTTTAGTAACATCTTCATTATCAACATAATCATTTATCATATTTAACAAATAATCAGATAATTTATTATATGCTTTCCATAATTTTAAATAATTTTCAGCATCATTTATATTTTCGTATTTATCTTCATTTAATCCTTTACTAATATCGGTTATAAAATCATTCGATAATTTAAGTGTTTTCTTAATTTCATCTATTATATTTTTTTCTAAAATACCATTATCTCTTATTGTATTAAAAACATATATTGATATTTTCTTGTAATCCATATCAAAATCACCTACTAAGTTTACTAATTCAGAGTATGAATATGTTTTGATGTCCTTTTCTTCTTTTTCTTTTTCAGAACTATCACTATTAATACTAACTTTATCCACTTTATCTTTTACAACTCCTCCTTCAATATTCAAATTTAAAGTGTCACTAAATTTAAATAAACCTGTTATTTCTATTTTTTTATTATTTCTATCATATAATATAGAATCAATATCAGGTAAATCTAAATCCTTTTCATTTTTTACAAATTTAACATTGTATTTTTCTTCTGTTTCTTCTTCATTTTCATTTAATTTAATAATATCAAAAAATATTTTTGGTTTAGGTAATTCTAAATTATTCAACATTAAATATTTCATTAGACCTTTCATATAAGATCTTCTTAACGCTGGCTTTAACCAGGTATACATAAGGGATTGATAACCTTTTCTTTTAGCAAAATTAAATAATCTTATTACAGCACTACCAATAAGTGTTTGATCAGCACCTGCGAAATTCCCTTTAACATTAATAAAAGGATCATTTATAGAACCTTCTATGTTTGACCTTTGGTTTGATGCACCAGTAACCTCTTCTTTTATTAATTTTAATTTTTTAAAATCTTCATATTTTGTTATATTTTTCATACTTTTATTATGTTTTTTAATTTAGGTATTATATCTTCATCGTATTTAATAGTTAATAATTCAATATTATTACTTTTACAGTATATATCTTTTATTTTATCATTATTTTTTTGATATTTCAATACTTTTTCACCACCGAA
This sequence comes from Saccharofermentanales bacterium, assembly GCA_041655695.1. Lineage (GTDB taxonomy): Bacteria > Bacillota > Clostridia > Saccharofermentanales > DTU023 > UBA4923. The sequence goes on from JBBAEW010000035.1 coordinate 11,231, forward strand.
ATAATTAACTGGTTTATAATGTTGTATACCATTATATTCTATACATGTATTATAATCAGGTAAATAAAAATCAAATTTTAATTTATATTTAAATTTACAATTTTCAAATGTTTTTTCGTAATTATATTTAATTCCATTTTTTTCTAAAAATTTCCTGATTTGTTTTTCTCCTTTTGATTCTGAACATTTTTGACAACCATAACCTTGATTTAAATGACAATTCGGTGTTTGTTCAAATACACCATGTTTTGGGCATATTATTTTAACTTTTGTATTAATATTAATATAATTAACTAATGAATAGTCATACTTATTGTTATGTATTTCTCTTGATCTATTAATAAATTCATTTATTGTTAATTTTATTCCACCTTTACATTTAGGACAACCTTGTTTTTTAGTTGTATGATTATTTGGTGACTGTTCAAAAACACCGTGTTCTTTGCAAATTATTTTAACTTTCGTTTTAGTATTTATGTATTTAGATAAAGAATAGTCATATAAATAATTATGAATTTCATTTGATTTTTTAATAAAATCATTGGTATTTAATTGTAAATTACCTGCACAATAATGGCACCCTCTACCTATCAAATGTTTATATGGTGTTTGTTCAAATAAACCATGAATTGGACAAATTATCTTAATTTTTATTCTATTGTTTTTATATTCAACCAATGAATAATCATATTTATTATTATGAATATCCATTGATCGTTTTATAAAAATGTTATTTTTGTCCATATTATAATACATTATTTTAATATTTTTCAATTCTTATACCTCTATATATATAATTTTTTCCAAATAGAATAAATTCATTTTCCTTAAAAATTGGTTTTTCGGTATGATTTACGCTATCATAAATTAAATTACCTCTATGGTATATCCTATATGGATCATTACCAGTTGTATAACTTTCATAAATGTTAATTGGTGGTTTTTTAACAGTATCTATTATTTCTTCTTTTTTTTCTATAATAGTAGTTTTTTTTACTTCTTTATCTTCTATTTTTTTAATTGATGTTTTTGGTTGTATCGTTTTTTCTTCTTTTTGGACTACTTTTTCTTCTTTCTTTTCTTCTTTTATTATTTTTGGTTGTATCGTTTTTTCTTCTTTTTGGACTACTTTATCTTCTTTCTTATTTATCTTTTCTTCTGTAGATGAAATCGGTTGAATTACTTTTTCAGATAATTCTTTTACTTTACTTTCTAATTTTTTAACTTCTTTTTTAACTTCTTTTTTAACTTCTTTTGATATATCATCTTTGTCTACTTCTTTTTTATTAGTAGATTCATCTTTTTTAATATCTAATTCATCCTTATTCCAAAATTCTTCATATTTTTTGTTAGAAATTGTTTTAGCCATTATTTTATTATTATATTTTCTTTTAATATTTTATCTATATTGGATATATTATTAAAATCTAATCTTACTAATTTAATATTATTATTTTTACAAAAATCTGTTTTTATCTGATCTCTTATTTTTCTAATATTTAATTTATTGTCATTTTTTTCAAATCTGTATTTTTCAAAATGTTGTTCACCGTCATATTCAACACATATATTATATATCGGTAAATAAAAATCAAATTTTAATTTTCGTTTATATTTACACCCCTCAAACATTTTTTGTTGATCATAATTTATATTTTTATTATCTAAATAACTTTTAATAATATTTTCACCTTTACTCATTTTACAAAATGGACAACCTCTGCCCAATAAATGTTTATTTGGTGTCTGTTCAAAAACCCCATGTTCTTTACATATTATTTTTACTTTATCGTTTGCTCTTATATAATTTACTATTGAATAATCGAATTTATTATTATGTATTTTATTCGATTTTTTAATGAAATCATTTTTATTTGATCTAACACCACCATTGCATTTAGAACACCCATGTCCTTTAATATGAATATATAATGGTTGTTTAAATGTTCCATGTATTTTACATTTTATATCCAAAATTGTTCTACTATTAAATTTATCATTTTCAAATATATATCCATACTTATTATTATGTACTTTATTGAGTTCTAATATCAATTCTTGTTTAGTAATATTCATATATTTATATTTACAATTAGGACAACCTTGACCAATTAAATGATTTTTAGGAGTCTGTTTAAAAATACCATGTTCTTTACATATTATTTTAATTTTTGTTTTATTATTTTTATAATCAACTAATGAATAGTCGTATAAACAATTATGAATAATATTAGCCTTATTAATAAAAATAGTATTTGAATTTATCATAAAATATTAAAGAATTTATAATTATATATAAAAAATTGATGTTTAAAAAATTATATATACTTAAAAATACATAAAACAAATGAAAGTTATAAACTACAATAAATTCAAATTTATAGATGAAAATTTTCCGTCACGATTAATAAAAGAAAGTACAGAGTTTGCTGATATGCAACTAGGTCAACTAAGTAATCCACTAGGACCAGGATATGGTTTTGCTACAGATCCCACAATGTCAGTATACAGTGATGATTCAAGTCCATATGTAGATAATTATTCAAGGGTATCACAGATGGCTGCTGATATGGGTAGAGTAATGAACAACATGAAAGGTGATTTTTCTGGATCAATTGGTAATAAAATGGATTATTTTTTAGAAGATATTGATGATTTTAAAAATATTAAAATATTAAGAATATTTATAAATAATAATTTAAAATTAGATGTTTTTATATCTTATGTATTTATGGATGAAGAGTTTTTTGGTGTTTTTAGAAACTTTAATGGTATCAATAAACCAAAATTTGATACTGACTTATTAACAGATCCAAGATTTTCTTATATAGATAAGGAATATTATATTAAATTAAATAATTATTTTTATAAAATAATATACAACTGGTTTATTCCGTCACCTGGTGATTATAAAATCATGTCTGATGAATTAAAGGTTAAAAACTCATTAGGGGATAATGTTATTCTTAAAAAGAATAGTAAAATATATTTAAAAGGATATAATACAGATCAAGATAATGATCCATTTTTAATAATAAAATATAAAGAAGATATTTATAAAATTATTAAAAATGATTATTTCTTCTTTAAATATTGGACAGATGAAGTAGATTAAAACATTATCTATTATAAACATATTATCCCATCTTTTTAACGAATGTATATAGTGTCCATTCTGTTTGATTATCTACTTTCTTTATTTTGTTAATTTGATTCATAAAAGAAATTTTACTTGATGTATCAGGTAAGGACATTATCACTTTGTATGATCCCATTAATTTTTTACCTTCATAAAATTTAACTAAACTACCTTTACCACCCTGTGCACCTAATACTGCAATATAATTATTACCAAATACAGATTTTAAGAATGATACTTTAATTTCATTTTGATTCCTTTTATCAAAATATGGATTACCCCAAACATTTGTTAAATCTAAAACCGTATCAGTGTTTTTTATTTCAACAGAAGTAATTCCTTTATCTTTTATTTTAGTTTCTTCTTCATCCTCTATCAAACCTTGTTGAACTAATTTAAATTGATTTCTACGAATTACACTGAAGTCCGCTGCTGCATATGTTATTTCTGTCATAACTCGATCATTTCTTTTATAACCCTTGGGTGGTAATCTGAAAAAATCACCAACAAATGTCATAGTCATTATATTAACTGCTTTAAATAATCTCCAAACCTTCTTGGTATTTTTTTTCATTGAAACTGACCAACCATCTAGATGCCAACCTCTTATTAAAATATTACCAGTATTCATATTTTTACCTATAACCATTGGGCATATTACTCGTTCTCTGCCACCTCTCCACTCATCTTTATCACCTCTATAATTTAATAAAATAATCATACCATTTTGAATAGCTTTGATCATTAATTGTTTATTAAATTTAACTGGTTTATTAACAGGGAATTCTTTTATTAATTCTGGGTTTATTTTATTTTCGTTTAATTTATCCCAGTATATTTTTCTAGTTAAATATATATCTTCTCTATTATTATATAATCGATATTGATTCCTATCCATTTTATATTTTATTTTTTAGTATATATTAAAAAAACAATATCTAAATTTAAAATAAACAATCTTAATATAATATTATATAATAATTAAAATATATTTTAATATGTACGATTTAAAACACATAACTGATTTTATATTTAAAAATAAAAATGAATATAATAAATTATCTGACGATGATAAGGATAAATTCTTTTTTATAATAAATAGGAAATTCGCTAGACAATATCCATATCATGCACAAGTTTTTAATAAAAAGGGTATTGATAAATCTACAGCTATGGATATATGGTATTATTTTTTCATTAAAAAAAGAGTTATAAATACTCCAAAATGGTATTGGTTTAAGTTATCTGGTATAAATAAACCTAAAACAAATAACAAATATAAAAATGAAGAAATTGAATTTGTTAAAAATTTCTATGATATCGATGATTATAGTGTTGAATATTTAATGAATAATTACTCTAACGAATTTGATATCGAGATTAAAAAATATAGAAAATTTATTAAAAATGGAAAAACTTAGAGATTTACACAAATATCTATTAAAAAATAATATTGATTCGTTTAAACCAGTTGTAAATATAGATAGAATATGCCAATATTTAATAGATAATAAAGGTAATAGGATATTTTATAATATTAATAGTGATGATTGGAAAATTAAGATAAGAATAAAATGTGTAAAAGATGATAATGTTATTACATTTTTAGATGAACCAATTTACATGGATTTATTTGCGAAATCAAAAAGAGATGTTTTATCTATAATTAATAGTAGAATGTCATAATTTTTTATTATATTTATAAAAATTTATATTATGGAAAAATTAAAAAATACAATTTTATTAACTTCATACTCAGGTGATAAAACATTAATATTATTAAATAATGTTGATTATTTTCAAGAACATTATTCACCAGAATATGAATCAATTAGCACAATGGTTAAATTTAAATCGGGTGAAATTATTTATGTACAAGAATATATTGAAGAAATAAACAATAATATAAATAGTTAGTATTATATGGACAATTTAAATAAATTATTAGAAATTAAAGGAATAGAATTTGAAGAAAAAATGTGGAATATTATTAATACCATTGGATGGGGTGTTAAAACAGTCAATTATAAACAAATTAGAGAATTTTTAAAAGATAATTTTAATGATAATTTTATTATTAGAATGAAAATCTTTTGTGTACAAAAAAGAAAAGAATTAGCTAATTCATTAGATGAATATGAAAATAAAATAGGATTATCTAATTATTATGGTGTTGGTGATGATGGTTTTTGGGATTTAACTGCACATATTGTAGGATTAGGAAAACATTGGTATTATGATACAATCAAATATCCAGAAATTGCAAAAGAAATAGCAGATAATTATATGTACAAAGAAAATTTTGAATATATTTTTAATTTGTCATATGATCAAAATACAATTGATAAACAAACTTATGATAAAGAATCAACAAATTATGGATTGGGGTGAAAATTTTCAAACACCAATAGATGTTTGTAATTATATGGCATCATTTTTACCTATAAATGCTGGTAAAATTTTAGAACCAACACCAGGCAAAGGAAATTTAGTAAAATCTTTACAAAAATATGGTGAAGTTATTGCACCTGATAATTTTGATAATATTATTAATGAAAGGTTTGATTGGATAGTTATGAATCCACCATTTACACCGATGAAACAAGGATATGATATATTATATAAGTGTATGGATATGACAGATAATATAATTGCACTTATGCCTTATCTAACAATAATAAACGGAGAAAAAAGAACTAATGATATAATAAATTGGGGATTAAAATCTATAACCCATTTACCAAGAAGTGTATTTAAAGGTAGTAGAGTTCAAACATGTATTTTAGAGATGAAAAAGGGATATAATGGTGATATAATATGGAAAAAATATGAATAGGGCAGAAAATTACATATTAAAAATAATAGATAATATAGTCGAAATAACATATTGTAATGGGTATGTTAGTAATATAAATGGATTAAAAAGGTTGAAAAATCAATTAAAAACATTAGAAGATAAATTAGTTTATAATCATACAGTATCAATGAGATCTGCTCTGGTTGATACTTTCGGTATAACTCACTTAACAGAATGTAATACAACTGTATATGATACAATATCTTATCTAAAACAAAAAATACAAGAATCACAAAACGATTATATTTTTGATAAATTTGATCATATCAGTGAAATTAAATACATTTATGAGAATTCTGTTATTGCAGTAAGATTACAAAATGGATGTATACATTGTGATTATGATAAAGCTTTCTATAAAGTTGATGGTGATTATTATTTAAGACCAATTTATGCATTATATGGTCAATATTTTGATTATAATGAATGGAATAAACATCCAGAAGTTAGAAAAAACAAAATTTTAAATATTAAATATAAAAATAGATTCAAATTAAATAATTATTATAAATGGTGGTAAGATTATGAAAGTAAGATGTATTGATCCAGGTGATATTCAAAATTTACAAAAAGATAAGATATATGATGTTAAAACACTTGATGTAGGTATAATAACTTTATTAGATAGAAAAGCACGTGCTCAATATTCGCATAAAAGATTTAACTTATTAAAAGATAACGGTACGGAGATTTATCTTAAAGATTTTACTGATAATTATAAAAGTAATGTATATAATAAAAAACCCAATAATAAAACCGCCCTTATATTTAAAAATAAAAAAGTTAAATATAATCTAATATTAAACTCTTTTTTGATATCTTATACTGATAAGTTTAGTAATGTGAATGATATAATTCAAATTGTATCAATTAATAGAAATTCCTTTGGACAAATGGAAATATTTCTATTTAATTTATCTAATCATGAACAATTTAAAGTATATTATAATGACATTCATCGTAATTTTTATAACATCTATAAATATGATGCAATCAATATGTTAAGAAGAACTAAAATATTAAAAATTAAAGAAAAAATATAATGTCATTACCACATTTTCCTAATCATAAATTCGCTATGTATGGTGATACATTACCAAAATTTTTATATTGTTATAATTGTTTATCTAATAAAATATCAATAAATGGTAAAAGTATAAATAACAGATCAATTAAAACAAATGATGTTTTAAAATGTGATATTTGTGGTTATAGAGAAAGAGCTAGAAAATTTAGAGCATTATCAATACCAGATAGAAATAAAATGATTATACAATTTAATAGAAGAAATAAAATACTAAAAATTAAATATAAAATATGAAATTAATTAAAACGGAATTTGATGGATTGGTTATTATAGAACCAAATATTTATTATGATGATAGAGGATACTATTTTGAATCGTATAACTATAATAAATACGGATATATAGGTAATATTAACTTTATTCAAGATAGTGAATCATATTCAAAATATGGAGTAATAAGGGGATTACATTACCAAAAACCACCTTATACACAAGCTAAACTAGTAAGGGTTATTAAAGGTAGAGTATTAGATGTGGTTGTTGATATAAGAACAGATTCACCTACATTTGGAAAACATTATTCTATAATACTATCAGATGAAAATAAACGACAACTATTTGTACCAAGAGGATTTGCACATGGTTTTATAACATTATCTGAAGATGCAATCTTTAATTATAAAGTAGATAATATCTATAATCCAAAAAGTGAATCAGGTATAATGTATAATGATAATAATCTAAATATTGACTGGTTAATAAAAGATCATGTTATTATTAATGATAAAGACAACAATCTCTTAAATTTTCAATATAATATTTACTATAAAAATGATGAATATTTAAAAAATGGATAAATATTTACAAGATTATTTATTATCTAAATATAGACATATATTTGATAAAGGAATACATATAAGTATTAATAATGGTTGGTTTTCTTTAATTGATAACACATTAAATTGTATTTATAGTCATCAAAAAAATAATAATAAAGAATTCATAAAAATTAATACCATTAAAGAGAAATTCGGAGTATTGAGTATTTATTATCAAGGTGGTGATGATACTATACATGGTATATCATTATTATCAACATATTTATCATCAAATACTTGTGAATTTTGTGGAACAACTGAAGATGTAGGAAAAACACAAGGATGGATATATACTGTTTGTAAAAAATGTTATGAAGATACTGAATATAATGATTTTATAAGATATGATTGGAAACCAAATAATGATGATAGATTATTAAAATTAAATAAAATAAAAAATAAAATATGAAAATAGATGTACTAGTTGATGTTCAAAGAGGAGATTGTGGCAAAGGTAAAATATCAAAAATATTAAATGATAAATATAATTATGATGTGATCGCTAAATATAATGGGGGCGGAAATGCAGGACATGCTGTATGGATCAATGATAAAAAATACACTGCTCATTATTTAACAAGTGGGATGTATGATATAAATACAAAAATTATAATTGGTTGTGGTTGTGTAGTTAATCCAAAGGAATTTTTAAATGAGTATAATGAATTTAAAGATGAATTTAAACTAGAAAATAGAGTATATATCCACCCATACACACATGTTATTACAGATGAACATATAATTGAGGATTCGTATGATAATAAAATTGGAACAACTAAAAAAGGAATAGGACCTGCTTATTCAGGTAAATATTCGAGAACAAATAAAAGAGCAGAAGATATTGATGAACTAAAACCATTTATATTAGAAACATCAGATATTAAAAAATTAAATTTTAATAATATATTAATGGAAGGTTCACAAGGATGGTGGTTAGATATTGATTATGGTTCATATCCATATGTAACATCTTCACATATTCATCCAGGATTTGCATTCTCAACATTTGGATTACCATTATCAGATTTAGGTGATATATATGGTGTTGCAAAAATATATGAAACATATGTAGGTAATGCTAAAAATTTAGTAATATGTGATGAAGATGATGCGAATATAATAAGAGAAAAAGGTTATGAATATGGTGAAACAACTGGTAGACCAAGACAAATAGGATATTTAAATATTAATGATTTGGTTGATGCATGTAATTATTGTGGAGTTAATGAACTTTATATTAATAAATGTGATGTTTTAGAAGAAGTTAATATCTTTAAATGTATAATAGATGGCAATGTTAGA
>JBBAEW010000036.1:0-20169 GCA_041655695.1 Saccharofermentanales bacterium
CAATTCCTCCCGGACGGTCTCCAGCTTGTAACGCTCCTTGGGGTAAATGGGTGTCAAACGGTCAAAGTGGGGCCGGCGGATCATCTTCTCCGGCGCTTCATTGTTGACTTCCCGGATATAAAAGAGAGCCCGGTAGCGGTCATTCTCCCGCTGCTGGCGGACGGGGCCTGTCACCAGGTCACCTGTCCGCAGGCCGAAACGCCTGACATACTGGGGAGGGACGTAGATATCCCGGTTGCTCTGAATGTAATTCTCTATACGGAGGAAACCATAGCCTTCCGGCATGACTTCCAGGACTCCGGTCACGGTTTCATGCTTTTCTTCCGCTTTGCCGTCTTCTAGGCCGGCATCTTCGCCATCTTCAGGGGCCTCTGTCTTCTCAGGGCTCCCCTCCAGCTCGCCTTCTGCCTGTCCTGCCAGAGAAGATTTCTCCTTGACCTGCCCTTTGGCACCCCTGCGGGTTCCGGTCTTGCGGACCTTGGGTTTGGCCTCCTGGCTCTCAGGTTTTTCCTCTTCCTTTTCGGCTTTCGGATCTTCGGGGACGGGTTGAGGTTCTGCCGCTTCCGCCTCCTGGACGGTCTCATCCGGGGCCGGCGGAGCTGCAGGAGCCTCCAGACTCAGCTCGGATTCCTCAGCCATGCGGGTCAGGTAATCAATTAATTGCTGTTTGGTCATCCTGCTGGTGTCAGATGGTGTCAGAAGACCACCGATGTGAGCAATGGCCGACAGGTCTTTTTTGGTTTTCCCGCGCAGGTCAGGTAATGCCATAATGCGATTCCTCTTCTATCATTTCCATACTTTCCGGGCATTTTCTTAAACCCGGCTCCCTCCCCGTGAACAGTCAGGCACCTTCGGCCATGGCGGCTGGATGGATTCCATCTGTCTTTTCACCCGGGGATTGGGATTGAATTTCAACCAGGATTCCCTGTAGTTCTGCAAGCCGGCTGCTTGACTCTTCAAACTCTGCAAGGGGGATCAGGGCAAGTATAAACAAGTCACGGGGACGCGTCAACCGGGAAAAGCAGTTAAAGGCCTGCGATATCGGCAAAACGGTCCATAATATCCAGCGCGATGCCAGTTCCGATGGCCACGCAGGAAACGGGATCCTCCGCTACAATCACTTCGATCCCCACACGGGTCGCCAGCATGCGGTCCAGCCCATAGAGCAGGGAGCCGCCGCCGGTCATGACTATCCCCCGCTGGCTGAGGTCAGCCATGAGCTCGGGGGGTGTCTGCTCAAGGACCGAATGGATGGCCTCAAAGATCAGGCTGATGGGTTCCTCAAGCGCCTCCAGCATCTCCGTCGAGGAGATGGTCAAAATGGCCGGCATGCCCGTAACGATATTGCGGCCGCGGACTTCCATGGTCAGTTCTTCCTCGCGGGGGTAGGCGCAGCCAATATTGATTTTGAGCTCTTCCGCGGTCTGCTCGCCGATCAGCACGTTATGCCGCCGCCTGATATAGCGGATAATGGCTTCATCGAATTTATCGCCCGCCACCTTGGTGGATGTATCAACAACAGGCCGGCAAAGAGAGATGACCGCGATGTCCGTCGTCCCACCGCCGATATCAATGATCATGCTGCCGGAAGCCTGGGTGATATCAATGCCGGCGCCGATGGCCGACGCGATGGGTTCGCGGATCAGAAAGACTTCGCGCGCTCCTGCATGGCGGCAGGCATCCTCTACAGCCTTCTGTTCGACCGGTGTGATAACACCGGGGACAGACACCACAACCGTGGGCTTGAAATAGCGGCCCAGGAAACCCGTGTTGACACGGCCGATGAATTCTTTCAGCATGATCTCGGTGACCTGGAAATCGGAAATGACCCCTTCGCGCAGCGGCCGGACTGCTTTGACAATATCGGGCGTGCGGCCCAGCATGAGGCTGGCACGCTCACCGACCGCAAGGACTCTGCCTGTTCTCGTGTTAACCGCCACTACGGACGGTTCGCGGAGAACAACACCCCGCCCCTCTACATAAATAAGAACGGTTGCCGTCCCCAAGTCAATGCCAATATTCAGTCCAAGACCCATGTGTGATACCGATCAGTGTAATGATTGCCAGAAGCTGATGCCGCAATTGTTCGACATACGCTGACATGATACAATAGTTCGCGGACAGGGGCAAACACCTTCCAGGGCTTGAGCCTGGTGCCCGACTGGCCTGTCCTCCACCCGGATCCCTTTCTATTTTGCGTCGAGGCAGCTGTGTTAAAACTTGCAGGTATCATCTTTACTCTCTTTTACCTGACCGGGGTCTATTTCCCCTACGCCCTGCCCGCCTGGTTGCTGACTCTGGTGCCCATCAGTCAATGGATTGCCTTCACCTTCTTTGCCCTGCTTCTGGCGCGGGGAGCCCGGAGGACTTCCAACCCTTTTTTGTATTTCACCCGCCTGCTCATGGCTGCCCTGGCCACCGAAGTCCTTGAATACGTAGCCGCGCTCAGGTACGGTATCTATTTTGGCGGCCGCAACGCCCTCTTCACCTACGCGGCGGCACTGGCCCTGATCGCCGGCATCTCCATGGCTCTGGGCTGCTACCGGGACCTGGTCGCCCGGGCCATCCCAGCCGGCGGCCAACTGGACAGGAAAATCCTCTTCGGCATGCCTGTCAATCCCGGCCACTACCGGATGGCCCCGGCCACGGGTATTATCCTGGGACTTGGTTCGGCGGGCCTTGCCGTTTTTGTATCCCTCTACTTCAACTTTACGCAGGGTTTATACGGACTCCTTCTGATCCTTCTGATCTTCATGGCCCTGGGCGACGAATCCAACTCCCCGGCATCTTTCCTTAGCTCTTCCGTCTATGGGGGAGGACGGGAGCTGATCCGGACCTTCCTCTATGCGGCCGCCCTGACCGCGGCCGGCCTTGTCCTGACGCTCCTGATCAAACCCTTGCGGGCCGCTCTTCCGCTGACCTCCTCGGCTGTGGTGGGAGCAATTCTCCTGGCCGCTTCACTGCCCGACCGTCCCAGACCGTCCTATTGGGCCAGCCGCCTGCTTTACGCAGTCCTGCCGGCCGCCAACGCTCTCTTTCTTCTCCTTCGCGCCTTCCTGATTTCCCCCTAAAAAAACCCCCCGGTCTTGAAACCGGGAGGCTTTTCTTGCCGGAAGACAATGGCGGAGGGCAAGAGATTCGAACTCTCGGTACCCTTTTTGGGGTACACGCGATTTCCAGTCGCGCTCCTTCAGCCAGCTCGGACAACCCTCCATGGACCATGCCGCCATTTGGCGGGCGCCTTCCAAAGCACACGAATTGTAACACTCACTTTGAATTGCTGTCAACGTAACAGACCCGGGGCACCACCGGGTCTGTCCATCAATTGGAGGAGAAAAGTATGAAAACAGAGCTTCAACTCTTATCTATGGTGCCATTGTAAGGGGTAGTCATTGCCAAGCTGCTAATCAACTGTGAATAAAGATAAAACAATTGCGCACCTTTTGACGGATCTGTCAAAGAAAAGGCCCGTCTGTAACGGGCCTGTCATGGTCGGATGCGAATCTGACTCAGGTCAGGGGATTCAGTGTTTGTGCCTGGAGGGCTTCCTGGTCGGCCGGGCGGGAGATCAGATAACCTCCGGCAGGCGTGACAACCCGGAAGGTGACAGGGCTTTGTCTGGCCTTGAAAGATGTGTCTTCCAGGCCCAGAACCTGGGCTCTGACATGGCAGTAGAGATTGAAGAGTTCCAAGCTCTCCTCCGCCGTGATGTCCTGGTCCAGAACCAGCGTAACGTCCGTGCCTTTCAATTCGCGCACCAGGAGATCCCGTTCCTTGTCCAGTTCATAGGACAGGCTGCCGGCGTAGCTATCCGCGATGGCCTCCAGCCTTTGATTGCGCTGGGACATAAGCGGGAAGGCGATGGCGCAGAAAACACCGATCACGACAAGAGCCAGGGCGGTCATGATGACCAGGGGTCGGGTGGGGATCTTCAGGGAAGGGACCTTGGTCTGGGGGAGCGAATAGGAAGGCTCCTCATCCAAAACGGCCTTGGGCTTGGGCGCGGCCACAACCGGGCCCCGCTGAACATGGGCCGGGGTCAGGGAAGGACCATCGTATTTGGGTTGTTTTTCGTTGGGGAATGTAAAGGAAGCCGGGTCCTGGTGGGCCCGGAAAGCCTCTTCATTATCGAAAACGCAGTCGCAAAAGAGACAATGGCCCTTGGCCATATCCGTATCCAGAAAAAGTATGGAGCCGCAGTTTACGCAGCGACCTTCCTTGATTGCCATGAGTACTCACCTTCTAGGGCCAATCACCTGGCCCTGCCGGCCGGGCCGGAAAAACGATTCAGACCATTCTATCACAGAGCGCCCCTTCCATGGCAAGCAGGGGGAGCGGGATCCCGCCCTGCCCGGTCTTGCGCTATGATTAGCAGGGAGAACGGAAGGATAGGATGATGACGCAAGAACCTGCCTCTTACACCGATGACCAGCTGCGTACCTTCATGGAGGAGGCCCTGGCCTCTGCCCGTCAGGCTGCCCTGGCCGACGAGGTCCCTATTGGCGCGGTCATCGTCTTCCAGGGTCAGATCATCGCCAGAGGCCGAAACACCAGGGAGACCTTTGAAGACGCGACGGGACACGCCGAAATTAACGCCATCCGCCAGGCCTGCCAGGTTCTCGGCTCCTGGCGCCTCAATGACTGCGATCTCTTTGTCACCTTGGAGCCCTGCCTCATGTGTGCCGGAGCCATCATTCAGGCCCGCATCCGCCGTCTCTACTTCGGAGCGCCCGACCCCAAATCAGGCATGGCCGGTTCGGTCAGCCAGGTCTTCGACCTGCCGTCCAACCATCTGGTCCAGGTAGAAGGCGGCCTTCTGGCCGAGGACTGCGGGCGCCTTTTGCGTCACTTTTTCGAGAGCAAGCGATCCTGAGTGTGATAAACTGATGCCTGCGGCATTGGGGAATGCTTATGAAGAGAGATTTCAAAGGGACGGCCATTTGTCAATGTTAAAAGGCAAAAAGAAACCGACTGAGGTCCAAAAACGCGGCTGGCAGGGTCATTTCCTCTTCCTTGCGGGAATGTTCTTAAGCCGCCTTCTCCTCCGGCTCCGCTACAAGGGGAAGTCCCATATTCCCCAGGAAGGAGCCTACCTGCTTGTTGCCAACCATCAGTCCATGGTCGACGGTCTTTGGATCATGGGCGGTCTTCCTTCCCGGCAGCTCCCCCGTTTTTCAGCCATAGGCGGCTCCGACCTGGAGCAGAGCTATGGTTTGACAGGCCGGATTCTCTTCCGGGTCGGCAAGGTCATCCCTATCGACCGCCACGGCAATCCCCTGCGCGGCCTGCTCCTGGCCAAAAAAGCCATTGAGAACCAGGCCATTGTCATGATCCACCCGGAAGGCACCCGTACCCATGACGGCTGGATCGGTGAGATGAAAAACGGCGCGGCCTATCTGGCCAACAAGACCGGCGTCCCGGTCATCCCTGTCTACATAAGCGGCGCTTATGAAGCCTTTTCCCGCCACATGTCCGTCCCCCACCCTATCGACTGGAAGCGGCTGCGGCGCAAAAAGGTAACAGTTGAATACTGCCCCCCCATCATTCCCCATGACTATCCGGCCGTCGATGACCTCATGGAAGCCATCAATCAGGTGCTTTACGCCAAAGAGGCGGAAATCCTGGGGGTCAGGACCCCATAATCCAAGGCTGCAAGGGCCCTGCCTTGCTTTTGCGGATACGGCCCTCCAAGCGAATCCCTTCAGGCTCATAAGCCTCCCGGCTGACGCTGCCGTGTTCGCGGGCATGGGCAACGACACCCGCGTGCGAATAAGGGATGAGAGCGCGGTATTCAACCAGGGTAGCCTGGACAAAAGCTGCCAGCTTTTCCGTCAGAAGGTCTAGGCCCTGCCCCGTTTTTGCTGAAACGCGGACGATCTGGTCCGATTTATCCTGCCGCAGAGCGGCCATGATTTCGTGGACCACATCCTCCCTGGCCTGATCGGTCTTGTTGAGCACGTAGATGATGGGCAGCAGGCCGGCATCCAGGTCGTTCAGCTGCTTATGGACCACCTGGATCTGGGTCGCGGCGTCGGGGTCTGAACTGTCACAGACAAGGAGGATCAGGTCGGCATTGGACGCCTCCTCGAAAGTGGCCCGGAAGGCCTGCAGCAGGAAGGCAGGCAGATCTCGTATGAAACCGACCGTGTCGACCAGGATGAGCGACAGGCCGTCCTGGATTTCCAGACGTCTGGCAGTCGGGTCCAGTGTCATGAAGAGCTGGTCGCCCGCAGCCAGGTCAGCCCCGCAGAGCTTGTTGAGAAGGGTCGATTTGCCCGCGTTTGTGTAACCGACTATAGCCGCGGAAAGCATTTCACGGCGGTTTCGCAGGGAGCGGGACCGCTGGCGGCGGCCCTCCATCTTCCGGAGTTCCGCGCGCAGGATAGCCATGCGTTTGCGGATGACCCGCCGGTCCTGTTCCAGCTTGGTCTCCCCTGGCCCCCGGGTCCCGATGCCGCCGCCCAGGCGCGAGAGCTCGACGCCCCGGCCTGTCAGCTGGGTCAGGCGATAGCGGTGCCAGGCCAGTTCCACCTGGATCTTGCCCTCATCCGTTCGGGCCCGGTCAGCGAAAATAGACAGGATGATGTTGACCCGGTCGCTGATCTTCAGATCGACTGCCCCTGAGATCATACGGGTTTGCGCAGGCGTCAGCTCCCCATCGAAAAGCAGGTAGGCCGCGCCTGTCTCTTGAGCCAGATCGGCGATTTCAGCAAGTTTGCCGGCGCCGACAAAGGTCGCTCCGTCGGGCCTTTGAAGGCGCTGGACGACCCTCCCCTTGATGGTAAAACCGTTGGTGCGGGCCAGGTCCTCCAGTTCATCCAGGGAACGGTCTACGGCTCCCTGGCCTCCCCTGCCGGTATCAACCGCGACCAAGAGGGCCCCCGTCAATTCATGTTCATTGATTTCCCGATCAATTCGTTCCATTTTTATCTTTCCTTATCTCCCTGCCAGGAGGCAGTCAGTCATTTTTTTCGAGCTCATCAAAGACCGGCTTTGACGGCCTGTGGTATTTTGGATAAACAGGACACAGGACGCCCCTTCCCGATCGAGGTATTGACCATGGATCCTTACGCAGCTCCCTCCCCCAACAGCCCTTGCGGGACAATCAAAAGCAGCCGGCAAAACACCCTCCACCTGACCGGGCCTGCCCTCCAACCCCTGTCCGGCAGATGGGTCGGCTACATGATCCGGCGGGAACGTCAGCGCCGCCAGGTCACCCAACAGATGATTGCCGGCCACCTGGGCTTTGGCATGAGCGCCATCTCCACCATCGAGGCCGGTGACAGCTATGCCAACATGAAGCGAACACTCCGCGTTCTAAGCCTGCTGGGAATTGAGACCAGTCTCTGTCTGGCGGCTGTCAGCGCTCAGCAGGTCATTCACCGTCTGCTTCTGGCGCATGCTCAAAGGGAGGAAGCAGGGAATCCAGCCGGTCATTATCCAAAGACATCACCAGAGCCTCCATATCCTCCGTCCGCCCCGGTAAGAGTTTTCGGCAGGCCTGGTCCAGGGCTTGAATCATGACCTCCGCCTCCTCCAGGTCCGGCAGGGCAAGAAAGAGCGGAATCATGGAACGATAGACATCACGAATAATCTTGTCTTCCTTCTCTTCCTCTTTCATACGCACCAGGCCGAAAAGTTTACGGCCGAATCCGTCATCACTCAAACAAAGCTTCAGGTATTTCCGTGCTGAATCATAAAGCTGGGTCTCCAGGAGGGTCTGCCCATCCTGATCTGCCTGATCCAGGATGGCCCTTAACTCCTTTTGCGTGAAGAAGCGTTTGAGTTCTTTTTGCGCCCGCTTTCTTTCTCCCCTGCCCGATTGGCCGGTCGCGAAAACATGGCTGTAGAGCCAGGGCTGCAGAAAGCGGTCGCCTTTTTCTTTTTTGCCCGAAAGCGGGAAAAAGCGAAAAGCCTCCATGGCTTCCATTGTCTCTTTGGCCTGGGGGCTGTCTGTCCTATTATCGTCCGCCATGGTTATCTATCCTTCCGTCCGCGGGAAGCGCCCGCCTAATCTTATGGTATCAGACCGGATCTGCCGGCCAGGCGGCCGGCTGGCCGTCTGCTTCATCCTCCGGGTCCCGGGGGAAGAGCTCCTTGCTCTTGATCCTATAGTAAAGGACATAGGTTATGAGCGAAACCGCCCAGGATACCGGATAGGCCATGACGATGACATCAAAGCTGTTCCAGACGGGCAGGACCACATACATCCAAAGCAGCCTGACACCTGCCATGCAGATCAGGCTGCTGATCATGGGGAAGAGCGAATAGCCCATGCCCCGCAGCATGGCCCCGATCACTTCCGTCAGGGCGAAGATCCAGTAAAAGGCCACCAGTACCAGGAGAATATGGGTCGCATAGCCTACGACCATGGGGTCGGCGTTGAAGGCCTCGGCCAGGTTCCTGCGAAAGAGAATCAGAAGGCCTGACAGCGAAACGACCAGAATAAAGGTCAGAAGAAGGCTCTGACGAACACCCTGGCGAACCCGGTCCAGGCGGCCGGCCCCTGCGTTGGCTCCGGTGAAGGTCATGACCGCCAGGGCCAGGCCGCTGATAAGAACAAAGACAAAGCTGTCTATCCGGGAGGCCGCGGAAAAGCCCGCGACCGCGTGTTTGCCGAATTTGTTGATGAAAGACTGGATGAAGACACTGGACAGGGAGACGATGAAGGCCTGGACGCCCGCGGGCACGCCGACTCGCAGGGACCGAGCCAGCATGAGCGGGTGAAAGGAGATGTCCCGCAAAAAGAGCCGGTAGGGGGTCATGGAAGTCATGAGGCTGAAGGTGACCATGAGGGCCGTTACATACTGGGCGATGACAAAAGCCCAGGCCGCTCCTGCGACACCCCAGTCAAAGAGGCCGACAAAGAGGAAGTCCAGGATGACGTTGAGAATGATCCCCAGGGCAAGGACAACGAAGGGGTGGCGGGTGTCACCGACTCCCCGCAATATACCCGCCCCCACATTGTAGACCGTAACCGGCAGGGCACCCAGAAAATAGATCCGCAGATAGGTCACGGAATAGGGCAGGATTTCAACCGGTGTATTCATGAGCTTGAGGAGGGGTGAAGCCAGGAAGATCCCCATGAAAGTTAGGAGAATGCCGCTGACAAAAGCCAGGGCATAGCCGGTATGAACCACCTTGTAAAGGCCGTCCAAATCCTCCGAGCTGTTGACCTGTACCGTTACGACGGAGATACCGGTGGCCAGGCCGATGGCCAGACCGATCAGGATGCTGATGAAAGAGGAGGTCGCCCCGACCCCTGCCATGGCCTCGACTCCGCTGAAATTTCCCACGATCATCAGGTCAGCCACGCTGTAGAGCTGCTGCATGAGGTTGGACAGGAGAAGAGGCAGGGCAAAGAGCAGAATTTGCTTCCAGATGGTTCCCTGGGTCAGATTAACGTATCTCAGCCTCATAAAGGCACCTCCCGATTCCGCTTGACCTGTGCCTCAAGTCAGCCAAGGCGTGACTTGAAGTCTTCATAGCTGAAACGGCGGAGAATCTCCAGGCCTGACCCGCTGTCAAAGCGGGCGATAGCCGGCAAAGGCATGCCGTTGAAGGTGTTGTTCTTGACCATGGTGTAGATGGCCATATCGCAGAAGGCCACCCGGTCTCCCGGTTGGGGCATGACGGGAAAGGAGTAGGTGCCGAAAGTGTCTCCTGCCAGGCAGCTTGGCCCGGCCAGGTTGACATTGAAGGCTTCCTGGCCCTCTTCCCGGCCCGGGTAAAAGGCAGCCTTCCCACCCGGTCCGCCGGGAGCCTTGAGCAGATAGGCGGCCGGTCGGTAGGGCATCTCCAGGACATCGGGCGCATGGCAGGCCGCGGAAGTATCCAGGATGGCTGCCGTCCCTTCCGCAGGTCTGAAAAGATCCAGAACCTCAGCCAGCAGCAAGCCAGCGTCCAGGGCAACGGCTTCACCCGGTTCCAGATAGACGGCAGCGCCACTTTCCTCCTGGACCTGACGAATCAGACGGACCAGCAAATCCACGTCGTAGTCGCCCTTTGTTATATGGTGACCGCCGCCCAGGTTAATCCAGGACAGGCCCCCGGGCCATTCCCCGAAAGACTGCCGGATGGCAGCCAGGGTCCGCTCCAGCACCGGAGCCCCCTGCTCACAGAGGGAGTGGAAATGAATGCCCTGGAGGCCCTGGAAGCGGCCGGCTGAAAGACCCTCCAGGAAAGAAGAGGCGGGCTCGCCCAGACGGGACCCGGGTGAAGCCGGATCGTAGAGAGCCACTTCCACCTCAGAGTAGCCGGGATTGATCCGAAGACCCAAGGAGAGGGGGCGGCCGGCCGGCCGCGGGTGTCCCAATACCTTGTCCTTGTAGCGTTCCCATTGATCAAAGGAGTTGAAGACCAGGACATCCGCCAGGTCCAGCAGGGCTTCCAGATCCTCTTCCTTGTAAGCCGGCGCGTAGACGTGGACCTGGCTATCGGCTGGCAGGTGCTGGCGGGCCAGTCTGGCTTCAAAGAGCCCTGAACTGGCTGCCCCATCCAGGTAAGCTGATAAAAGAGGGTAAAAGGCAAAATTCGAAAAAGCCTTTTGTGCCAGAAGGATCTTGCAGCCGCTCTCCTTCCTGACCCTGTCAAGGATCCGGCCGTTGGCCTCAAGCTTGTCCTGGTCGATCAGGTAGCAGGGTGAAGGAAGCCCTGTCAAAGAGGGCCAATCCCGGACCAGATGGTCCAGAAGCCTTTCCTGCTCTCTTGCCATGGCCGCCTCAGGGCACCAGAACCGGTGCCTGGTCGATGATCCAGGGCAAACCAAAGCGGTTGAGGCCTTCCATGAAGGGATCCGGGTCAAGCTGTTCGACATTCCAGACCCCGGGCTTGCGCCACTGGCCCGTCAAAACCAGAGCCGCCCCGATCATGGCCGGGACACCGGTTGTATAGGAGACCGCCTGCGAACCGACTTCCTGGTAGACCGTCTGGTGGTCGCAAATATTGTAAAGCCGCCAGACCTTGTCGCGGCCGTCCTTTTTCCCTTTAAAAATGCAGCCGATGTTGGTCTTGCCATGGGTCCTGGGCCCCAGTGAGGCCGGATCGGGCAGGACTGCCTTGAGGAACTGCAGGGGGATGATCTCCCTGCCCTCAAAGAGGACTGGCTCGATGGAGGTCATGCCCACATTTTCCAGGCAGCGCAGATGCGACAGATAACTCTCCCCGAAGGTCATGAAGAAGCGGATGCGGCGGACACCGGGAATATGCCGGGCCAGGGATTCCAGCTCTTCATGGTAGAGGAGATACATATCCCGGACCCCCACGCCTTCAAAGTCATAGCTGCGCTTGATGTCCATGGGAGGGGTCTCAATGAAGCGGCCCTCCTCGAAGTAGCGGCCCTTGGCCGTTACTTCCCGGATATTGATCTCAGGGTTGAAGTTGGTGGCGAAGGGATAGCCGTGATCCCCGCCATTACAGTCCAGGATATCAATTTCGTGGATTTCATCGAATTCATGCTTGAGGGCATAGGCGGAAAAAACACCGGTGACCCCCGGATCAAAGCCGGAGCCCAGAATGGCAGTCAAGCCTTTCTCGACAAAACGCTCCTGATAGGCCCACTGCCACCTATATTCGAACTTGGCTGTGTCCTCAGGCTCATAGTTGGCTGTATCCAGATAATGGACCCCTGCCTCCAGGCAGGCATCCATGATAGTCAAGTTTTGATAAGGCAGGGCCAGATTCATAACGATATCGGGAGCTTCCCTGCGGATGAGCGCGACCAGATCCTCTGTCCGGCTGGCATCAATCTGAGCGACTGAAATGGCAACCCCGCGGCCGTCCAGCTTGTCTTTCAAAGCCTGGCAGCGTTCCAGCGTCCGGCTGGCGATACAGAGCTCCCCGAAAACTTCCTTATGTTCGACGCACTTGTGGGCCGCGACCTGCGCTACCCCTCCGGCCCCGATAATCATTGCCTTGGCCATGACAAACCTTCTCCTTCCCTTGATACCGTCCGAAAACAGCCGCTGGTTTCCAGCTTCTTCCCCGACACTATATCAGATAAAGAGGGATTGACGCGGTCAGTCGGAAAGCATGAGAATCCATTCGCGCAGGAGCTTGCAGGCGACGGCGGTTGACGCGCCGGAAGGATCCAGATCCGGTGCCAGCTCCATCAGGTCCATAGCAACAAGGTTGAGTGAAGACAGCACTTCCAGGGCGTCCAGAAGTTCCGAAAAAGAAACACCGCCCGGCTCGGGTGTCCCTGTTCCGGGCAGGAAAGAGGGATCCAGGACATCCAGATCCAGAGTCACATAGACCGGAACCCGGCCCACCATCCCTGCCAGTGAACGGACGCCTTCCAGGCTGAAGGGATAAAGAGAGCCGTGTTCCTTGGCAAAAATGAATTCCTCCCGCAAGCCGGAACGGATTCCCAAAGCGTGAATGCGGCCATCACCCAGAAGATCGTGGCAGCGGCGCATGACGGAGGCGTGGGACAAGGGGTCTCCCAGATAGGAGTCCCTGAGGTCGGTATGGGCGTCCAGCTGGATCAGGTGGAGACCGGGAAAGGCCTCCAGGGCCGCGCGGACGGACCCCAGGGTCAGGGAGTGATCGCCGCCGATCATGATGGGGAACTTCTCGTCCTGGAGGATTGACCTGGTCCGGTCTTCTACCTGGTCAATAGCAGAGGCTGTCCCGCCGTCCGCAAGGTCAAGGTCCCCCAGATCGCAGACCCGGCTGTCTTCCAGATCGCGGTCCTGAAGGGGGCTGTAGGTCTCCAGGCTCCATGAATCCCGCCGCATGGCGGCCGGTGCCTGGCGCGCTCCCGAACGGAAGGAGACGGAGCCGTCGTAGGGGGCCCCGAAAAGGACAAAGCGGCTTGCTTCATATGGGCTGTCACAGCCGCAAAAAAGGTCCTGGGAATCAGGGATTTTGATGTCAGGCTTCCTCATGATCCTCCGGCTCCTTTTCCTGGTCAGGCGGCCAGATCCGCCCTTCAATGGCCCGCTTGAAGACATTATCCAGGATCTCTCCCTCCTGGAGGAGGCGCTTGACATAAGTGGGCAGACAGAAAGCCCCCCTGTGAAGTTCCGTATTGTAATAGCGGGTATCCAGACCCAGGGCTTCCCAGGCCGCGGGATCGAAATCCTCCAGCGGGTCCCTGCTGTTGGACATGAAGCCAAAAAGCCAGTGGCCGGCCGGATAAGTCGGAATATGTGCCTGATAAACCCTGGCGATGGGGAAAAGGGCTGAAGTCTTCTTGTGGATGGCGGCCGCTTCCTGAGCGTCTTCCCTGTAATAGGGGCCTTCATGCTGGTTGACCAGGATGCCGTCGGCCTTGAGGGCCCGCCGGCAGTTGCTGTAGAACTCCCTGGTGAAGAGACTTTCCCCGGGGCCGAAGGGGTCGGTTGAGTCGACGATGATCAGGTCGAAGGAATCCTGGAAGCGGCGGACGTAGCGCAGGCCGTCCTCATGCAGGATGGTGACACGGGGATCATCAAAAGAGCCGGACACGGTTGGCAGATACTCTCTTGCCACCTCCACGGCCATGGGGTCGATCTCGACCAGGACCATCTCCTGGATGCCCGGGTAGCGGCAGAGCTCTCGCAGGACGCCCCCGTCCCCTCCCCCGATGACCAGAACCCTGCCAATGCCGGGGTGAACGGCCATGGGGACATGGGTAATCATTTCATGGTAGATGAACTCATCTTTTTCAGTCATCATGATGAAGCCGTCCATGACCAGAACCCGGCCGAACTCATAGCTGTCCAGAACCTGGATCTGTTGGAAATTGGAATGCCTTGAATAGAGCTGCCGCCTGACGCGGAAGCTGAACTTCATATCTGCTGAATGGTATTCATTGAACCAGAGCTCCATGGAGCCACCTCCTATTCCAGGATGACGTAGAGATACTCGACCGCGGGATCTTCCGTTCCGGTCATCTGACTGCCCTTTTCCTTGGCATAGCGGATATATTCCAGGGCCTCGGGTGTCACGATTTCTCCCGGAGCCACGATAGGAATGCCCGGCGGATAGCACATGACCGATTCCGAAGCGATGCGGCCGACGCAAGAGGCAAAGGGCAGGCGCTCGGACGGGGCGTAAAAGGCCTGGGCCGGTGTCATGGCTACCTGGGGTTTGATGTATTCGACGATCAAATCGGTGGCCGGTTCACAGCCGTGAACCAGGCGGATGTCGGCCAGGGCCGCGATCAGCCGCTCAATGCCCACCGGCCGGTCGCCGACCGACAGGATGGCCAGAAGGTTATGCAAATCTCCGAATTCAATCTGGATGTCATAGTCATCGCGCAGGAGGTCATAGACCTCAATACCTGAAAGACCCATGGCTCTCGTGTGCACGGGCAGCTTGCAGTAATCAAAGGCGAAGAAGGCCCTGCCGTCACACTTTTCAGAACTGAAGGCGTCGTAGCCCCCGATCATGTTGATCTCGCGCCGGGCATAGTCGGCAAACTCGATGACCCGTTGGTAGATGGACGACCCGCGCAGGGCCAGATTGCGCCGCGAGATATCAAGGGAGGAGAGAAGCAGATAGGAACCGCTGGTTGTCTGCGTCAGATTGATGATCTGCCCCACATAGCCGCGTTCGGACCGCATGCGGGGGCCCAGGAGCAGGAGGGAGCTCTGAGTCAGTGATCCCCCCGTCTTGTGGAGGGAAACGGCGGCCATATCGGCCCCCGCCTCCATGGCCGAGAGGGGCAGCTGGTCGGAGAAGTAAAAGTGTGTTCCGTGGGCTTCGTCGACCAGAACCCGCATACCCGCGTTGTGGGCCAGGTCAACCATGGTCAGAAGGTCGGCGCATACCCCGTAATAGGTGGGATTATTGACCAGAATGGCTTTGGCGTCAGGGTGCTCACCAATGGCGGCCGCCACGTCTTCCACAGCCATGCCCAGGGGGATGCCCAGCTTCTGATTGACCGAGGGATTGACGTAAACGGGGACGGCCCGCGACAGAATCAGGGCGTTGATAGCGCTCCGGTGGACATTTCTCGGCATTATGATCTTGTCGCCTGGAGCGCAGCTTGAGAGGATCATGGCCTGGACGGCCGAGGTCGTCCCGTTGACCATGAAGAAGGAGCTGTCCGCGCCGAAGGCGTCTGCCGCAAGCTTCTGGGCTTCATCAATCACACCCGTGGGGTGAATCAGTGAGTCCAGCATCTTCATGGCGTTAACGTCGACCGACAGGCACTGCTTGCCCAGGAAGGCCGTCAATTCCTCGTTGCCTCTGCCCTGCTTGTGGCCGGGGACGTCGAAGGAAACCATCCGGCGCTTGCGAAACTCCTGGAGGGCGTCGTAGAGCGGCGCCTGGCTCTGATCCAGCGCGTAAGGTCTGCCCTGCCCTTTACTCAAAGATGTTTCTCCCGTTATAGATCTCCAGCATCTCGCGCTCCAGCGAATAGCGGATCTCTTCCCGTTCGCCCTGGGTCAGCTGGTCCAGTTCAAAGCTGAAGACATAGTTGTCCAGATCGATATCACGGACCATCATGCGGGTGTGAAAGAGATTGGACTGATAGACGTTGACATCCATGGCGTTGTAGCGAACCAGGGTTTCGGGGTCGATGAAGTCCTGGATGGAACGGACCGGGTAATCGAGAAAGTATTTACGCCCCGTGGTATCCCGGGTAAAGCCCCTGACCCGGTAATCGACCGAGATGATATCGGAGTCAAAGCTTCCGATCAGGTAATCCAGTGCGGCCAGAGGGGTGACCCGGCCGCAGGTCGACACGTCGATATCGACCCGGAAGGTTGAGATGGACCGGCTGGGATGGGACTCGGGAAAGGTATGGACCGAGACGTGGCTGGTGTCCAGGTGGGCGTTGATATGAGCCGGGGGGATCTCCAGGATCCCCCGGTTATTGGTCGGATCGATTGCCGTCTCCTGGAGAGGGCCGTCGGCAATCAGGATATTGACTGAAGCACCCTGCGGCTCATAGTCCTGCTTGGACAGGTTCAGGATGTGGGCGCCGATGATGTCGGTCAAATTCCGCAGGATGCCCGTCAAACGTTCCGAATTATATTGCTCATCAATATACTCGATATACTCCGCCTTCTCACGTTCCGTGCGGGCGTAACAGACATCGTAGATGTTGAAACTCAACGACTTGGTCAGATTATTGAACCCATAGAGCTGCAAAACACTATCCAATTGATTGCCTCCAGAAAAGATAGGGAATTTCGACCTCTATCTTATCACGGCAATCAAGGAAAAGGTCAGGCCAGGGCCGCGATAAACTCGTCCATTCCACGTTTGAGGAACTTTTCCGTCGAAGGATCCAGGCAATCACCCTCAGGCGAGAATTTTTCGTGGACCTTGTCGACCTGGATCTGGCGTGAGAAGAGTTTAGCTCCGACTCCCACTGATTCCAGGATCTGGGTCAGATGTATCTGGGCCCGGATGGTGCCAAAGCGGCCCGTACTCCCGCCCAGCATGAAGACCAGTTTGTCCTTGAGAACCAGCTCTCCCCTGGAGGCCCAGTCCAGCATGTTCTTCAAAACACCCGGGATGGAATAGTTATACTCAGGCGTGATCATGACCACCCCGTCCGCCTCGTTAAAGAGCCGGCGCATCTCGGCGATTTCCTGGGGCGGGTCATCCTCAATATCCATGTCGTACATGGGTATGGACGCCAGAGGAAAATGAACCAGGTTCACCGCTTCCCCGTAATTCTTTTCAAACCAGCGGGCGATCCGCTTGTTGTTGGATTGTTGGCTGATGCTTCCGGTGACTACTAAGATATTCATAGGTCTGCCTCCTTATTGGAACCCTAAAAAGGTTAACTTCTGGCTTTATTCTATCGGCTGAGAAAAGATAATTCTGTGTCAAAGGTCCCGGATTGGCGTGCAAATTACGGATGAAAGAGCGAGCGGGGCTCCTGGCCCCGCTCACATGGAATTCATTGCAACTCTCACACCTCTAGGTGCGGACTTTGCCAACCACACTTGCCAGAAGAAGCAGGAGACTGGCCCCCAGAAAGATCAGAAGGGTTCCCCAAAGCGGAAGAAAGCCGTCCGCGCCTGTCGCGGGGATCTGATCCTGGCTCTTCTCCTGGAAAACAGCGAAAGGGGACAGACTGTCAACCGTCAAGGTGACTTTGCCTTCCTGGACGGTTTCCGAATAAGTGGAAAGACTGGCATTCTGCCTTGCGTGCAGAATGGAGACCGTCTTCCCTGTGTATTGGCTGCCCAGGGGAAGAGTGATGGTAAGCAAACCCGAATAGTCACCTGTCAGACGGATGTCCTTGCCTAAGATATAAAGGTAGGACGCGTCATTGATCCGCTGGCGGATGGCCTGCTCCGCCGCACCTGTGCCCAGTGCCAGATCCGAAACCGTCAGGTAGGCCTCCGGGCTCAGATAGCCCGAAAGGGAAATACCCGACCCTGGATCCGTCAGAGTTTGGAAGGTATTGTCCGGAGGAGCCTCCCGGGTGATGATCAAATCATAGACCCTGGTGCTGCCATCCTCTGCCCTGACCTGGACATAGGCTCTGTTCTGGCCCTCAACCAGAGTCAGAATACCCCCTGCCGCTTCCTGCTGACAGGCCGGGTCACTGTAAAGGCCCCAGACGGCCAGGTCACTGACGGTCAGGTCAACCGTCAGGCTGTCTGTGTCATGCGCCGCCAGGGCAGTAATCAGGGCCTCTGCCTGGTCAAGCAGTGCGTCGGCAGGTGAGATAACCGTCAGAATCTCTTTTTCCTGGCTTGGCGTAGCCGCTGTCTGCGGGAAGGTCACCCGGATAACCAGCGTTTCTTCTGAAGAGCTGACCCAGCTGGGAATCTGGCCGTTGACGGTAAAACCGCTTACGGCTTCATCATCCCCAAAATTCCCCCCGAAAGTATAGGTGGGCTTGGCGGTCAAGGTGATGGTTGCTGTGTAGACGGCTCCGTATTCAAATAGAGCCGGGATGCCGTCCCAGGACAGCTGGGCCACAAAGCCCATTCCGTCTGAAATACCCGTGTGGGGCACCTGGCCTCCGGCAGGCGAGGTGACACCCTCAAGCGCCTGGGCCACAAGGATATTGACCGGCTGGCTGATGACAAGGGCCGGGGAATCGTCGCCCGGTTCATAGAGGTCATTGCCTGCAAGGCGGACCCGGTAGGTGCCGGCCGGCAAGCCTGTGATCCGGCCGTAAGCATCGCTGACAACTGGCTGGTAGTCCTGGCTGTCCCGCCGGTACTCGTATACGGTATGGGATTCAAGCCCCATTATCATTCCGTCGCTCTCTCCATGACTGGTGGCGTCCGCGGTGCCCGGGCTGGCCGGAGCCGCCTGACTCCCCTTGACAACAGTCAGAATGGCTGTGACTTGGGCCCCTGCTTGGTGGCTTACGGTCTCGGCCGTCTCAAGGCCCAGGAAGAAGGTGCCGGCCCTGCTTATGTCAAGAAGCGGTACGGACTCATTTTTTGAGAGTGTTCCCTCTCCGCTGCCGCCCTCCAGGCTGTAAGCGGCCTGGCCCGCCTGGGGGTCCAGGATGAAGAGGCCTGCCACTTGAGACAGGTCAATGGCCTGACCCTGGTAGGTGATCGCCTGCTCTGCCCCCAGGTTGTTGACCGGGCTCTTGGGACCTGAATTGATCACGGTGACTTGGTCCAACGCAAGAAAATCCTGCTTGGAGCCCTTTGTGTAGTAAACACCCCCCTGGCCTCCCTGAGTCCCCCACAAGGCGGTCCCTCCGTCAGACACGATAAGATCCTGACTTGTATTAGCCTGGTAGCCGGTGATGCCCGCTGCCTGATTCCAGGCCAGCGCCAGGCCAGTGCCTGTCACCCCCAGACTGCCGTCAGCGTAAATAACCTGGCCCGCACCGGAGATCCGGTCTCCATAAGCAAAAACCAGGCCGCCGCTGATTGAAACCTCGCCGCTGAGCGATCTGATGGCTTCCCCCTGTCGGGCCGCGATCAGGCCGCCCGTCACCCTGACCTCTCTTGTGGCATTGATAGCGCGCCCCTCAGCTGTGGAAATTAGCCGGGCAGATCCGCCAAAATCGATCTCACCGCAGGTGATAAGCCAGCCGGTTGCGCCGCTGGTCAGAGTTCCTCCCTCCAAGGTCAGTTTGGAAGATGTAGAAATCAGGGTGCCCGTATCCGAAGTCAGGTGGCCGCCCCGGATAATCAGGATGTCCTCTGTCCCCGAAGCGTACAAGGCTGAACCTGAAACCGTTTTGATGGTGCCGCCATTGATCTCAACCTTTCTGCCGGTGTTAGCAGGGCCGCAGGTAATAGCGGAGTTGCTTGTAGATTCCAGGGTTCCGCCCCTGATCACGGCAGAAGCATTGTTATTGATATTCAGCATGATGCAGCTGCCGCCATTGGGAGCCTTGATGATGGCATCCTCTTCCACAATTATCCGGCCGCCAACCCCAATGCAGCGACCGTTCATTGTGTCGGTCCAGATGCGGGCTGTTCCCCCCACCGTAATCAAAGAGCCTGTTCCTTCAGTGCGCACAATCTGATTATTGTTATTGCCATATTCAGAGGTTACCTGTCCGCCGCTGATAGTCACTTTGGCGTCTGCCCCCAATGAATGGACGGTGGAGGACATAAAAGAGAAGAGCCTTGCCTGATCCTTGACCGTGATGTCGCCGTATGAACGGATTGCCTCGTAAGCGTAAGAGTCGACGCCGTGTGCCTCGAGGACAGCCTGGCCGCCTACTATGATGGATGGAGAGAAAGCTTGATCCCCTTCAAGGACTCTGCCGAGACTGGCGATCAGGGACGCATCACCTGCCAGCTCAAAGGTGCCCTGACCGGACATTTTGATCAGCGCCTGTTCACTTCCCGGTTCGCTGAAGCGCCTAACCGTCTCCAGCTTGGCTTTCCATAGAACCTGGGTATCCGCGTCAATGGCCAGCTCCAGTGTCTGAGACACCTGGCTCATGCTGCCGGTCACTGTCACAGTCTTGCCTTCCACAGCCGCTGTCAGCTGGCCTGTGGAGCCGCTGCCTCCGCTGTATGCCTCGATGACCGCCTTGAGGCCGGAAGCCTTATCAGCCTTGACCCTGACAGGCAAAAAAAAGGCGGTCAGTCCGCTTAACACCACAATAAGGGCCGTAGCCAGGCACAGGCTGTTTTTGATCCTTTTTGATCCAGTCATGAACTCTTCCTCCCAACAGGCTGAGATAGAGTCCGTATAGTTGGTGTAAATTCGAAAATCGTGAGATGAGCCACATCTCGCCCTTTCGGTACAATAGGTTTTGAGAAATCAACAGTACTGGAGGAC
>JBBAEW010000037.1:0-20141 GCA_041655695.1 Saccharofermentanales bacterium
AGGAATATGTGACGGACTCCATTGACAAGATGGCCAAGGCAGCTGAAGAGGACGGCGACCGCGCCGCCCGGCTCTTCCTTGACTGGTACATCCTTGAGCAGGTTGAAGAAGAAGTCAACGGCAACGACAATGTCATGTACTGGAAGCGTGCCGGTGACCATCCCGGTGCCGTCCTCTCCCTTGAGAGACTGTACGCGGCCCGCGAGTTTGTCCCCGACGAAATCCCTCATCTGGAAGACTGACAGGCAAAATAGGAGCGCGAAGAAGCTGGAAGGCGGGCCCCACCGGGGTTCCGCCTTCTTTCTTTCAAGCGCTAGCTTCAAGCTTGACAGGTATTTTGTTGCCTTGTAAGATAGGTATCGGCCGCCGAAGTGGCTCAGCGGTAGAGCAATTCACTCGTAATGAATAGGTCGTGAGTTCGATTCTCACCTTCGGCTCCAATAAGAGGCCCGCCCTAAAGGCGGGCCTTATCTATATTGTCCCATCAGTCCTGGCCGCGCATCAATTGGCGGGCCGCATGGGCAACGCCTTGAGCGGTGAAGCCGTAAGCCTCCATGACGACACTTCCGGGCGCTGACGATCCGAAATGATCCAGGCCTTTGATGGCTCCGTCCAAACCGGTGTAGCGGTGCCAGGGTATGGGTGAAGCAGCCTCGACTGCCAGTCTCTTTCTTATTGCAGTCGGCAGGATCTCCTCCCGGTAAGCCTGGTCCTGGCGGTTGAAAACTTCCATGGATACCATGGAGATCAGGCGGGCCTTGATCCCCTCCTTATCCAGCAAACCGACCGCTTCAAGAGAAATGGCAAGCTCGGAGCCGGAGGCCAGAATCAGAAGATCCGGTGACGGGACATCGCGCACGATATAGGCGCCTCTTTCAACCCCTTCAGGGTCTGTCCCTTCTGAGGCGATGGATTGACGCGACAAGGCCAGAACCGTCGGCCCCTTATTCTTCAGTGCTTCATGCCAGGCAGCAGCCGTTTCCAGGCGGCCAGCCGGCCGGAAGAGAGTCAGACCGGGGATGGAGCGCAGCATGTTCAGCTGCTCAACAGGCTGATGAGTGGGGCCGTCCTCCCCGACCGCGATGCTGTCATGAGTCAGGATATAGATAACCGGAAGCTGCATGAGGGTGGACAGGCGGATAGATCCTTTCAGATAATCGGAAAAGACCATGAAGGTGGCGACGTACGGCCGCAGAGGGCCGTAAAGAGCCAGGCCATTGGCCATGGCGGCCATGGCCTGTTCACGGACGCCGAAATGAATGGTGGATCCCTGAGGAGTGGACGCGGAGAAGGAAACTCCCTCCTTGAGCCTGGTGTTGTTGGAAGGGGCCAGATCAGCGCTCCCTCCAAAGAGGAAAGGCGTAAGGCCTGAAAGATAGTTGAGGACACGGCCGGAAGTCACCCGTGTTGCCTCATCCGGGCCGGTCAGCCCTGTCAGCTGGTCCAGAGTCAGTCCATCCAGATCTCTCCCCTTCAAAGCCTGGTCAAGCGATGCGGCCAGCTGGGGGTTGGCCTTGGCCCAGTCCTCATAGAGGGCCTGCCACTCTTCCTCGGCTCTGGAGGCCTCTTCAGCCTGAGACTGACAGTAATCCATCAGATCCCGGGGCAGTTCAAAAGCTTCCAATTCATCGGGCCAGCCCAGCTGGCGGCGGGTCAGGACAACATTTTCACGGCCCAGGGGGGCGCCATGGGAGCTTTCCGATCCCTCCAGGGGAGACCCGTAGCCGATCCGGGTCCTCACCCGGATCAGGGAAGGCCGGTCGTCCCGGGTTTTGGCTTCATCCAGAGCCCGAGAAACCGCGTCCCGGTCATTGCCGTCCGCTACTTCCAGCACATGCCAGCCGTAAGCTTCAAAGCGCAGGTCCACATCCTCCGTGAAGGCCAGATCAGTCGAACCCTCTATGCTGATCTCATTGTCATCATAGAGAACGATCAGTTTACCCAGCTTGAGCGTGCCGGCCAGGGAGGCTGCCTCGCCGGAAATCCCTTCCATGAGGTCGCCGTCACTGCAAAGAACATAGGTCCTGTGGTCGATCACTTTATGGTCAGGTGTGTTGAGGAGGGCCGCCAGATGTGCTTCGGCCATGGCCATGCCGCAGGCTGTGGCAAAACCCTGGCCAAGCGGCCCGGTTGTGGTCTCAACTCCAATCGTGTGACCGTACTCGGGATGGCCCGGCGTCAGGCTTCCCCACTGGCGGAAGGAGGCCAGATCCTCTGTGGACAGGCCGTATCCAAAAAGATGGAGGAGGGAGTATAAAAGCATGGAACCGTGGCCCGCCGATAAAACAAAGCGGTCGCGGTTGAGCCACCCGGGATTTTTGGGATTGTGTTTCAGGTGGTTGGCGAAGAGTTCATAAGCCATGGGAGCCGCGCCCAGCGGAAGTCCGGGATGGCCCGAACCAGCCTTCTCAACGCCTTCGATCGATAGAACCCTGATGGCGGCAACCGCCCGGTCATCCATTCGTCTGTTTTTCATGGTCATCACCTCATCCATTCATCTTTGATTCGTCTTCTTCCAGGTGGCAGTTCTTGTATTTCTTGCCGCTGCCGCACCAACAGGGGTCATTGCGGCCTGGAAGCTGTTTCTTTTGTACGGGATCCTGTTTGACTGCATCCGGGCCGGCAGCTGTCGCAGACTGCCCTGCGGACGCCATGGCCGCCTCCCTGGACCAGCCGCTGGAACCGCGCCCTTCCGTGATCCTCCTGGGTTGGCGCTTTTTGTCCGGGGCTTCCTGGCGGGTCAGCCTGGCCCGCATGATCAGCCGGACGGCGTCTTCCTGGATGGCATCATTCATGGCTTCGAAGAGTTCAAAGCCTTCGCGCTTATACTCAACGACTGGGTCATGCTGGGCATAGCCGCGCATGCCAATGCTGTCGCGCAGATCATCCATGAGATCAATATGATCCATCCAGTGATTGTCGACCGTCTGCAGCAGAATAACCCGCTCAGCCATTCTGAGCAGATCCTGAGACCCCAGTTCCTGCGCGCGAAACTCCAGACGCTGCAGGGCTTCATCTACAAAGCGTTCCACCAGCTGGGGAGCGTTAAGGGAAAGCCCTCCCTTCATAAAGGCTTCAAGTGCCGGGAGGGGTCCGAAGAGATCCATAAGCCGGGTGGAAAAAGACTCGCGATCCCAATCGGATGGATCCTGGGAACCGGCAGCGAAATCAGCCAGGGTCTTTTCCATGAGGACGGGAACGATCCTCTGGTAGTAGGGATGCAGATCTTTGCCCTCCAGAACCTCCCTGCGCTGGCGGTAGATCAGGTTGCGCTGGATATTCATGACATCGTCATATTCCAGCACATTCTTCCGGATTGCGAAGTTCATCCCCTCAACCCTTTTCTGGGCCGATTCGATGCTGCGGGACAGC
This sequence comes from Saccharofermentanales bacterium, assembly GCA_041655695.1. Taxonomy (GTDB): domain Bacteria; phylum Bacillota; class Clostridia; order Saccharofermentanales; family DTU023; genus UBA4923. The sequence continues at coordinate 3,373 of JBBAEW010000037.1, forward strand.
ATGGGGTGGGCGATCTCCATATCGTCGTCCACACCCAGAGTGGAGAAGATACGCTCCATGCGCTCACCGCCGAAGAGGCGCATGAGATCGTCATCAAGAGACAGATAGAACTTGGAAAAACCAGGGTCTCCCTGGCGGCCGGCCCGGCCTCTCAGCTGGTTGTCAATGCGGCGGGATTCATGGCGTTCCGTGCCGATGATGCACAGGCCCCCGGCCTCGATAACCTGCTCTTTCTCGGCCGCGATCTCCCGGGTAAACTTCTCCTGGAGGGAGGAGAAGGTCTGTCTGGCCTTGAGGATCTCCTCATCCTCTGTCAGGTTATGGGCCGTTGAGAGTTCAATCATCTCCTCTTCATAGCCCTGGCGGCGCATCTCCTGCCTGGCCAGAAAGTCGGGATTGCCCCCCAGGAGAATATCAGTGCCCCGGCCTGCCATATTGGTAGCGATGGTAACTGCTCCCAGGCGGCCGGCCTGGGCCACAATCTCCGCCTCCCGTTCATGGTGGCGTGCGTTGAGGACATTGTGCCGGATACCTTCCCGGGTGAAGAGCCGGGACAGAAGTTCGGATTTTTCCACCGAGACCGTCCCGACCAGGGTGGGCTGCCCTATTTCATGAACCGCTTTAACCTGGGCCACCAGGGCCTTGTACTTGCCCTCCTGGGTCCTGTAGACCGCGTCGGGCGCGTCCTGGCGGATCATGGGCTGGTTGGTGGGAATGCAGACAACGTCCAGATTGTAGATCTGCCGGAATTCATTCTCCTCGGTCAGAGCCGTTCCGGTCATACCCGACAGTTTGTTGTACATGCGGAAGTAATTCTGGAAGGTGATGGTAGCCAGAGTCTTGTTCTCGTCCTGGATGGCAACCCCCTCCTTGGCCTCAATGGCCTGGTGGAGACCGTTGCTGTAGCGGCGGCCGAACATGAGACGGCCGGTGAAGTCATCGACAATGATAACCTGGCCGTCCTTGACCACATAGTCCTTGTCGGCATGCATGGAGCCATGTGCCTTGAGGGCGTTGGTTATATGGTGATTGATCTCGTAGTTTTCCTGATCTGAGAGATTGTCCAGGCCAAAGAAGTTCTCTGCCTTCTTGACACCCCGCCGGGTCAGGACCGAGCTCTTGGCTTTTTCATCAACGATGTAATCGGCGCCTGATTCGACCTGGTCGATCTCTTCCGCCGTCCGCAGGGCTTCCTTTTGAATGACATATTTGGGCGTCAGCCTGCGGACGAAATCCTCCGCCCTCTGGTAGAGTTCCGATGAATCCGTACCGGCACCCGAAATAATCAGGGGGGTTCTGGCCTCATCGACCAGAATACTGTCCACCTCATCCACAATGGCAAAATTCAGCTTGCCCTGAACGCAGTCTTCTATGGACATGACCATGTTGTCGCGCAGATAGTCAAAGCCAAACTCATTGTTGGTCCCGTAAGTCACGTGGGCCGCATAGGAGCGCCTTCTTTCATGACGCTCTATACCGTGGACAATCAAGCCCACTTCCAGACCCAGATAACGATAGATCTTGCCCATCCATTCGCTGTCCCGCCGGGCCAGGTAATCGTTGACCGTGATGATATGGACGCCCTGTTCCGTCAGGGCGTTAAGGTAGGCAGGCAGTGTTGCCACCAGGGTCTTGCCCTCACCTGTCCTCATCTCGGCTATTCGGCCCTGATGGAGAACGATACCGCCCTGGATCTGTACGGGGAAGTGCGTCATGCCAAGGACCCGGGTGCTGGCTTCCCGGACGGCTGCGAAGGCTTCAGGGAGAAGATCGTCAAGTGTCTCCCCGGCTTCCAGCCTTTTCTTGAAGCGGTCCGTCGATGCCCGAAGCTGATCTTCGGACAAGGCGGTGTACTGATCCTGGTAAGCCAGGACAGCCTCCGTCTGATTCTTGATTTTCCTGAGTTCGCGTTCGGAATAGGTCCCGATGATGCTGTCGATTAAACCCATATAATTTACCTGAGCTGTCTCCCGCTATTTAATAATCTTATCCTATTCTAGGCTACTTTACGTCTTCTTTCTATCGGGCCGGTTCATACCTGCGGCTGGTGCCGTACTCACGGATGTCCAGAATTACGCCCAGGCTTCTGGCCTGATCCTGCCAGGAAGCCAGAAGTCCACCAGTCTTCCAGCTGATCTCATTGTCCGGAATAACAAGGATCAAACGCCTGGAGCGGATTTGTCCAGGCTGGGGCCCCTCCCCTCCCAGACCCTGAAAGCCGGACAGCTCGGCCACCAGCTGATCAATCCGGCATTTGACGGCCTCAGGGCTCTGCCAGGAGGGGGCCGTCCAGTCCATGCTCTTGATGGAGACCGCCTCATGACCGTCCCAGAGGGCAATGACCGGATAAAAGAGTGGCAGGTGGCCTCCGAAACGGCCGCGGATGGCCTGGCCCCGTTCAAAGTTGGTCAGCATCCAAACCCCGTCGCGCCCTTCCTGTGAATCGCCCGCACTTTGCGAAAACAAACCGGCGTTCCAGACGGGTATCCTGGATCTGATTTCGATCCAGTCCTTTCGCATGAGGTTGGAAGTTTCATAAGAAAGACAGAGCCAGATGGTCTGCCTCTTCAAGTCAAAATCAATAGCCAGCTTTCTGGTCCCGGCAGGCGGGCTCCGCCCCTGGCCGGCTGCGGCTTGCGCAGCCCAGCGATCCACTCTCTGCAGGACGAAGGGCGAGGCCAATACGGTTGCAGCTACATCGGACAAACCATCAGCAAGCAAGGATCGCAGGCTTTCATCCGGGATGGTCTCCTCCAGCCAGGCTCCCGGCAAATCAAGACTTTCCAGAAGGTCCGCTGCCGGGAGCAGAAGGGCAATTTCACGGGCGGTCTGGTCCAGGGCATGGGAAAGAATCAAGGCGTCCTGCTCTGCCAGAATGGAGGCCAGAAAGGTCAGAAGGATCATAAGAGCTAAAGGAAAGATCAAAGCCGCCTCGAGTGAGAGTGTGCCGCTGACTTTGATCCTATTCTCCTGTTTCTTTCCTTGTGGATTCATGGCTGATCTTCCGGCCTTTCTCTGGTCAGGAAGGAAACGGCGTGACTCAGGCGTATATCGGACCAGTCTGCCAGGCACTGGATCCTGGTGTAGTAAGGGCCTGGGTGGGTGCGGGCAATGACTCCCGCCATCCGGGAAGCGATGACGTCCGGCCCCTGAAAGAGAATCAGAAGCCGCAGGTAGTCACGATAGCGCATGGGGACGTTAAGAGGGCTGTCACCCGGCCAGAGGTTAATCTCATGCCCTTTTCTCAAGTCCATGGTGTCGGCGGCGGCCTTGCTGAGCGAGACAGCGGCGACAAGAATCCAGGTCATGACTTCCGGGGGGATATTGACCTCCCCGGCCGACAGAGCACTGATAGCGACGGAAATAGCCAGGGCGGTCATCCTGTATTCCTCCATAAGGCCTTCGTTGGTGATGATATGAAGGAGCCGGAGGACAAAGCGGATGGAGCCGATGAAGAGGCCGACGAGAGCCGAGGCCGCCGGCCCCTGGAGGCCGCTGGCGATCTCTTCCACTTCCTGGTTGCGGCTGGCGGGAAAGTCAGCTATAAGCCGGCCGTCAGGTGTCCTGTCCTGGATTTTCACTCCATTTCGTAAGACCAGGGGCACGTCACTTTTGAAATAGGAAAAAGCGTATTCGCAGAGAATGAAGCGGTCCAGGAAGCCTTCCGGGGCCGTGAAGAGGAGACGGTCGACCAGCAGGCCCAGGCTGTCCAGGCCTGAATTGTCAAAGGGATTGAATTCAAAGGTCCGCATGCTTCCATCTTCTGACGGCTGAACGGCTGGCGCCAGCATGGTCAGACCGGTCTGGTAAACAGAGCGGACCTGGTCATCCATATAGGCGTTGTAGTCATCCAGCCAGGGTGTTTCCTCAGGATCCAGGTCCAGCTCCGGGTCCACTGCCGCATAGCCCTGGTTTGCGGAAGACGGAATCAGACTGGTCAAGGCGGCGGCTGGCAGCTCTTTTTCCATCCCCTTGATTTGCCGGACCTTGTCCAGGCCGTCCATAACCAGGGAGCTGGCGGCCCGAAGGGTCATATGCCGGGCGACGGCGTCCTTAAGAACTTGAGCCTCAGTCAGGGCCTCTTGTGCCTCCAGGCGGAAGGTGGCCTCCTGGCCGGGGCCGATCAGGCTGGAAAGCGACTTATCCATGGAGGCTTGATCACAGGCAAAGAGGCCGAAATCCCTGTAGAGTTCCCGGTCGTAAAGGGCCAGGGCACCCTCGGCCGCCAGAACCGCTCCCCGGATCAGATCCGTTTCCGCCCGGGTACGGCGGCTGTGAAAGAGAAGACTTGCCATAAAAAGCAGGATGACCGGCATAATCAGGCAGAGAGCCAGACTGACCGAACCGGCCGCTTTCAGCCTGGGACCTAAAGTCAGGGCCGGCCTTTTCACGGGCCTCTCCCCTCTTCACCAGCCTGGCTGCCGCCTATGGTCCCTGCCAGATCCCGGACAAGGGACATGATTTCAATAATTTTCTGAGGATTACTTTCCAGAAGCGGAAGCTTTCTGTCCTGGTCCTCTATTGAATAATGATGGCAGGTCCGCCCTTGGTTGACAGAGATCAGGCGCGCCTGTCCCATCTGAATTGCCGTCTTTTTAAGTCCTGAAGCCGAAGGCCCCGCAAGCGCCGCAGCCTGCGCCAGTAATGTCAGGCTCAGGGGAAGGGCAACCAATGCTTCCAGTGAAAAACCCATAGCCAGCCTCCTTGCCATGAGTATGACGGCCTTGCGAACAAAAAAAAGAAGCCGCTTGCGGCGCGGCTTGCCCTGACAGGCCTATTTGGCTTCAGGAAGAAGGTCTAAGAGGCAAAGCCTGTCATTTGCAGAAAACGGCAGGCCTCCGAAGCGGAGGTAATCCGGCCGTGTCCTGGGCAGACAGGCAGGCTGTCCGGCAATTGCTCAAGCAGCCGGTAGAGCCGCTTCAAGGACTGCTGCATGAGCCCTTCATCTCCAGTGGCAAAATCTGTACGGCCCCAGGCCCGGTCAAAAAGCGTATCGCCTGTAAGCAGGGCAAGGGGAATCCTTTCCTGGCCAGAAAGGCGCTCAATCAAAAAACAGCAGGAACCCATGGTATGGCCTGGCGTATGAATGACCAGTATTTCATAATTCCGGCCCAGGGCCAGGCGGTCGCCTTCGGCCAGCAGGCGGTCCGCTTGCAGGAATGAGGTCGGCCTGCCAAAAAAGAGGGAGGCATTGAGGGCCGTGTCTGTCAGCATGGGCAGATCACCTTCATGCAGATAGAAAGTCAGGTCTTCCAGGGTCTCCTTCCACTGCTCCAGCCTCCCCAGGTGATCATAGTGGGCGTGGGTCGCCACAAGAGCCTGGGGCTTGGGACCAGCCGGCAGGGCATCCGGAGCCTGAGAGGGGTCAAAAAGAATGGACGACTGTCCGTCTGACAGAAAGTAGAGGTTGCAGCTGCGGAAGCGCTCAGGCAGGCAGATCAGCTCCCTGGTGATCCCGACAGCCGTCATGAAGTGTGAATGAGCTCGCGCCAGTCCAGGTCACCGCGGTTGATGGCGTGGACCAGAATCTCGGCTGTCGCCGTGTTGGTGGCAAAGGGAATGCTGTTGACATCACAGGCCTGGAAAAGCCGCTGCTGCGATTCAGAGCTGTCCAGAGCCGGGTCTCGCAGACAGATGACGGCGTCAATCTCATTGTAGAGGGCAAGGGAGGCCAGGCGGCTGTACACGCTGTCGATGTCAGCCGAATAGACTTCCGGCTGCAGTGCGGTGGCTTCCTTGATCAATCTTGCCGTGTTGACGGGGGAAAAGAGCTCGTGCTTGCTCAGAATTTGCCGGTATGCGATACAAAAATTGACCAGGAGTTCGTTTTTCGTTGTGTCGGACATTAATACAATTTTCATAATCGCCTTCCCAGGCACCCTGCTTAGGCAGGATGGGCTGCATTTTTACCCTTTCTTCGTTTTCCTTTAAGCACTTCCGGTTCATTCTAAACGATAAGACCGGCAGGTACAAGGGTCAGCGGCCCCGGTAGCTGTCATAATTGCCCATGTGAGCGTGTACGGGTTCAACTCCGAAGTATTCGCACATGATCCGGTAAGAGATATCCGCGGAGTACTCCCCATAGGCTCCGTCCGAAATTGCGTGGGCGATCACGATCTCTGGATCGTTGGCGGGCGCGTAACAGACAAAGACAGAGTTGGAAATGGATTCCATCTTCTCATTGTAGGATTCCGCTGTCCCCGTCTTACAGGCAACACTGACCGGAAAGTCGTAAAAGAGGACGCCCGTCCGGTTGCTTCGCTCTTTCGATAGACCCACCATACTGTTGCGGAGGGCGGCCACATTGGCCGGGTCGAATCCCAGTTCCGTCCACTGGATCTGTTCGGCCAGAATCAGTTCCCCGTCCGATGAAACCACTTCTTTAATGAAGTGCGGCGCCGGCAGGCGGTTGGTGGCCAGCCCCGCAATGGCGCGGGCCATCTGAACCATGGTGTAGCTGTTATAGAACTGACCGATTGAAGTCTGGCAGGTATCGGCTATGAACCAGGTCTGGTCTTCAGCCAGGGCATTCAACTGCTGCTTGACAGCCCTTGAAGGCAGGACGCCGGCCGCCTCCCCCGCTATATCCAGCCCAGGCATCTGGCCCAGGCCCAGGCTCTCCGCCATTTGGCTGATGCGGTCGATCCCCGTCGCTACCCCGATCTGAAAGAAATAGAGGTTGCAGGAGGTCACCATGGCACGGGTCAGGCCGATATCACCGTGCCAACCGTAGCAGCGCCAGGTGAAGCCGCCGATTTCCTGAATACCCCTGCAGATCAGGGTATTTTTGCCTGGGCTGATGACATTGGCTTCCAGGGCGGCCATACCGGTAACAGGTTTGAAGGTTGATCCCGGCGTGTAGGTTTCAGCGATCCCCCGGTTGAGCAGGGGACGGTATTTATTGTCAGTCAGCAAGGCGGCCACCCGGGCTGCCGCGTCAGGGTCCTTGTCCTGACTGAGGAAATCCTGGGGATCGAAGTCCGGATAATTGGCATTGACCAGAATGGCGCCTGTCTTGGCATCCATCACGATGACGGATCCGCCCGGGGCCTCCATGGACCGGTTCTTGTGCTGGCTGCCCCGGAATTCCATAATCTTCCGCTCCAGCTCCTCGCGGGCAACCTTTTGAAGGTTCATATCCAGAGTCAGCTTGATCTCGTGGCCTGCCTTAGGTTCGACAGAGGTGGTCCCCGGGAAGGTAACCGGATTGGCCGCGCCCTCCCCGTACCAGGAGGAAAGGGTCACGGTACCGGTCTCACTGCGCAGATAGCGCTCGGCGGAAGCCTCGACCCCGGTCTTGCCGATCAGACTGTCGATGGCGTAACCGGAAGCTTTCAGCCGGTTGTATTCCGAAGCGGAGATCCGGCCCATATAACCCACCGTATGGCCGGCATAACGGCTGTCATCCGTATAGCGCCGTTTATAAACCTTGGTTACAGCGATACCGGGGTAACGGTCATTTTGTTCAATCAGTCTTGCCGCCAGGGCCGCTGGCGCGGCCTCTGCCAGCACAACCGGCTGGCGGCTGACGAAAAGCCAGTTGTTTTCCAGAAGCAGATAACGCAGCTGCATGATGACAAAGGCTTCTCCGTCTGAATAGAGCCTGCTGCCTGATGCCCGGTCCGGTTCAATCTGAAAGTAGTCAAAGAGCAGATAGTCGAATAACTCATCGGGATCGGAACGGACAACCCTCCGCTTCTGCCTTTCAGTCAGGGCCCTCTCCTCTTCAATCAGGTTAAAGAGATTCCTGTCCGTCTGCCAGTCAAGGATGTCCTCCGCATTCTGCCGGAAGACAAAGCGCAGCGAACCTTTGTAATGGAGAAGGTTCTGATCCCTCAATTCATAGGGAACATCCAGCCACTTGAGCATGGGATTTTCGAAGTCACAGTGGTATTGGTCAAAGAGAAGCGCCAGATCCAGAAGAAAGCGGTTGAGCTGTTCGTTGGTCATCTGGGTGGAAACAAGTTCGATCTGATCGAGGGCATCGGATACGGCCAGCGGAATCCCGTTGACGTCCACGATATCTCCCCGGGGCGCGTCCAGAAGGATCTCGCTCATGCTCCCCACTGTCTCGGGGACATAGTCTCCGCTTGAGCCGAAGAGCTGCAGGGAGCCCGTCCGCAGCAAAACCAGGACCAGAACCAGGACGATCAGACCGGAAATCAGGGCAAAACGTGTCCCTCCGGGAAAGAATGCCAGACTTCGCCCTTCCTGGCTTTTTCGGAAGGAAGCGGCGGAAACAAAGGCCGGGTTGAGGTTGGCTTCCTGTCCCTGCCTGTCACTCATGGGCCACCTCTTTTACCGGGCCGGCTGAAGAAGAGGAGAAAGCGGCGGTCCTCCAGGGCAGGGTCAGGGTCAAATAGGCGGTAATAGCAAGACTTGCCGCCAGATTCAGGACCAGGGAAAGAGGCAGATGGGAAGCCCAGACGCGCATGACCTGAACAAAGTTTGCCCGACCCTCCTCCAGCGGAATCAAATAAGCCAGGATTGAAAGAAGCCAGGAATGAACCAGGGTCGCGCCGACAACCAGAATACTTCCCCGGATGGCATACATCCGCCAGCCGTCCCGCGCCATTCTGTTTCCGATCAAGGCCAGAGCCATGCCCGCCAGCATACCCAGACCATAGCCCCGGCCAGCTGCGTAATCGCGGATGAAACCGGCTGCCAGGCCCAGGACCAGTGGATCGTAGCCTGGCGTCCAAAGCGCAGCCAGTAAGGGAAGAAGCATGAGAAAATCCGCCTGGGGCCGGTAGCCGTCCAGGGACAGCTTGAGCTGAAGCAGAACGAGTGCCAGGAAGGCAGGCACATAGACCAGGAGACGTCTCCGGAGCGGCAGATCAAGATTCATCGTCCGGCTCCGTCATGACAAAGACATAGCGCATATCAGAAAAATCAGCTGCCGGGCGAACCAGGCAGTGAAGGATATTGCCGCCGTTATCGTATCGGATCTCAACCACCTGGCCTATCAGGATCCCTTCAGGGTAAATACCGCTGTCACCCGAGGTCACCAGGCGGTCGCCCTGACGGATTGAAATACCCTCTGCGATATTGTCAGCCAGACACAGACCCTCTTCCTGCAGTTCAAGGTCGCCCCGGACCCTGAAAGAGGCCCGATAGCTCCCTTGAACCTGAGCACTGACAGCAAAGGCCTCGTGGATCAGCGGAAGAACCTTGCTGGAGGTCAGTTCTGATGAATGGATGCGTCCGATCAGGGCCATATTCTGGTCGATCACCGGAAGTGTGGTATCCGCCGCGGGGAGAATGCCGTGAATCCGGCCGGCCTTGATGCGGATCAGATCGAAAGAAGGACCCAGTTCTCTGTTGAGGACTGCGGCCCCGTGGATCTGCCGGTCCTCAAAGACCGTTGTCAGCCGCAGGGCTTCCTTCAATTCCTCGTAGGCAATCAGCCGGTTCCTGTTCTGCAGGATCTCAAGATTCAGACGGGCCTTTTCTTCCTCCAAGCGGAGGATTTCTGCCCGCAGACGCCCATTCTCGCTGACAGCGCCAAAATAGCCCTTGAGAACGGTCAAACTGTTCTGGAAACGGGTCACCAGGGGGTCGAAGACGTGGCCGAAAAGATCACCCAGCCGGGAGCGGGTAATGCCCGGGAGGCTTGTCAGGATGAAAGCTGCCAAGAGGGCCACCGTCAAGATAACAATGAGCATGACTCTCGGGCCTCGTCGTTTCACGCTTGTTTGCCCCCCTTGTAAATCAATTCAGTCCCTGGCGGGATTGCCAGATCAGTTTAGCATAATTTAATTGGGCGGACCTTCAGCAAAGGCCCAGGCGGCTCAAACTGGAAGAGGATTCCGCCCCCACGATTATGTGGTCCAGAACGGGAATCCCCATCATCTTACCCAGCTCGGAAAACTTGCGGGTCGACTCAATATCAGCCTGGGAGGGCGAGGAGTCACCGCTTGGATGATTGTGGACCAGGACCAGGGAAGCGGCGTTGGCCTTGACCGCCTCCCGGAAAATATCGCGTGGATGGATGACTGTTGCCGCCAGTCCTCCCTGAGAAATGCGAACCGACTTGATGATCCGGTTGCGTGTGTCCAGGAGCAGAATATGAAACTCCTCACGGGGCAGATAGCGCATGGTCGCTTCAACATGGCGGATGACATCGTCGGGGCCCTGGGCCGGTACCCGAACCTCTGACTGCCGGTCAGCCGCGGCCCGCTGGCCCAGTTCAACCGCCGCCAGGACCCGGATGGATTTAACCCGGCCGACGCCCGGAACCTGTCTTAGTTCCTCGATGCTCATATCCAAAAGCCCCCGCAGGCCCTCGCTCCTGACCAGCAGCTTCTGGGCAGTTTGAAGAGCTGTCTCCCCGCCCCTGCCGGTGTTGAGGATAACTGCCAGCAGTTCGGCGTGGCTGAGGGAGGGCAGTCCGCCTCTTTCAGCTTTCTCATAGGGCTGCTCTGTGGCAGGCAGCTCCTTCATGGTCAGGGGTGTAAGCCCGTTCTCTCTGTCCGGCGCTGCCATTGGTTTCTTTTCCATCCTGATCCCCACTTTCTTAGGCTGTCAGAACCGTACAGCCGGTCCGGCGGCTTCCATCAGAGATCAAATAAGGTTTGTGTAAATGAGGGTAAGGAGTGCTCCGGCTGTCAGGCAGCCAGACAGGCCCGGATAACCAGGATGGAAAGGGCGTCTTCCCCGCCCAGCCGTCCGGTCTTGACAGCCAGATCAAGCTGGAAACAGTCTTCCAGCATCTTTTCAAGCTTGTCCGTCGAAAAGCGACGGGCCTGGGAGGCCAGCTTCCTTGCATAGAAGGAAGACTGGGTCAGCCCGCTGGCCAGTATCCGGTCTCCGGATGCACATTCCCTGGCAAGCAGCAGATCCCTGGTCTGACGGGCCAGCATGGTCTGAATATAAAGAGGGGCCTCCCGCCTGGCCAGGAAGACATCCAGCATACCCAGGGCCTGATCGGTCCTGCCCGCGGCAATGGCGTCAGTCAGGTCAAATATCTTGCCCGTCAGATCTTCGCGGCAAAGAAAGTCGATCTCTGACAGACCGACCGCTTCCTTTCCGGTATAGCGGCAGTAAAGCAAAACATTGGTCAGCTCACTGTAGATATCCGACATGAAGCGGTCACACCTGCTTATGAGGGAATCCGCCGCCTCCCTGGTAATTTTCAGCTTCTCGCGTCCGCAAAGACCGGAAATCCAGAGCTCCAGATCCGCCGCGGTCTGGCGGTCAAACTTGGCGGACAGGGCCCCTGCCTTTCGCATGGCCTTGAGCAGGCGGTTGCCCGCAGCCACCGATTCTTCAACAAAGATCAAAGTGCAGCCGGCCGGAATGGCGGTCAGGGCGCCCTGGATTTCAGGGCCTGGACTGTCCTTGGCTGAGGCCGGCGCCGAGAAGAGGCCTGATTGCTGGATGCAGATGACTTTGCGGCTTGACAGGAAAGGCGGCGTTGCCATTTCCGCCAGCAAACGGTCCAGGGGAAAGGAAGCAGGCTTGCCATCCCCTGCTATCCTGACCAGGTCCATGGATTCAGAACCAGGGGTCAGAAGAGCTGCCACCAGCCGATCACGGACCTGGCGCACAAGAAAAAGCTCTTCTCCGGTCAGGAGATAGGCAGGCCGGTCCATGGCCCGGGACAGATCCCCCACGGTTTCCTTGTAGTCCAAAAGCTTGTCCAGAAGCGGAATCATTGGTCCGCGCCCTCCTCTTCCATGGCCCTCAGGGACCTGACAGCCACTTGTTTATCCTAACCTTTCCCTTGCCTATCTTCAAGGAAACCGCCCCGCTTTCATCGGTCCGGCAGATGGTAATATGTCGTTCAGCCAGGCGCTGGAGAACCTCTTCATGCGGATGGCCGTATCGATTGCCCAAGCCGGCGGAGATAAGGGCCACCCTTGGCCCGGCTGCGTCCAGGAAGGCCGCGCATGTGGCATTGGCAGACCCGTGGTGGCCTACATGGAGAAGATCTGCCTTCACGGAGACTTCTCGATTCAGAAGGACCCGCTCACCTTTTTCCGTCAAATCGCCTGTCAGCAAAAGTGAAAAATCTTCCAAATAGATCCGCATGACCAGGGAGCGGTCATTCAGGTCGGGCAATCCTTGATTGTCTTGCGGGTGAAGGATCTCAATGGAGCAGGTCCCCTGCTCCACAAGGTCCCCCGGCTTGAGTTGACTGACCCTTACGGACCGGGCCTGGGCCTGGGCCAGGATCCAGTCAGTCAGATCCTCCTCCTTGCCTGATGCGGCCCTGCTCTCCCCTTGCCTGCCGGACATGGCCAGTTGCCTTACCATGCCCAGACTCATGAGTTCGGCAATTCCCTGCACATGATCGCTGTGGCTGTGGGTGATGATTGCAAGGTCAATCCGGGAAAGACCCAGCATGCGCAGGGCCGGGGCAAGTGTCCGGTAACCCTGGCCCAGGTCGCCGCCGTCGATCAGGACGGTTTTCCTGTCCGGGGTAACAAGCAGGGTCGCGTCACCCTGACCAACGTCCAGGAAGAAGACCTGGGCAGCTTTGGGTGAAAAGATCCAGAAGATCATTAGAAACATAAGGCAAAGTGCCGCAAGGAACCGCTTCCAGACACGTCCGGGCCAACGGATGACCGCCAGGATCAAAAGACCGCAAAGCATCCATTCCAGGGGAAGGAAGGCCCCAGGCAGACGGCCGGCTCCCTCCGAGAGGGCAAGAATGGCATCTGACAGGGGGCTGAAAATCAGATCTGCCGCGCCTGATACCAGGCACATGGCCCTGGATGACGCGGGAAGAAGACAGAGGACAAGAATCAGAGGATAGGCAGCGGCCGTCAGCAGTGCGGCCAGTGGAATGGCCGCCACATTGACCAGGGGTGACAGGAGATGAAGGCCGGGCGAAGACATCATCTGATAAGGCAGGAGGATCAGCTGTGCCGACAGGGAAAAAGAAAATGCAGACCGGGCCTTGAGACCAAGACCGCGGACAAAGCGCCAGACCCGCCCTTGATCTTTTGCCTTGCCTGACCTGCCGAGGCGGCCGGCTGTATAGTTGACTGCGGCGGCTGCTGAAAAACTCATCCAGAAAGACGTTTCATAAAGAGCGTAAGAATTGAGAGCCAGCATGAGGCTGGCAGTAAAAAAGAGCAGATTGTAAAAATCCCGGCGCCCTCTCAGGGGCGTATCGAAGGAAGAGGCCAGACTGATCAGCGAAGCCCGGCTGATCCCGCTCTTCCAGCCTGCCAGCAGGCCAGGCAGAAGAGTCAGGGGCAGGGACAGGAAGAATTTCGATCGGCTGCTCAGCGGGCTGCGGCGGGTCAGGCGGCGGAAAGGCCCCAGCAAGAAGAGCAGGTGAGTTCCTGAAACGCTGGTCAGATGGGAGAGGCCCGCAGTCCGAAGCAGATAAGTCTGCCGGTCATCCAGCAGACGGGTATCCCCCAGAGCCAGGGACAGGACCAAGGGGCCCGACCGGCCCTGCCAAAAAATCTGGAGATGGCGCCGGACATAATCCCTGATCTTCTCCGGCAGGCGGCGTATCCACAGGGCAGGATCCGACCGGCTGATGACACGGACAGTGCCGGCCGTGCTTATCCAGGCGGCTCCCCTGGCCCAGAGCCAGCCCCGTTCAGAGAAAGCGCCCGGGTTTCGGGAACCCTGGCCCAGACGGAATACAAGCCGCCCCTCAACCAGATCCCCCAGCCGGGCCTCATGGCTGACCCGGACAAGAACCGGGATCCCCTGGCAGCTTATGGCCTTGCGCAGATGACTGGTCTGGGAAGAGAGAGGCGGCAGACCTTCTGAATCGGCAATGACACCCTGAAAGTCAATCTCTCCTGCCGGGAGCCTCTTCTCCCAGCGGTTCAGTTTAACAACCGTCAGGCCAAAGGAGACAAGCACCGCAAGCGCGAAGACCAGGACACCCGGTCTTATGGAGAGGGGAAAAGAAAAAGGGGCCGGCCCCAGGCTGAGTCTCATGGCTAGAGCATGAACTGGGGCAAAGGGTCTTTCCCGCCTCCCTTACCAGCTTCTTCGGCCTTCCCGGGTCTTTTTGGCCGTCAGGCTCCGGCCGTCCGTTCCCGGATTCGCTTCTCCAGCTTCTGCATCCGTTCATCCAGGGGGGACAGACCCGCCGATACAGATAAAGGGGGGTGAGGCTGGATCCCCTGATCCGTCAGCAGTTCCTCCATGGCTTCCATGACCTGCCGCTCGGCCTGGAGGGCAGCCTGGCGGGAAAGTTTGTCCGCCTTGGTCAGGACCACCTGCCAGTCCATGTCATGGTGGCAAAGATAGTCCAGCATCTGCAGATCGATCGGACCCAACCCGCGCCGGATATCCAAAAGGAGCAGGACAAGGGCGATGGGCCGTTTTGAATCGAAATATTCATTGGTTACTTTGGAGAAGGCTTCCTGTTGGGCACCCGAGGTTTTTGCGTAACCATAGCCCGGCACGTCAACGAAATAAAGGCCGGGAGAGACATCGTAGAAAAATACCAGTCTGGTTTTGCCCGGGGTCTTGCTGGTTCTGGCCAGGTTTTTACGCTTGCTCAGAGCGTTGACCAGCGTCGATTTACCGACATTGGACCGTCCGACAAAAACAATTTCCTGGCGGGAAGGCTTGGGGAATTGCCTGGCAGAGGCTGCCGCAATATAGGGAATTCCTGCCGTCTCCTGCTTACGTTTTTTGACTTTGGCCATCCGCCTGCCCGCCTTTCATCTGCTATACTTGATGCACCGGAGGACCATGTATGCAAAATCTTGCTTTCCCGGCCGATCAGTCTGTCAAAAACCTCTTTGGTGATGAACCCGTAATGGAGTCATACGGGCCGATCGGACTGATAACCGAGCAACTTGACCCTGCGCTCGCTGAGCGCATCAACCACCAGCTCAGTCTCAGGAGACAGGCTGCCGCCGAAGGCGACAGTCAATTGCTGGATATTCCGGGCTATGTCCGTCAGGATTACCGTATCCGGGTGGATCTGTCCCGCTTTTCCTCCGGTGAAGGCAAGGCGCAAATCATCGATTCGGTTCGAGGCCACGACCTTTTTATCCTGACAGATGTCCTCAACTACGGCGTTCATTATAGTCGATACGGCCTTGACGTGTCGATGACACCGGATGAACACTTCCTGGACCTGGTCCGGCTGATCCTTTGTTCCCGTGATTCGGCCGCCCGTATCCATGTCCTCATGCCCTTCCTTTATGAAGGGCGCCGCTTCCGGAGAACGGCCAGGGAATCATTGGATTGCGGTGCCATGCTCCGCTATCTTTTTGAGCTGGGCATCGACAACTTCATCACCTTCGACGCCCACGATTCACGGGTTGCCAATGCGGTTCCCAACCACAGCTTCGAATCTTTTCCCACCTCATACCAGAGCATCCGGACCATTTTGGAGACTATCCCCGACCTGACCATCGACGGTGACTCGCTCATGGTCGTCAGTCCCAACGAAGTCAGCATCAACCGCTGCATCTTTTTCGCGTCAGCCCTCAAGGTCCCCCTGGGCATTTTCTATGAACGCCGTGACTTCCACTACTCAAATGATCAGCTCCAACAGACCAGCACCCGGACTTACCTGGGCGACTCCGTCAAGGATAAGGACATCATCATTGTGGCCGACATGCTGGACAGCGGACGCGACCTGATTGCCAGCGCCAGCGAATTGAAATCCCGCGGCGCCAAACGGATCATCTGTTCCGTCTCTTTCGCCCAGTTCACCGAGGGCATTGCCAATATCCGCCAGGCTTGGGAAAGCGGTCTCATTGAACGCGTCTTTTCGACGGATATGGCCTATCGGTCCCCCGAAGTCCTCTCTTCACCCTGGTATACGGATATTCCCATGGCCGATGACCTGGCCCTCCTGATCTCTGCGCTCAACCACGATGCCTCCCTGTCACGGCTGATGGCTCCGGCGGCACGAATTGATGCCCTGCTCCATCAACAGGGCTTTTTGATGAATAAGACGGAAATCGACGACCGGCAGCTCTCCTTTTCCGATTTCACCGGCCGGTCCTGAAAGAGGAGAAAATGATGACACCTGACGACCTGAAAAAAATCTACAATCGATCAGATACCAATTACTACGCCTACGACCAATACGGCAACAACCCCATGACCCCCATCGCCCCGGTTGCCCTGGTCGCCCTCAAAGGCGCGCGTGACCTCTCCCAGGAAGTCAACACCGCCCTGGTCGCAAGACGGAAGGATTACCTGTCGGGCGCCATGCCTGAGAAAATCCCCGCCGGCTTCCTGCGCGACGATTTCCATGTCCCGGTCAACAACTTCAGGTTTTCTTCCGGAGAGGGCAAGGCCGTCATCGAGAGCACAATCCGGGCCATGACCTCTACATCCTCTGCGACGTAACCAACTATTCCGTCACCTACAAGATGCGCGGCGAGCCTAACCGTATGAGCCCCGACGACCATTACCAGGATCTGAAACGTGTCATTCTGGCGGCTTCCGGCAAGGCCCGGCGGATCAATGTCATCATGCCCTATCTCTATGAAGGCCGTCAGCACCGGCGCAATGCGCGCGAATCCCTGGACTGCGCCCACATGCTGGTCGAGCTGGATCAGCTGGGCGTCGACAACTTCATCACATTCGACGCTCACGATGACCGTGTCGCCAACGCGACACCCACATCCGGCTTTGAGAATGTGCCCACAACCTATCAGGTATTGGAGACCATTATCCGCGCCTACCCTGATATTCACTTCCTTCATGACGAAATGATGATGATCAGCCCCGACGAAGGAGCCATCTACCGGGCCATGTACTATGCCTCTGTCCTGGGCATCCCCCTTGGGACCTTCTACAAACGCCGGGATTATACAGTC
>JBBAEW010000038.1:0-19989 GCA_041655695.1 Saccharofermentanales bacterium
CAATGGACTTTCCGAGGATCAGGCCCGGGCTATGGTCCAGGATCCTACCACCTTCGGAATCATGCTCTTGAAGCTGGATGAGGCCGACGGCCTGGTGGCCGGCGCCGTCAACACGACAGCGGATACCCTGCGCCCCGCTCTGCAGATTCTCAAGACCAAACCCGGCACCAAGCTGGTGTCGGCTTATATGCTCATGACCGTTCCGGATTGCGACCTGGGAAGCGGAGGCATGTTCCTCATGTCCGACTGCGCCCTGAATGTCAATCCGTCAGCCGAGGACCTGGCCGAGATCGCGGTCGCGTCTGCCTACTCCTGGCAGCAGCTGACCGGCAGAGAGGCCCGCGTGGCCATGCTCTCCTACTCCAGCCAGGGCAGCGGCAAGGGCGAACTGCCCGACAAGATCATTGAGGCCACACGCCTGGCCCGGCTCAAAGACCCTGACCTGCTGATCGACGGGGAGCTGCAGGCCGACGCGGCCATCGTGCCGGAGATTGCCGCCTTCAAGACCAGGGGAGGCCCGGTGGCAGGTCAGGCCAATTGTCTGATTTTCCCCGACCTCAACGCAGGCAACATCGCCTACAAGCTGGTCCAGCGGCTGGCCAAGGCAGATGCCTACGGGCCCATGCTCCAGGGCGTGGCGTGTCCCGTCAATGATTTATCCCGCGGCTGCAGCGCGCACGATATTTTGGGTGTCATCGCGCTGACGGCCGTTCAGGCAATTGAAAGCGGCTGCGTCAGAGGCGCAGCTTCATAGGATAGGAAAAGGAGAGAGAAGAAAGATGCTGATTCTGGTCATCAATTCGGGAAGTTCGTCGCTCAAATTTCAAGTGATCGACAGTCAGGAGAAGAAGGTCATCGCCAAGGGTTTATGCGAAAGGATCGGTATCGCGGACTCCCAGTTCCGCTACGAGGGGGGCAAGGGCTGTACCATCCGCAAGCCGCACCCCATGAAGACTCATGCCGATGCAGTCCATATCCTGATCGAGACCCTGCTGGATCCCGAATGCGGAGTCATCCGTTCACTCTCCGAAATCGCCGCGGTCGGACACCGGGTGGTTCATGGCGGACCTCACTTCTCCCAGCCTGCCCTGGTCACGGAAGAGACCAAGGCTGCCATCCGCCAGTGCTCGGGCTGGTGCCCCCTCCACAATCAGGCCAACCTTCTGGGTATCGAAGTGCTTGAAAAGGCCATGCCGGCGACCCCTCAGGTGGCTGTCTTTGACACGGCCTTCCACCAGACCATGCCGCCTGAGGCCTACATGTACGGGATCCCTTACTCCTACTATGAGAAGTACGATATCCGCCGCTATGGTTTCCACGGTACATCCCATGACTTTGTCTCCCGCCGGGCGGCCCAGTTGACCCGCCATGACCCGGCAAACCTGCGGCTGATCACCTGCCACCTGGGCAACGGTTCCTCTTTTGCCGCCATCCGCGGCGGCCGCTGCATCGACACCTCCATGGGCCTGACACCCCTGGAGGGGATCATGATGGGTACGCGCTCGGGAAGCATTGACCCAGCCATTGCCCCTTTTATGGGCAAGCTGGACAACCTGACGCCCGACGAAGTGGACGATATCCTCAACAAAAAGAGCGGCATGCTGGGCATTTCCGGGATCAGCTCGGATTTCCGGGATATCCAGAAGGCGGCAGCGGAGGGGCATGAACGGGCCCGCCTGGCCCTGGCCATGTTCTGCTACCAGGCAGTCAAGATCATCGGCTCCTATGTGGCCGCCCTTGGCGGTCTGGACGCCCTGGTCTTCACGGCCGGCGTCGGCGAAAACGACGAGGATGTCCGCCGGTGCATCTGCGACGGTCTTGCCTATCTGGGCGTCCGCATCGACCAGGACCTGAATCTCAAGAGGGGCCAGGAGCTCCTCCTGTCCGAAGAGGGCTCAGAGATTGAGGTCTTTGTCATTCCCACCAACGAGGAGCTGTCCATTGCCCTGCAGACAGCGGAGGTTCTGGGCGAAAACCGCTAGGCTGACCGGACAGGCGGCAGCCTGTATAATTAGGGGAACAAAACAATTTTTCTAAAAGGGGATCTTGCAAATTGAGTAAAAACGAGAAGATGGTTCAAGCCATCACATCGCGGGAAGAGGATTTCTCCCGCTGGTACACCGATATCTGCCTGCGAGCGGAGCTTTGTTCTTACTCATCCGTGCGCGGCTGCATTATTCTGAGGCCCTATGGCTACGCCGTCTGGGAGTTGATCACGGGCGAGCTGGACCGGCGCTTCAAGGCCACCGGCCACCAGAATGTCATGATGCCGCTCTTCATCCCTGAGGGCATGCTGCAGAAGGAGAAGGATCACGTGGAAGGTTTCGCGCCCGAGGTGGCCTGGGTCACCCACGGCGGTGACGAGGAACTGGCCGAGCGCCTCTGTGTCCGGCCCACATCGGAAACCCTCTTCTGCGACCACTATGCTGAAATTATCGAAAGCTGGCGCGACCTGCCCAAGCTTTACAACCAATGGGTTTCGGTCGTTCGCTGGGAGAAGAATACCCGGCCTTTCCTTCGGACCCGCGAATTTTTCTGGCAGGAGGGGCACACGGCCCACGCGACCGCGGAGGAAGCCGTCAAGGAGACGGTCGACATGCTGGACCTTTACGCGGAATTCTTTGAAAACGCCCTGGCCATCCCGGTTCTTCGGGGGCTTAAGAGCGAGTCCGAGAAGTTCGCCGGAGCCGTCAATACCTATACGGTGGAAGCCATGATGCATGACGGCAAGGCCCTGCAGGCAGGCACCACCCATTATCTGGGAGACGGCTTTGCCAAGGCCTTCAATATTCAGTTTACCGACAGGGACAATACCCTGCGCCATGTCCACCAGACCTCCTGGGGCATTTCGTCCCGTTCCATCGGCGGCATCATCATGGTGCACGGCGATGATGACGGCCTGATCCTGCCGCCGGCAGTCGCCCCCTACCAGGCGGTGGTCATCCCCATCGCCCCCCACAAGGATGGTGTGACGGAAAAGGCCCGCGAACTGACGGACAAGCTTGAAGAGGCGGGCTTCCGGATCCTTCTGGATGACAGCGACCGCATGCCCGGCTGGAAATATGCTGAACACGAGATGAAGGGTGTCCCTCTGCGTATCGAGATCGGCCCCCGCGACATCGAAAAAGGTCAGGTGGTGGTCGTTACGCGGGATAACCGGCAGAAAGAGGAGGTAGCCCTGGATCAGGTGGTCCCGGCCGTCTCGGAACTTCTGGCGGCCCTTCACGGCCGCATGCTGGACAAGGCCAGAAAGAGCCTGGAATCACGTATCTACGATGTGGACACCTGGGAGGACTTCCTTCTGACCATGGAGAGCAAGCCCGGTTTCATCCGTGCGCACTGGTGCGGCTGCCCCGACTGCGAAGCCAAGGTCAAGGAGGCGACAACCGCCACTTCCCGCTGTCTGATCCCCGGAGATCCGCCGGCGGACGCGCTTTGTGTCGTCTGCGGCCAGAAGGCGGAGCACCTGGTTTACTGGGGCAAGGCTTATTAGGGATCAGCCATGGAAGCGGGTGCTTACAGGGCCAAGCCGGGCGACCCTATCGGTGTCTTCGATTCGGGGATCGGCGGCCTGACTGTCTTAAAAGAACTGGCCAGGCAGCTGCCTCATGAGCACTTCGTCTACCTGGGCGATCTGGCCCACTCACCCTACGGATCTAAATCACCGGAGGCGGTCCGCGGCTTCTCCTTGCAGATTGCCCGCTACCTCCTTTCCAGGCAGGTCAAACTCATTGTGATCGCCTGCAATACGGCCAGCGCGGCCGCTGCCCTGGAAGTCAGCCAGCTTGCCGGACCGGTTCCCGTTATGGAAGTTGTGGAGGCAGGGGCTGTGGCCGCCCTGGACGCGGTCGCCCATCTGCGTGAACCGGCCCGTATCGGGATCCTGGGAACGGAGACAACCGTGGCAAGCGGCATCTATGCCCGCAAGCTGGAAGCCATGGCCCAGTCACGGGGGATGGCCAGGCCTGCCCTCATGCAGACTGCCTGCCCGCTCTTTGTACCCCTGGTGGAAGAAGGCTTCTGGGACGGGTCCATCCCCCGCCAGGTGGCCAAATACTATCTGTCAGCCATGCGTTCCTTCCGGCCCCATACCGTCATCCTGGGCTGCACCCATTATCCGCTGCTGGAGAAGGCCATCCGGCGGGCCCTGCCGGCCGCCCTTCTGGCTCAAAGCGCGCCCGTCCTCGTTTCAAGGGTAGAGGCTCACCTGGACAGGCAAGGGCTCAGGGCGCCCTCTGAAAGCCCGGGGAAACTCGAGTTTTATACCAGTGATTCCGTTGATACCTTTTCCCGCCACGCCGGCCGTTTTCTTGACTTGCCCGGCCTTCTCGTCCATCATATTGATTTGGACGCGTGTGCAGGCGGGGAGGAATAGTGTTCAACCTTTCTGATCTTAACAAGGATGCCATCATCCAGCTGGAAAGCAACCAATGGACGGACGGTCAGGCCTCGGGGCCAATCCGTTTGACGACCGTCGGTCACCTGGCCTATGAGCGCAAAAACGATATCTGGTCCGTTTCCTATGATGAAAGCGACGCCACCGGTATGCGGGGGACCCGGACCCGGGTCAGCCTCTTTCCCAACGGCCGGGTTGTTCTCAGCCGTACGGGCAGCGTGGAGATGGAACTGGAATTTGTCAAAGGTGACCAGCGGGTTGAGGCCAAATCAACGCCTTACGGACCGGTCCGCTTCTCCGTTCTGACCCACGAGGTCAAGGGCAAGCTGTCGGAAGAGGGCGGAGCCATCGAGCTGGGCTACTCCCTGGGTTTTGAGAACCGGCACACGGTCAGCACCAAACTGCAGCTGGAAGTGACGGCCCGGGATCCCAGGCGGGATGAAGGGGACAGGGGAGCTTCCCAGACAGGTTTCAAGAGCTGACAGGCCTCGGGGGCCAGGCCCGTATCCTTTGAAAATATCATTTGACAGCAAGGGCCAGTTCGGTGATAATACTTGGGGCGCATCGATCCCGATGCGATCAATAGATAATTAAGCCGGGGGAGGTGTACCGATGGCTGTACCAAAACGCAAGTGGTCCAAGAAAAGATCACGCACACATCGCGCCAACTGGAAAATCGATCCGGTTAATCTTGCGCGCTGCCCGCAGTGTCACTCGCTGAGAGTGCCGCACCGCGTGTGCAAGACCTGTGGTTATTACGATGGACGCCAGGTTATTTCTGTCGACGACGGGAAATAAAAGGCATTCAATAAGCGGACATAAGGAGCAGCGGGCCCCTGGCACGTTGCTTTTTGTTCGTATAGAGGAAAGGTGAGAGGCTTGAGCATTCCGGTACTGGCAATTGTTGGTCGGCCCAATGTGGGCAAATCGACTCTTTTTAATGCCCTGACGGGCAAGCGGACGGCTATTGTCGGACCGGAGCCCGGCGTGACCCGTGACCGGGTTCAGGGGGAAAGTGACTGGAATGGCCTCAAGTTCACAGTAGTCGATACGGGCGGCATTGACTTTGCCACAGATGATATGCAGCGCCTGGTCTACACCCAGGTCGAAGTGGCCGTGGAGATGGCGGATGTCATCTGCTTTCTGACCGACCTCTCATCCGGTCTCTCGGATATTGAATTCAAGATTGCCCAAATGCTCCGCAAGAGCGGCAAGCCGGTCGTGGTCGCCGTCAACAAGGTGGACCGGCCGGGCCAGGAGCCCCCGGAGTTTTACCAATACTATGAGCTGGGTTTTCCCGACACCCTGGCCATCTCGGCCTCCCACAAGCTGGGCCTGAGTGAATTGCTGGATGCCGTGACCGCGCCCATGAAAGGCAAGGCTCTGGATCCGGAGGATGACGACTGGATCCGGGTGGCCATCACGGGCCGCCCCAATGTGGGCAAGTCTTCCCTGGCCAACTATCTGATCGGCCAGGAAAGAAGCATTGTTTCGGATATTCCCGGCACCACACGGGATGCCATCGACAGCAAGATTGAAAACGAGTTCGGCCGCTTTCTCATCTACGACACGGCCGGTTTGCGGCGCAAGGCCAAGGTGGATGACCAGATCGAATACGTCTCGGCTCTCCGATCGCGCCGGAGCGTTGAGGGGGCTCATGTCTCCCTGATCATGATCGATGCGGACCAGGGACCCGCTGAACAGGATACCAAGGTGGCGGGGCTGGCCCATAATGACGGCAAGGCCTGCATCATCCTGGTCAATAAATGGGACCTGATCGATACCGAAGAACAATCCATGCGCCAGTATGAGGAGACCATCCGCAGCCGCTTTGACTTCATGCCCTACGCGCCGGTCCTCTTCATCTCGGTCAAGACAGGCTTCAACCTGGGCCAGATCTGGCCCCTGATTCTTCGGGTCTATGAGTCGTCCAGGCGCCGGGTATCCACCAGCGTTCTCAATGAAGTTCTGGCCGAAGCTCTGGTCCAGCACCCCACCCCCCAGAAGAAGGGCCGCCATCTTCGGGTTTATTACGCGACCCAGGGGTCGGTTTCGCCTCCCACCTTCATCTTCTTTGTCAACGACAAGCGCCTTTTGCACTTCTCCTATGAACGCTATCTGGAGAACCGCCTGCGCGAGAATTTCGACTTTTACGGAACCCCTGTCCGCTTCATCTGGAAAGGACGGGCGGCACGGGATGAGGCCTCCTCGCGCGTCACACCCGACTAGGAAGCGATCGTGGTAGACTGGTCGCATGGAAGGCAGGCGCAGGAAGTCGGGAGCAAACCCACCAGGACAGCGGCCGGAGGCCTCTGACGGTCAGGATTTTTCCGTCGTCGTTCCCCGGGACGAGAGCCGGCGCAGGGTCTGGCGTGATCTTCAGCGCCTGGCGCCCATGGCCTTCATGGCCATGCTTTTTTCCACTCTTCTTCTGGCAGTCTTTTTCCTTCTTGACGCCCGGGGCCTCCTGGCCAATCTCCTGGATTTCGGGGGTTCCCTGGAATCCCTGGCCATCCGCTCCCTCCTTATTTACGGCCTGATCCCCCTTTTAACGGCCTCTCTCCTGATCACGGTCTACCGGCCTGCCCCCTTGATTCTCCTGGGCAGAAGGCCGCCCCTGCCGGCTCTTTTGTCAGCTCCGGCCGCAGGCTTCCTTCTGGGCTGGCTGCTCTGGTGCGCGCTTGCCTTTTTGGAGTCCTTCTCGTGGGTTTCCTCCGACTGGCTGGCCCTGCCTGAGGCCTGGCGATGGGGGGCTCTCCATCTCTTTCGCTCACCCCTGTCCGCCGCCCTGATTCTTCTGGTGACGCTGGTTTTGCCGGCCACTTGCCATGAACTCCTCTACCGCGGCCTGATCCTCCCGGTCTTCCGGGCCGGAGGCCGTGCGGGCAGTCTGCTTTTGCCGGCTCTTCTGGCGGCGGCCGCTTCCTTTGACCGGCCGGGCTTTCCGGTCCTTTTCCTGGGCGCTCTCATGGCCTCCTGGGTCCGGATGAAAACGGATTCCCTTTTGGCCTCAGCCCTTTCGACAGGAGCTTTCGCGGGCGCCATGCTGGTCTCCGGCACCCTCTTTGGTGCCATCAGCCAGCTGGCGGCGGGTATGCCCCTGATCGATCCTTACCGGATCCGCGTCTTTCTGGTCACCCTGGCCCTGATCCTGATCGTTCTGCTTTTGGCCCCTCTGGCCCTGATCGGAAGCGCCGGGCGCTCCTGGAGTCAGGAGGAAACAGGGCTTCCCAAGGGCCGGACGGCTCCTTTCGGGAAAACCAACAGAATGGCCGCCCTGCTTTGTCTTCTCGCGGTGGCGGCCATTCTTTACTTTTTCAGTTAAGTCTTATCTGTCTTTTTAACGTGAACTGTAGCGGGCTACCTTGGCCTCATGTTCGGAAAGGGTCCGGGAGAAATCATTGGTCCCCTTGCCGGTTGCGCAGAAGAAGAGGAAGTTGTCGGCTCCCGACCAGGTTCGCCCGGTGGCGGGCCAGAGAACGGCCTCAATGGCGATGGTCCCCGGCGAGTTGATGGGTCCCGGGGGCAGCTCATCGTGACGGTAGGTATTGTAGAGGGAATCCTTGTAGCGTTCGATGTCTTCATTGAGAATCCACAGCTGAGGCTCACGGCCTTCTTCCAGCCTCAGATAGTTGACGGTGGCGCAGGACTGCAGGGGCATGCCCAGCTTGATACGGTTCATGAAGACCTTGGAGATCTTGGGCATCTCGTCGATGGGGCCTTCCTGCTGGACAATGGAGGCCAGGGTGATGACCCGGTCCAGGCTCATGCCTTGCTTCTGAGCCCGTTCATAATAACCGCCCTCGGACAAAACCCGCTCGGTATTGTTGAGGAACATACGGATTATCTGCTGTTCGGTGGAATTGATGTCGAACTGGTAGGTATCAGGCCACAGGTAGCCCTGCAAGAGCCATTCCCGGCCCTGGCCGGCTTCGATGAGGGGTACGAAGGAGTAGTCGGCAAAGAGGCCTGGCTGGCGCACCATGGCGTCCAGGAGGTCAGGGTTGAAGCGCATGCCCGCATCCAGCATCTTCTGTTTCATCTGCTGGTAGGTCATGCCCTCAGGGAAGGTGATGGTCACCGGCTGAGGCCGGTTGGTCAGAACGACCATGATCTCGTCGTAGCTCATGTCGGGCAGCAGATAATGGGTGCCGTACTTGTACTGGCCGTCAAAACCATTGAACTTGGACAGGAACTCAAAGGCGAAGGTGCTTCCGATGAAGCCCTTGTCTTTGAGCATCTCGGCGATATCAGAGGTCTTGGACTGCTGTGAAATATAGACCTCAATGGCGCCCGGCGTCTCGGCCGTATAGGGGGAGAAGCCGCGTGAGTCAAATTGGTCCTTGAGGGCACCCAGGCGCTTGTCCTGTTCGCGGACATAGCGGTAGCCCAGGCCGAAGCCTACGAAGGCGGCGGCAATGAGAAGGACGACGATAGTCAGTATAATCAGCGGTTTAACAATTCTTCGGGGCATTATCAATTCCTTTGTCCGAAAAATCGGACGCCTCTATTTTAACACGATCCGCCCTCCTTCAAAAGATGGCAAAGGAGGCGGGCAAAGAGCAGAGCAAAAGGGCGGCCAGGGACAGGAAAGGGATAAAGGGCAGGGAGGCCCCGGGCTCACGGGCCGCAAGTCGGGCAAGGGAGAAGGGTAGGGCAAGAAAGAAGGCCAGGCAGGTCATGGCAAGCGACCGGCCCGGGGGCAGCATGAAACCGGCTGCGCAGGCAAAGAGGATATCCCCCGTCCCAATCAGGCAGCGGCGGGCCGCAAGCCAGCCCAGGATTCGGATGACAAGCATGAGGAGGGCTCCCGCGAAAAGAGACAGAAGCTCTGCCGGGAGGCGGGCTAAATCCGGAGGCAGAGGTGACCACAGGATCCGCCGTATGAAGGCGAAGGCGAAGAAGAGAGCCAGCTCATGGAGTACGACTTCCCTTGTCCGCATATCCCGGATGGACATGAGACAGGCGGTGGCCAGGGCACCCAGGGTGCAGGGAGTAGAGAAGAGAGAATGAAAGAGGGACATGATGCCATCATGGACAAGGACAGGAACCGGAACAGCCCGTCCCGAACCTCTTGGCCGCCCCTGGCTGTCAAAGAGTCGAAACAGAGAAAGGGGCCGCTTGGCGCGGCCCCCTTCTTGAACACAAGTTACCTGAATCAGTCAAGATACTTGGCCATTTCCTCACGGAATTTGGCCAGGTTTGCCTTGGTGACCAGCTCTGTGCCGGTATCGATTTCCTGGGGAATCTCTTCGCCGCGGATAACCTTGACCAGGTTCTCAACGCCGTATTCGCCCATTTTGCCAGGATACTGTGCCACGGTCAGCAGGAATTCACCGGACTCAACCAGGTCCAGGGCGGCGCTGACTGCGTCAAAGCCGATGATCTGGATCTGATCCTGGAGTTTGGCCTCCTGGACGGCGCGGAGCGCGCCAATGCCCATGTTGTCATTGCTGCAGAAGAAGAGTTGCAGATCAGGGTTTGCCTGAATAATATTCTGTGCAGCGGTGTAGCCCTGGTCAACTTCCCAGTTGGCTGTTTGCTCGGCGACGACAACGATCGTGTCGCCCGCGCCATCTTTGAATCCGTTCAAACGGTCGGCTGCGTTCTTATGTCCTTCGATGCCGGTCAGAATTGCAGTTTTCGTTCCTTTGGCGAAGTTTTCAGCGACGTATTTGCCAGCCATTTTGGCGCCTTCATAGTTGTTTGTTCCGTAGAAAGGCACCTTGATGCCGGCTTCCTCAATGACCTGGGCGTTGATGGCGGTATCCAGGTTGATGACCGGGATTCCTTTGGCTTTGGCCTTGTTCAGCGCAGCCAGAAGTCCCTCGGGCGCGCTGGGGACAATGATGAGTCCGTCGACGTTATTCTCGATGAAGTTCTCGATGATCTGCAGCTGGGCATCCGCACTGGCGTGCTGGTCACCGGCCTGGACATCGATTTTCACGTTGAGTTCTTTTGCTTTGAGTTTCGCTCCGTTTGCCACGGCGACGTGGAACTCATTGTTCAGCGTCATCCCGACAAAACCGATCGTAATCTCTTTGTCCTTGGGCTTGCTGGGTCCGCAGCCGCTCATAATGAGCGCCGCAACCAGCACCAGGCCAAGGATCAAAAGCATTCTCTTTTTCATAAATACCTCCTGAGTACCTTGTTAGGTTCATTCCTTGCGTTCTTTTATTTTATCCAGGTATACGGCTCCTGCAACAGCCATACCTGTGATAATACTTTGGAAGTGGACGGGGACATTGAGGATCTGAAGTCCCGTGGTCAGCATGCCGAGGATAATGGCCCCGACAAAGGTGTTGCCAAGTTTGCCCTTGCCTCCGCTCATGGCGGTACCGCCGATAACGGTGGCCGCGATGGCGTTCATCTCATAGCTGATCCCGGCATTGGGGTCGGCGTAGGATAGGCGTGAAAGGAGCATGACGCCTCCCAGGGCGGCAAAGAGTCCGGCCAGGGCGTAGGTGATAAG
This sequence comes from Saccharofermentanales bacterium, assembly GCA_041655695.1. Taxonomy (GTDB): domain Bacteria; phylum Bacillota; class Clostridia; order Saccharofermentanales; family DTU023; genus UBA4923. Next base: position 10,869 of record JBBAEW010000038.1, read on the forward strand.
CTCAATTTTCTGTACCTTGACTCCTGACAGTTTGGCGGCTTCCCGGTTGCCGCCCACCGCGTAGACATAGCGCCCGAATCGGGTCTTGGCCATAAGTGTCATCATGACCAGGTAGGTCAGGAAGACATAGAAGATGGAGATGGGAATTCCGAAGATCTCTGTCCCCATGATCCGGGTCAGGCCTTCGGGGAAGCCGGCAACCGGTTTTCCCGAATTGACCAGCATACAAAGGCCCCGGAAGATCTGCATCATGGCCAGGGTGGTAATGAAGGCGGGGATCCTGCCGTAGCTGATCAGCAAGCCGTTGATGAGCCCGACCATGATCCCGATGACCAGGGTCAGAAAGACGGCGGCCAGGACGGGGATGCCTGCCTTGATCATGAGGCCGCCCGTGATGCCGACGAAGCCCACCACGGAGCCTACGCTGAGATCAATGCCGCCGGTGATGATGACCATGGTCTGGCCGATGGCGATGACCGAGATAACAGCTGACTGCGTGATGATGTTCCGGATATTGGATAGGGAAAGAAAGGACCGGCCATTCATTTCCGCCAGAATGGCGAACATGACAAAGATCGCGACCGCGATAATGTAAATGGCGATCGAGTGCAGGTCGATCTTTCTCTCTTTCCGGACGGTGATGTCTTTTTCACTGGTCGTCACGGTGGTTTCCTCCTGCCAATGCATAGTTGAGAATGGTCTCTTGCGAGACATCGTCTGAACAGTCCAGTATTTTAACCACATGCCCTTCGGACATGACCATGATCCGGTGGCTCATCCTCAGAACCTCGACCAGATCGGAAGAAATCATGATGATGGCGGCGCCGCGCTCAAGGAGCTCGTTCATGATGGCGTATCTCTTCCCGGGCGCCGACGTCGATTCCCCTGGTCGGTTCATCAAAGATGAAGACCGTGGCGTCGGACAGAAGCCATTTGCCGATGACCACTTTTTGCTGGTTGCCGCCCGACAGGGTTTGAACGGCGGCGGAGGTGTTGGATACCTTGATTTTCAGCTTGGGTATCATTTCCCGCGCCTTTTTCCGGGTCAGGGTATTGCTGAGCAGAAAATTGCGGAAGATTTTGTAGTTGGGCAGGAGAACGTTGTCGACATAGTTGTGGATCTGGATCAGGCCTTCCTGCTTTCGATCCTCACTTAAGTAGACAATCCCGTGGCGGATGGCCTCGGGGATGGAACCGTTGGACAGGATGTGACCCAGGCACTCCACCTGGCCCGAATCCCGCTTGTAGGCGCCCAGGATACATTTGGCAAGCTCGGTCCGACCGGAACCGACCAGGCCCGAGATCCCCAGGACCTCTCCGCGCTTGAGCTGGAAGGAGGCATTCTTGACCCGGTTCTTGTAGCTGAGATTCTTGACGTCAAGGACCACTTCCTCACAGGCAAAGCTCAGATTCTGGCAGCGGTCCATGCTGATGGAGCGGCCGACCATCATGCGGGTCAGGCTGTCATGGTCTACCTGATCCATGCGGACGGTGTTGACTTTCTCGCCGTCCCGCAGAACTGTACAGCGGTCACCGATCTCGAAGAGTTCTTCCAGGCGATGGGAGATGTAGATGATGCCCAGGCCTTCCTTTTTCAGTTCGCGGATGATCTGGAAGAGCAGCTGGGTTTCTGTGTCGGTGATAGCGGCCGTGGGCTCGTCCAGGACCAGGATCTTGCTCTCGTTGGACAGGGCTTTGGCGATTTCGACCATCTGCTTCTGGGCAACGCTCAGATCGTGAACCAGAGTGTTGGGGTCGACTTCCAGGCCGATCCGGGCCATATAGTCCAGAGCCAGCTGACGCTCGGCCTGGCGATCAATGAAGAGACCTTTGCGGATTTCTTTGCCCAGGAGGATATTGTCCATAATGGAAAGGTAGGGGACCAGGTTGAATTCCTGGTAGATGACGCTGATACCGTGGGCCAGGCCATCGATGGGCTGGTTGATGTCGACTGCCTCGTCGTTGATGTAGATGGTCCCGCTGTCCCGCGTGTATGCCCCGGAAAGGATCTTGATCAAGGTTGATTTGCCGGCGCCGTTTTCACCCAGCAGGACGTGAACCTCGCCTTTCTGGACTGAAAAATCAATATCATTCAGTACCTGGACGCCGAAGAAAGACTTGTTGATGCCTTCCATTCTTAAAATCGTGTCACTCATCTTCTGTCATTCCCCCTTCGTTTGTTCAACCAGGGTCCGGTAGCGGGTAACCGCGTCATCTGTGAGGGGCTGAGGCGCAACTTCCCTGGGCGGGAAAGACCGGCGCGCGATGTCACGTATTTGCTCCATGGAATAGCCGGCCAGATAGCTGGTCTGGGCCAGGATGTTGCCCAGAGAGGTGCTCTCAGGGCTGCCAAGGAGGACGGGCCGTCCCGTCCGGTTGGCAGTCAGCTGGTTGAGCTCGCTGTCCCGGGTGCCGCCGCCTACCACGTAGATGCGGTCGATGGCCCGGCCGGTAGCCCGGCCCAGGTTCTCCATGCCCAGGGCATAGCTGCAGGCCAGGGACTCGACAGCCGCGCTGATGGCGGTCTGCCACTTGCTCTGGGGGCTGGCACTGCCTCCCTCCTCCAGGATCCGCTTCATGATGGCCTCCAGCATGGAGGGGGGGTTGAAGAAGGCCCGGTCATTGACATTGAAGAGAAAAGGCTTGTCCTGCCTGCCGCGGGATCGGATGGCGTAGAACTCGTCCCAGCTGCATGCTTTGCCTTCCTCCAGTTCGTATTCCTGCTTGAGTTTCTGAAGCAGGAAGAGGCCCATGCTGTTGGCCAGGAGGGTGGTGGTCCCAAAAGCGCCGACTTCATTGGTGAATCCTGCCTGGAAGACCTGGTCATTGACCAGGGCTTTCTCCATTTCCATGCCCAGAAGGCTCCAGGTTCCCGAACTGATGAAGGCCAGAGGTTCGCCTGCCTGTGAGGGCGCGGCCAGAACGGCAGCTGCGGTGTCATGGGAGGGAACGCTGATGACGGGGATGGGGTCTCCTGTCATGTTCAGTTCGGCCATGATTTCAGGGCGCAGGAAGCCGATCTTCTGACCATGTTGGGAGACGGGTCCGATCAGGTCGGAGCGCAGGTCCATCAGGCGGCAGATCTCCTGGCTCAGGGTCTGATCCTGGGCATTAAAGAGCTGGGTGGTCGAAAGCATGGAAGGCTCGTTGATCATGACGCCCGTCAGGTAATAGTTGAGGATGTCGGAGATCATGAGCAGGCGGGAGGCCTGCTTGTAAACGGTGGGCAGCCGGTCCCTGACTGCCTGCAGAAGGTAGGCTGAGTTGATCTTGTCGCTGAGGATGCCGGTCAGATCGAAATAAGTCTTTTCGTCCTCCGGGCTCAGCCGGTCGTAGTAGCTGGCACCGGCTTCATTGCGGTAGGCCAGGACATCGCCCAGGAGGATGCCCTCGGGCGAGAAGAGACCGAAGTCGACGCCCCAGGTGGCAACGCCGATGGAGTCGATACGTTCGTATTGGTTGGAGGCAAGGGCCATGCCCCGGAGGATTTCCCGGAAGATATAAATGGGATCCCAGACAAACCAGTCGCCGATCCGGGTCATGGAGTTGGGGCTTTGCAAAATGACATCCAGTTCAACAGAGGAATCGGTCACGGTGCCGACTACGACTCTTACAGACGAATTGCCGCAGTCAATTCCCAGAATGGTCGCCTTTTTCACGAAGGATCTCCTTTATCCGATGCGCATCTTGAGGCCGTAGGAGGCCCCCAGGTCACGCAGGCCCATCAGGTCTGCCCGGGTCAGGGGTTCGGTCTCTGCCATGGGGTAGGGGCGGCCCAGTCCCGTGTACTTGGTTGCTCCAAGCCGGTGATAGGGGAGGAGGACGATTTCCCCCACCCGCTTCAAGCCAGAAGCGAATTCAAAAAAGGCGGACAGGTTGGCTGTCCCGTCGTTGCGATCCGGTATGACCGGATAACGCAGGTCGTAGAGGGCATCCAGCTCCTGATCCAGCGTCCGGAGGTTCTGGAGAATCAGATCATTGGACTGGCCTGTCAGTTCCCTGTGGCAGTCCGGGTCCATATGCTTGATGTCGTAATAGACATAGTCAACGTGCTGTAAACCAATCTTGAAGCGGTTAGAGGGCACATGACCGCAGGTCTCCACCAGGGTATTGAAGCCCTGAGCGGTGATCTTTTGAGCGAAAGAATCAATGAATTCCGCCTGGAGAAGCGGTTCGCCGCCGGAGAAGGTGACGCCGCCGCCCGATTCCTTATAGTAGAGGGCATCTCGAAGGACGATATCCAGCAATTCTTCCTGGCTGTAGAGCAGGCCGGCTGCGTTGCGGGCATTGCTCAGGCAGTTGTCAACACAGGTCAGACAGAAATCGCACTTGCTGTGGTCAGTGATATATCCATAACCGGGAATCAGGGAGACCGCCTTTTGAGGGCAGACCTGGACACACTTGGCGCAATTGATGCAGGCATTTTCCAAAAAGACGATCTCGGGCCCGAAGTTTTGTGATTCGGGGTTGGAACACCAGAGACATCGAAGAGCGCAGCCTTTGAGGAAGACGACCGTACGGATTCCGGGGCCGTCTTCCGTCCCAAAGCGTTCAATATTAAAGATTCGAGCTTTTTCTGCCTCGTTCACAGTCTTACAGTCCCAACTCCGCACGCTTGATGATATCCATCTGCACCTCCGGCGAAAGGGCCGTGAAGAGTGCGCTGTATCCGGAAACACGGACCATCAGATCCTGGTAGTTTTCAGGGTGCTCAATGGCATCGAAGAGGGTCTCGTTGTCGACCACGTTGAACTGAATCTGCTGGCCGTTGCGGTCAAAGAAGACCTTGACCATATCGATGATTTTCTGCCTGTTGGCTTCCGTGCTGACAATATCCTTGGTCAGGCGCATGTTGAAGATGCCGCCCTTCTGGATCCAGATGGTGGGGAGTTTGGCCACGGAGTTGGTGGCGGCGGTGGCACCGTGCCGTTCAGCTCCGTTGGCGGGGGATACCCCGTTGTTGACCGGCTCGCTGGCGTAGCGGCCGTCGGGGGTGGCCCCGATGCTCTTGCCGAAGGAAACGTTGCCGGTTACCGGGCTCTGGCTGTAAGAGAAGCAGGCGGGGATGGGACCCTTGCCGTACTTGGAGCTCTTGCATTCATTGCGGTAGGTGGAGCCGATGAAGTCCTCGACGGCCACGGTCCAGTCATCGGCCGCGTCGTCGTCGTTACCGTACTTGGGCGCCTTGTTGAGGAGCATGAGGCGGATGTCCGGACCGGAGGGCTGGGTCGTCTCATCCTCAAAGTTGGTTTTCATGGCGTGGAGCAGCTGATCCATGGTCAGGATCTTCTTGTCGAAGACTAGATATTCGATGCCTGCCAGGGCATCGCCCGCGCTGATGCTGCCGGCGGTCGGCCCGCCGTCCGCAGAGTAGAGGGAACCGCCGTCAACCAGATCCTTGGCCCGGCCGATGCAGTCGTCGATCAGGGAGGAGCGGAAGGGGTTGGGGTCCATGAGGCTGTGGAGTTCATCATTGACGTGCTCGGTCTCAACCTGCAGGTCGATGAAATAGCGCAGCTGCTTCTTATAAGCTTCCAGAATTTCATCTGTGCTCCTGGCTTCCAGGACAGATTTCTCAGGCTTGAGGAAGCTGTAGCCTGTCCGCGGGTCCACCCCGTCGTTAAGGGTGATCTCCAGGACCTTGAGAACGTTGAGCCAGGGGCCCTTGGCGGCGCAATCCCACTTGCCGGGGATACAGGCTTCGATACAGCCGTCGGGCGACCAGTTGTGGCGGTCTTCCTCGGCAATGCCCATATTCTCAAGGGTCCGCATGAAGGCCTTATCATTGTAGAAGGCAGGCTGGCCGCCTTCGTGTGCAATGGCAGCTTCCAGAGCCTTCATCATGAAGGCGTCTGAGGTGCCGTCAAAATACTTGACGGAGACGGAGGGGGTGAAGAGCTTGAGATTGGAACAGGCCTCCACGCAAAGGTGGGAGACTTCGTTGGTCGCGTCCCTGCCGTCGGCTGTCTGGCCGGCGATAGCCAGGTTGATGAACATCTGGTAGCCGACAAAGAAGGTGGTGTCGGGCCAGGAGCGGAGTTTGTTGAGTTCATTGCATTTGACAAAGAAGGATTCCACGATCTCCAAGGCCTGCTCCCGGGTCAGGGTACCCGCTGCAAGATCTTTTTCATAGTAGGGATAGACGTACTGGTCGAAGCGGCCCAGGGAGATTGCGTGGCCGTTGGTTTCCAGGTGGACGGCCAGAAGGATGGTGAAGATGCTCTGGACGGCTTCGTGGAAGTTGCGGGCCGGTTTGGCTGGCACGCGGCGGTTGACTTCTGCGATCTTCAGAAGTTCGCGTTTGCGTTCGACGGGCAGAATGCTCTCATTGGCCATGGTCTCCGCAGCTTGGGCAATGCGTTCGGCAAAGCGGATGACCGCTTCGTTGGAACGGCGGGCTCCCTGGAGGAACCAGATCTGCTTGGAGGCGCCGGGCTCTGTCGGATCAATTTCCGTCAGACGCTTGTCGATGCGGTCAATGACATCTTCCAATCCCTTGTTGACTACGCCCTCATAGTCGACGATGACGTTACCCAGCCCCTGGGAGGACACCCAGGTGTCATCAATGACATTGGCGTTCCAGGCTTCATTGATGTGGTCGGGGAGGGTCTTGCGGAAGGACTCATAAAGAGTCTTGCCTTCCCAGTAGTCCAGGCAGTCCAGGATCTCTTCCTTGGCCTCGTTGGTAATATAGAATTTATCGCCGGGTCTTTCGTGGAAGAAATAGGGTTTACCAGCCAGTTCCTCGCGCAGCCAGTCAACGGAATACTCGGGATAAATGGGCGAGGATTTGGGTGTCTCTGTCTGGTTGCCCACGATCAGGTCGTGTTCGCCGATGACGATGGTCATCTTGTCCAGAACGTCGTAGAAGGCATCGCTTCTGCGAATAACGATGGGTTTGCCTTCGCTGGCCTTCATGGAATCAGTAAAGATGCGGCAGCGCTCAGAACTGACCATGGGTTTAACGTCGAAGAGACGTTGCCTTATCTTCTTAATGCGTTCGTTCATGGGAGGTCTCCTTATCCAAATCATCTTATTTGCCGGGGAAACGAGCCGTTTAATCCGTGTTCCCAAAATGGTTTTTCAAGTGCCCGAAAGGACTATGAAACATGTTACAAGTATGATACACTCTCATTGTCGCATTGTCAATAATTGCTTGCGATTCGTCTGAACATTTGTGTAATCGGACTGGTAATAAATAGGTTACTATTAGCTGAGGCAGCTAAAGGAGAGGCAAACCATGATCATGCAAAAAGAGCGCCGTGAGCTTATCGAGTTCGGCAAAAAATTGATTTCTGAAGGACTGACCAAGGGGACGGGTGGCAATCTCAGTGTCTGGAATCCCCAGGAGAACCTCATGGCCATCACACCTTCCGGTATTCCCTATGAGGTCATTACCGAGAGCCAGATTGTCATCATGGATGTGGAGACCGGCAAAATTGTCGACGGCGACGCGGTCCCATCCAGCGAATGTGATATGCACCGGATTATCTACAAGTACCGAGACGATATCCACGCGCTCATCCACACCCACACAACCTTTGCTGCCACGGTAGCCTGTCTGCGGCGGGACCTGCCTCCTCTGCATTATCTTGTGGCCTATGCGGGCGTCGATGTCCGCTGCGCCGAATATGCTACCTACGGGACGGTCAAACTGGCCAAGAACGCCTTTGAGGCCATGAAGGGCCGCAATGCCTGCCTTCTGGCCAACCACGGCCTGCTGGCTGGGGGAGTTGACCTCAACCACGCCTTTAATGTGACAGAAGAGATTGAGTTCTGCTGTGAGCTCTATTGCCGCTCCACCTCCATGGGAGAGCCTGTTATCCTGGACGAGGATGAGATGGTTCACATGATCGAACGCTTCAAGAACTACGGCAAGCGCATGGAAGAGCATGAATCCATCTGATTTCCAAACAGGGCGGGTCTTTTATGAAACGTGACTTGAGTATCCGGGAGATCGCGGAGAAAGCGGGGGTTTCCATCGCTACGGTTTCGCGTGTCATCAACAATCCAGACAGGGTTTCCAAGGCCATGCTGGACCGGGTCCTGCCCGTGATTGAGAAATACGACTACGTGCCCAACCTGGCGGCCAAGAATATGTTTTCCCGCCGGGCCAATGCTATCGCGATTTTTGTCTATGACATGCGAAATCCCTTCTTCCTGGCTATCATCAAACGTCTGAATACCCTTGCCCTGGAGAACAACTACACACTCCTTATCTGCGATACCGAGAACGACCCAAAACGGGAGCAGGAATACTACCGTTACTGCCGTTCGGTCCGGGTGGCTGGAATCGTTTTGACGGAAGGGTCCTTTTTGGATCCCTTTGCGGATATCTTTGCCGGCAAACCGGAACGGGCCGGCCAACAGACCATGAAGCTGGTCTCCATTGACCGGCCTGCCGGCGAGTCCATCCCTCTGATTACCTCGGACAACCGCCAGGCAGGTTACCGGATCTGCCGGCATATTCTGGATCTCAAGCACAGACAGATTGCCTTCGCCGGCTGCAATGACAGCCTGCGATCCATCGATGAGCGCTTCATGGGCTTCAGGGAGGCCCTGCTGGATGAGGGCATTGATCTGGCCGAGAACCTGATCTTCCACCACCGGCAGCCGACCAAGGAGGCCGGAGCACAGGCCTTTGACGAGCTCTTCGGAGGGAGCGGCCCGCAGCCGACAGCCGTTGTCTGCGCTAATGATGAGATCGCCCTGGGATTGATTGCCCGGGCAGGGGAGAAGGGACTTCGGATCCCCCAGGATATTTCAGTTACCGGTTTCGACGGTGTGGACGGTTCCTTCAGCTGGCGGCCCATCACAACCATGAAGCAGCAGGTGGACCAGCTGGCTGAACATGCCTTCGACTGTATCGTGAAGGATCAGACCTGCACGCCCAGGATTCAGCTGGATATGCAGTTTATTCCCGGCAACACAACTCAGGCCGTCTGAAGAGACGGGCGTCATTGGTGACCGTCAGGCAGAAAATCTTCTGCTATAACCTGACTTTTACAGTTTGATCTGAATCACCCAACCCAAACACGACATCCACTATCTCCCAAACTCGCCTGATGTGCGGGTTTGGGATTTTTTCATAAATAAAACGGCGCCTGCCTATTGCGTTATG
>JBBAEW010000039.1:0-19728 GCA_041655695.1 Saccharofermentanales bacterium
TAAGTGACCATGGCCAGGCTGGCCTTGAAGAAATAGAGAATCAGCTGGGCCATCTTGCTGGTCGGTTCAAAGGGCAGGGTATTAAGTCCCAGGGTGACGATGATGGTGACGGCCGAACAGAAAGCCAGCCGCAGGTAGAAAGGCAGCATGCGGTAAGGCCGGGCTTTCTTTATATGGAAGCGGTAGAGTACCGCAATAAGAACCATATTGATGGCGCTGTTGAGGACATAGGCGATTGGCAGGCCATATATCCCATAGTCCAGGACCTGGGTAAAGAGAATGCAGAACAAAGGGTTGAGGGCCAATGAAAGAAGCGAAGTGAAAAGTGAAACCCGGGTCACATGCCGGGCGTAAAAAGCCTGATTGGCGACCTCATAGAAGGTCAGAAAGAAGATGGCCGGGCTGTACAGGCGAAGCAGGTTACCCTCGATGATCAGATTTTCCATGGGAATGGCGCCTCCCCATTGGAAGACGGCCTCGACGGTCTCTTCAGCCATGACTGCGAAAATGAGAACAAAGGGGGTCACATAATAAAGCGCCCGCCGCAGGGACTCCGTGTAGGTTTTCCTCATATCTTCGAAGCGCCTGTTGGCAAAGGATCGGGTCAGGTTGGGAGACATGACGCTGGCCACGGCAAGGGCGAAAATCCCATAGGGCAGCTTCCACATGGTCTGGGCGTGGCGCAGGGACGTCACGGCGCCGGTAAACTGGTTGGCAAAGCCGGTCTGGATGATGGAATTCAGCTGAATGGCCGTTCCCGATATAAGGGTCGGAACGGCCAGCCGGAGCAGGTGTTTGTAACCCGGATCCTTCAAATCGATGATGGGCTTGTAATCCAGGACCCGCCTTGCCATGAAGGCCAGGTATATGAAGTTGATGGCGGCCGACAGGACGACTCCCAGGGCTACCTTGGCGGGTGCGCCGGGGGTCTGGTCGCCCCAGCGGAGCATGAAGAAGATACAGACGATATTGTAGAGAGTCGTCGTAAAGGCAGCCCTTTGAAAGAGCTTGTGACCATTGAGGACACCAACGCACATGCCGGCAAGGAAAAGGAAGATGATCTGGGGAAAGAGCATCCTGGCCACCAGGACGGCCCGTGTGATGATCTCGGCATCCTTATTGGGGTTATAAAGGCGAATGATGGGGCCGGCGAATATCTCTCCCAGGGCAATGGCTAAAAGAAAGGCGATCAGGAAGACGTTTATCAGGGTGCTGAGGCTGCGCCACAGTTTCTTCTCCTCATCGCGGGCCAGGGCTGAGGCAACGGCTGGCGTAACTGCAGCCGCAAAGGTGCCCCCGATCAGGAGCTGGTAGAAGAGGTCCGGAATCTGGAAGCCTATGAAATAGGCATCGGTATTGACTCCATAGCCAAAGGTCGGCGCAATCAGGATCTCTCTTGCAAAACCGGTCAGCTTGGCCGTGGCAAGGGAGAACATGAGAAGAGCGGTCGCCTTGCCGGAGGACAGGACGCGCATGCCGCCCCTGCGGGGATCGTTTAAGAGTTGGCCCTGGTCACTCCTGCGTTTCATAGATCCAGCACATACCTCCTCAGTAGATTGAGGGCGGCGTAGGCAGAGCGTATCCGGACGCGTTCCCTGTCACCGGAGAAGTGAAAGGCCTGGACAAGTGGTTCTTTCCAAGCGCTGTCACAGGCAATGAAGACCGTGCCGACAGGCGCCTTCGGAGTTCCGCCTCCTGGCCCGGCAAAGCCGGTTACGGACACAGCGATTCCGGCGTCCGTTATCTTACGGCATGCAGCGGCCATGGCCAGGGCGGTGGCCGAACTGACGGCACCTTCCCTGGACAGCAGATCCGGGTCCAGGCCAAGCAGTTTTTCTTTCATGCGGTTATTGTATACAACAAAACCGCCCGTCAGGACAGAGGAAGCTCCGGCAACCGAGGCCAGGGTCGACGCGGTCAGCCCGGCCGTACAGGATTCCGCGAAAGCCACCTGAAGATTTCTTTCAAGCAGGAGATCATAAAGGACTTCCTCCAGATGACGGGGCCCGATTTCAAAGATATAGTCAGCCAGACGCCTTTGCAGTTCTTCCACCAGGGGCAGAGTCAGGTCTCTGTCATCGGGCCCTGAAAGTCTCTGTGAAAGGCGGACAACCAGCTCCCGCAAGGAAGCGTAGGGCGCCAGGGTCACCTGGTCCTGTACCTGGATCAGGTCCAGGATTCTCTCCTCCAATTTGCTCTCACCCAGATCCTGGAGGCGGACATAGCGGTGGATAAAACGGTAAGGACAGTAGGCTTCCAGAGAGGGCCTGACATGGGCCACAAACATGGGCTCCATTTCATCGGGGGGACCGGGCAGCATGAGGATGGCCTTCTTCTCCCCTTCCAGACTCAGCCAGGTCAGGGATCCCGGAGCTGTCCCCTGATCATTGCGGAAGACAAGCGAGCCTTGGGGTAAAAGGGGGTAACCCTTGAAATCCAGGCCGGGAAAACGCCGCCTTAGATCCTCCATGACAGCTGGATCCTCCGCCAGGGGGACGCCCGCCAGCGCCGCAGTCACGGAGGCGGTCACATCGTCTGAGGTGGGCCCCAGGCCGCCCGTTGTGATCAGCAGATCATTGCAAGCGATAGCCTGACGCATGGCCGCTTCCAAGCGTTCCCTGTTGTCACCGACGACTGTATGCCGGAAGGTTGAAATGCCAAGTTCTGCCAGTTGGCCTGATAAAAAAAAGGCGTTGGTGTCAACTACCTGGCCGATCAGGAGTTCCGTGCCTACGGACAGGATTTCCGCTCTTTGGATCTTGAAGGAAGTGTCAATCAAAGTGATCATCGCCTCCTGCAAGGTCGGTGTCTGCAGCCAGCCGATCGTATTGATCGCGTGTGATCATGACCTTGCGCGGCTTGCTCCCCTCAAAAGGCCCCACGTAACCCAGTTCGCTCAAGCGGTCGACCAGCCTGGCAGCACGCGGGTAACCAACCTGGAGTTTCCGCTGCAAGAGGGAAACCGCGGCATAATCAGCCTCAATGATGACACGGAGTGCCTCCATGAGCAGCTCATCCTCGCCGCTTCCAGACATCATGGCCTGGTCCTCACCGTCGGGGTTTTCAATGGCGACCGCCACCCGCTCATCATAGTCCTCAGGGTAATAGCTCTTGATAAAGGAGAGGATCCGCTCGACCTCCCCGTTGCTGACAAAAGCGCCCTGGCCCCGGATGGCCTTGATGGATCCCAGGGGGTAGTAGAGCATGTCGCCGCGGCCCAGGAGCTTCTCCGCTCCGCCCGAATCGATGATGGTGCGTGAATCAACTTGTGAAGCGACGGCAAAGGCGATTCTGGAGGGGATGTTGGCCTTGATGACACCCGTGATGACATCTACGGACGGCCTCTGTGTGGCGATGATGACGTGGATGCCGACAGCACGCGCTTTGGCCATCAGGCGCGAGATGGCACTCTCTACCTGATGCTGGGTAATGGCCATCAGGTCGGCCAGCTCGTCGATGACAATCAGAATATGCGGAATGGTCTCCTCCGAATCTTCTGTTTTCTTTGCCCGGCTGACGCTTTCATTGTATGAGGCGATATCGCGGACCTTGCGGTCGGCGAAGAGTCGGTAGCGGCGCTCCATCTCGGATACCGCGTAGTTGAGAACCCCGTAAGCCTTCTCAGGATTGGTTACGACAGGCTGGAGGAGGTGGGGAATACCGTTGTAGACGTTCAGCTCAACGATCTTGGGGTCAATCATCAGCATGCGGACCTCCTTGGGGGAGGACCGGTAGAGAATGCTGACCAGTATGGCGTTGATGCAGACGGATTTACCGGATCCGGTCGCTCCGGCTATCAGAAGATGCGGCATCCGGGCCAGATCGCACATAATGACCTGACCGGCTACGTCACGCCCGATGGCCGCGACCAGCGGACCCTTTTCATTCTTGTACTCAGCGGATTCAAGGAGGCTGCGCAGGAGGACAGGGCTCATCTTTTTATTGGGGATCTCAATGCCAATGGCGGCCTTGCCTGGAATGGGCGCCTCTAAACGGACACCCATGGCGGCCAGGCTCAAGGCGATATCATCGGTCAGATTGACGATCTTGCTAACCTTGATCCCTGGACCCGGCGAAAGTTCAAAACGGGTGATGGTCGGTCCGCTTGTGTAATTGATTATTTGGGCGTCCACTCCGAAGTTATCAAGGGTTTCTTCCAGCTTGCGGCCCAGTTCACGGATCTCCTTGATCTCCTGGGGTGTTTTCTTCATGCCGCTGTCGGCCTTGAGCAAAGTCAGCGGAGGCGGCCGGTACTCGGACAGGACACTCATCTGTTCGGGCCTGTAGCGTCTGACTTCTTTTCTTCTGGCTTCCTTGGCCAGAGCAAGTTCCGGAGTCCTCATGGAAGGTAATTCCGCTGCAGGCAAAGGCAGGTCCGCAGCCGTCGTAATGACAGGCAGAGGCTCCGTATGAGAAGGAGGTGACAAGAGATAAGGGACTCCCTGCAAGGGCAGGCGCGGCTTGGATTCCACAGCGGCTCCGCGATAACCAGGCGGCGGCTTGGGAAACTGCAGGCCTTCCCTTTCATGTGAACTCTCTCCGGCCGCCTGAGGGGTATGGAGGGTATCCCAGCCGGCAGGGCCGGCACCGGTCAAGGCAGATGGAGTCTGCGATGGGGCCGGACTTTCCTCCGTGCCATGAGAGGGCTCTTCCCCTTTTCGCCGGCGGGAGAACCAGCCTCCCGGAGCAGTTTTCTGCTGGCCTGTATCGGAAGCCGCCTCATCATCCGCTCCCTCACCCATGGGGTCGGCCGGCAGCCCCCTGGAGATGGACGACAGCCTGGAGGGCGAGAGACCGAAGGCAAAAACCAGAAGAGTCACCAGAAGGGCAAAAAGGATGATCAGAGCTCCTGTCAGACCCGCAACACGCTCCAGTCCCAGTGAGACCAAACCACCCAAGAGGCCACCGCTCAAACGGTTGCCGGGCCGTATGGCCTCGGGGAAACGGCCGAAGCGCCAGAGCTCGGTAATCAGATGCCAGCCAGCGCTGCCGCGGTCAGGCAGAGGAGCCAGACTCTCGCTCAAGCGGCTCAGGGGGAGGACAAAAAGGGATACAAGCGAGGAGGCCCATAGATAGATGATAAGGAGGGCGCCGGCTTGTCTGGATGAGACAGAGGCAATCCTCTGCAGGTAGAGAATGAGTGAAAGAATCAGGAGCAGAAGCGGCAGGATCAGGGCCAGGCTGCCAAAGCCGCCCCGGGTCACCGCAGACAGATTTCTGCCCAGCCAGCCGGTCCAGTGCGAGGGCGCATACAGGGCAAAGGCCATGAGCAGCGCCAGAGCCAGAAAGAGAGTCGCCACAATATCGCGCTCCTGGCGGCTGGTCAAAAGGCCTCCTCTTTTCTTTGAATCGGTCATGGCACTCAACCCAGGAGGCCGACCCGCAAGGCCGCCAACAGAATACCCAGACAGGTTTTGCCGTCCGTCAGGGTGCCGTCCAGAATTTCAGCCAGTGCCCTTTCAAGGGGCAGGCGTTCACAGGCGATGAATTCACCCTCGTCGGGCTGTGCCCTCCCCTTGACCAGATCCTGGGCAAGATAGATGTGAATGACTTCATCTGTATAGCCGGGCGATGGATTAAATCTTGAAAGCAGCTGCCAGGAATCAGCCGAAAATCCGGTCTCTTCCGCCAATTCCCTGCGGGCGCAGCTCAGGGCATCCTCCCGGGGGTCAAGCTTGCCTGCAGGAAGCTCCCGCAAGGGCCCTTCTGTCCCCACGCGATACTGGCGGACCAGATAAAGATGCAGATCATGGTCCAGAGCAACCACACAGGAACCGCCGGGATGGCGGACCAGTTCCCGGGTCGTTTTGCGGCCGTCGGGCAAGAGGACATCCTGGACTTCAACAGAGAAGATCCGGCCGATGAAACGGGGGTCGGAAGCAAGGACTGTTTCCGTCAGATTGGGTTCCGAGACGCAATGCGGTTTGGGCGGCTTTTCGGCCTTGCGGCCGGGAAATCTGGGCGGCCTCAATTCAGCCCCATCGCAGGCCTGTGAGGCTCTCCCCCGGCGGTCCGGTCCCTCTTCCCGATTCATTCGGATCTCGTCTCCCCTTCAGTCCTGCGACTGGTTGCGCAGTATTTCATTGACCGCCATTTTATCACAGCGGTTGTTGTAATCGTTGTCTGAATGCCCTTTGACCTTGTGCCAACAGATTTGATGCCGCTGGTGCTCAGTCCAGAGTGCCTCCCAAAGATCCCGGTTGGCGACCGGCATCCTGGCCGAGTTCTTCCAGCCTCGCATCTGCCAGTTCTGGATCCATTTTTCATTGAAAGCAGAGACCAGATAGGCGCTGTCGCTGTACAAATCCACCTGACAGGGCCGCTTGAGGCTTCTCAATGCTTCCAGGGCAGCGGTCAGCTCCATGCGGTTATTGGTCGTATCGGCCACATAGCCGGATATTTCCTTCTCAACATCCATGGCGCGGATGATGGCCGCCCAACCGCCCGGCCCGGGATTACCGGAGCAGGCACCGTCGGTATAAATGGTTACACGGGTCAGCTCTTGTTTGCTTTTCTCTTGTGTGGTCATGGGTCAATTATACATGAGCGCAAGCGGCCAAAAGGCCAAAAAAGGCGGCCCCTTACCGGAACCGCCTCTTTTATTCTGGTCGGAGTGACAAGACTTGAACTTGCGACCTCTTGCACCCCAAGCAAGCACTCTAGCCACCTGAGCTACACCCCGATCATTTGGGGGGAACCCCGGCCTCTAAACGCCAGGGTTCCCATTTGGCAGGGGAGACAGGACTCGAACCCGCAACCCACGGTTTTGGAGACCGTTGCTCTACCATTGAGCCACTCCCCTATCTGGTGACGCTTTCGGCGCCACCGGACGGCGTCCATCATAGCAAACGGATGAAAGCCGTGTCAAACAGTTTTATCAGAACTCCCGTTCTTTTCTGGGGTCGCCCCGATGGCTGCCCCGTTCCCCGCCGTCACGCTGCTCGCGGTCTCCCCGCTCGCCGCCGTCACGCCGGTCACGACGCTCGTAGCCGCCGCGCGATGATGAAGATCCGCGCGAGCCGTCACGGCCTCCGCGGTCGTTGCTGCGGAAGTTGCGTCCGCCCCTGGATCCGCCGTCGGACCGGCGGTCACCGCCCCGGCCTCCAGAGCGCTCGTCGGGCCGTTCAACATAGCCTTCCGGTTTTTCTGTCAGATCCCGCATGGAAAGATTCAGGCGGCCCTGGTCGTCAATCTCGCTTACAACCACCTTGACGTGGTCGCCGACTGCCAGGACGTCCTCTACCGCGTTGACCCGCTGCCAGGCCATCTTGGAGATGTGGACCAGACCTTCTTTGCCCGGCGCGATTTCAACAAAGGCGCCGAAGGTCATCAGGCGGGTAACTGTGCCGTCAAAAACGGCGCCCGGTTCGGGATCGAAAACGATGGCGCGGATCAGATCGATGGCCTTCTTGCGGGCCTCACTGTCCGTGGAGGCGATGTAGACATGGCCGACCGGGCCGTCTTCCTCAACATCGATTTGAGCCTGGGTCAGCTCGACGATCCGGCGGATCACCTTGCCGCCAGTGCCGATCACGTCGCGAATCTTGTCGGACGGGATATCGACCTGATCAATCTTGGGAGCGTAAGGTGACAGTTCAGCACGGGGCTCGGCGATAACCGGGTCCATGGCCTCATCCAGGATCTGCAGTCTGCCCTTATGGGTCAGTTCGAAGGCATCGCGGATAATATCCATGGTCAGGCCGTCGACTTTGATGTCTACCTGAACAGCTGTAATTCCGTCGCGGGTTCCGGCAACCTTGAAGTCCATGTCACCAAAGAAGTCTTCGATGCCCTGGATGTCCATGAATACCAGATAGCGGTCGGAATCCTCAGGATCGATGATGAGCCCGGAGGAAATGCCTGCCACCGGCTTTTTAACCGGAACACCGGCAGCCATCAGGGCCAGCGAGCTGGAGCAGACAGAGGCCTGTGAAGTCGAGCCGTTGGACATGGTCACTTCCGAGACGCAGCGGATAGAGTAAGGGAACTCATCCAGACCCGGCAGAACCGGAATCAGCGCCCGTTCCGCCAAAGCGCCATGGCCGATCTCGCGGCGGCCCGGCGAGCGGTTGGGCCTGGCCTCCCCAACACTGTAAGCGGGGAAGTTGTACTGATGCATGTAGCGTTTGCTCTCTTTTGTGTCCACACCATCCAGGCGCTGGGCGTCGTCTACGGTACCCAGGGTGCAGATGGTCATGACCTGCGTTTGACCGCGGGAAAAGAGGGCTGAACCGTGAACCCGGGGGAAGAGATCGATCTCTGCCTTGAGCGGACGAATTTCAGTCAGCTCACGGCCGTCGACCCGCTTGTGTTCGTTGAGCAGGTAGTGGCGGACCACTTCCTTTTCCAGCTGATCGAGAATAGCGGATGCCTGACCAGCCTGATCCTCGTGTTCTTCCTTGAGGAAGCTGCGGACCTGGGCGCCAAGCTCGGAGACGGCACGGTCGCGCACTGATTTATCCGCGGAAAGAACCGCTTCCTTCATGCTGTCAAAGTAGCGGTCGCGCACCAGGGCCAGAAGCTCCTGCGGCGCATCCTTGGATTCATAGGCGAATTTTTCCTTGCCGATCTCGCTTTGCATGCGGCTGATCAGGCTGGTGATCTCCTGGATGACCGCGTGGCCGGCCTCAATGGCCTCCAACATTTTCTCATCGCTGATCTCGTTGGCCCCGGCCTCGATCATGCAGATCTTGTCCTGGGTTCCCGCAAGGAAGAGGTCCAACTGGGACAGGTCGGCCTGCTCCTGACCAGGATTGACGATCACCTGGCCGTCAACAAGGGCCACCTGGACACCGGCAACCGGGCCATTCCAGGGAATATCGGAGATGGAGACAGCCGCCGAGGTGCCGATCAGAGCGGCGACCTGAGGTGAATGATCGTGATCGACCGAGAGAATCAGGTTGTTGACCACGACATCATTTCGCAGATCATCCGGGAAAAGAGGCCGGATGGGCCGGTCAATGGAACGGGCGGTCAGGACGGCGTTTTCTGTCGGACGCCCTTCCCTCTTGAGGAAGCCGCCGGGAATCTTGCCGACACTGTACATTTTTTCCTCGTAATCAACCGACAGGGGGAAGAAATCGATCCCCTCACGCGGTTCGGTCGAGGCTGTGACTGTCGTCAGTACGACGGTATCGCCGTAACGGACCAGGACAGCTCCGTTGGCAAACTGAGCCAGTTCACCCGTCTCCAGGACGAGCGGCGCACCGGCCAGCTGCGTTTCATAAATTCTTTTTTGCATGGTTATTTTCCTCCATAACACTGCAGGCGCCGAATGTCTGGGTCTTCCTTACAGGCCAAAGAAGTTGCCTTGGCTCATGGACCCGGGCGCGTTTAATTCGATTGTTTCTTCTTTTGAAACAGGTGTCAGGCAATAGAGTGTAGAGTCCGCATCTCTTGCTTCTGAAGAGCCGCGCAATCTACGTCCCACTGCCTGTCCGCTGTTCCCAACCTACAGGATAACGGCGGCCCTGAGGCCGCCGTCACGGTTGCTCTTGTTAACGTCTGAGTCCCAGGCGGGCAATCAGCGCACGGTAACGCTCGATATCAATCTTGATCAGATAATCGAGCAGGGCGCGCCTTTGGCCGACCAGTTTCAGCAGTCCGCGCCGGGAATGGAAATCCCCTTTGTGGACTTTCAAATGCTCCGTCAGATGGTTGATTCTCCATGTGAGAAGGGCCACCTGAACCTCCGGAGATCCCGTATCATCCGGATGCGTCGCATAAGCGTCAATGATGGTTTGTTTTGTTTCTTTGTCCATAATTCCTCCTATACTCCCGAATCAGCGTCAGGGCCGGACACAGCCGCAGACCATGAAAGGGAATGAATCGACTTATACTATCACAAAGCGTGCACTTATTCCATGACGTGTCTTTATTCCGCCTGTCTGCCGGCGCCCCGCATACGCCCGGCCATCTCCCAGAGAAGGATGGCTCCGGCCGCTGCGACATTGAGTGAATTGGCCTGGCCGCCCATGGGGATCCGAACCCGCTTGTCAGCCAGGCGCAGAGCTTCTTCTGAAAGGCCATGGCCCTCGTTGCCCAGCATGAGAACCCTGCGGCCCTTCAGGACCAGGGGGTGCTGGATGCTCCCTCCATCCAGGCTGGCAGCGATCAAGCGGAAGCCTGCCTGTCTGAGAGCGCCATAGGCGGAGGCCGCTTCCCCGGCTATCTCAAAAACCGGCAGATGGAAGACTGAACCCATGGAGGCGGCCAGCGTCTTGGGGTTGACCAGGGATGCAGATGTCGGCATCAGGATGACCCCTTGGCAGGCAAAGGCATTGGCAGTCCGGATCAAGGTTCCGACATTGCCGGGATCCTGTATGTCCTCAAGCAGGAGCAGGAGATCCGAATCTGAAGAAGGGTCCAGTCCGGACAGGTAAGCGTCCAGCTGCCTGGGGGGAAAAGCGACCAGGGCCATAACCCCTTGGGGTGTCTTTTGCCCTGACGCCTTCTTAAAAAGATAGCTGGCCAAAAGGACAGCCCTGTCCCCGGCTTCCCGGATCTCCCTGAAGGCTTTGCTTGCTGACAGAACTTCCAGTGCCTGCAAGCCCTTGGGGTCGTCGGAAAAAAAGATCAGATCCAGCTGAAAATCTGATTCCAGAAGATCTGTGATCTGCTTAACTCCCTCCACGACCATAAGCCCGTGCTTTCTCGCGGCAGCGGGCATCTGGAGCGCCAGAAGCTTCCTGTAATCCCCGTTATCTTTTGAGTCGATCTGCCGCATGGATGCTGCCTGTCCTTCATGTGGTTTTCATGACAAAGGCGGATTTCTCCGCCCCTGTTGGTGTCTGTATTTTCCGTCCGGCCTGATCAGGAAGCGCCAAGTGCGCTCTTTGAAATAGTAATCAGTTCGCTGAAACCCGTCTTGTCATTGACCGCCAGGTCTGCCAGGGCTTTCCTGTCAAGCTCCACGCCGGCTACGTTCAGGCCGTTGATGAAGCGGCTGTAGCTCATGCCGTTGGCCCGGGCAGCCGCATTGATGCGGGCAATCCACAAGCGGCGGAAGTCACGCTTCTTCCTGCGACGGTCCCTGTAGGCGTACTGACCCGATTTCAGGACAGCCTGATTGGCTACACGGTACTGGGTCCCCTTGCGGCCGAAGTATCCCTTGGCCCGCTTCAAAACTCTTTTATGGCGTCGGCGTAAAACCGTTCCTCTTTTAACTCTGGACATCTCTGATTCCTCCCATTCTAATCCCGATTATCGCTTACTTGTACGGAAGCAGCCTGCGCAAGCGCTTGGCGTCCTGGGGTGAAGCCAGGGTTGTTTTCCGCAGTTTGCGTTTACGCTTGGGCGACATCTTGGTCAAAATGTGGCTCGTATAGGCTTGGGAACGAATAAACTTACCCGTGCCGGTCACTTTATAGCGTTTTTTGGACGAACTGTGTGTTTTCTGCTTAGGCATATAAGCCTCCCTTCAGCTTTCATGCAACTTCTATGATCATCGGGGCCCGGCCCCTTTTGTCAGTCTTTCAAGGGTGTCAGGAACATAATCATGTTCCTTCCTTCCGCCTTGGCGGGACGCTCGACGCTTCCCAGATCAGCTACAGCTTCGGCGAAGGACTCCATGACGCCATAACCCTGGTCGGTGTGCGCCATTTCCCTGCCGCGGAAGCGGATGACAACCTTAACCTTGTCGCCGGCTTCCAGGAACCGCCTGGCATTCCGGACCTTGACATCAAAGTCATGCTCCTCAGTCGTCAATTTCAGCTGAACTTCCTTGATATTGACGGTCTTCTGATTCTTGCGGGCTTCCCGCTTCTTCTTCTCCTGCTCGAAGATGAACTTGCCGTAGTCCATGATCTTGCAGACCGGATTATCGGGTGAAGGCGAAATAAGCACAAGGTCAAGACCGGATTCATTAGCCCTGCGGCGGGCATCCTCGATCGGGACAACGCCGATCATGGTACCTTCCTCGTCCACCAGCCTAACCTGGGGAAAACGAATCTCCTCATTGATGGCGTGAGCTCTGTTTGATTGTCTGATATCGAGCCTCCTTTTCAGGCAACAAAAAAGCGGTCTTGTTCCGCTCGACAAAAACCGCCTGCCTGGACCGGTATCTGTAAACCTCATCGCTCGCGCTGGAGGTGAGAAGCGGAACTTCTTCTTATTCGCATGTGAGTATAACCTCTGGGCTGCCGCCCGTCAAGTACCCTGCGGCAGCCCGGGGGCTGATCAGATCCCCTTGTGTCTGCCTTCCCCCCCCTTGCCGTAGTAAACCCGCTTGAAGATCTCGCCGGCGAAAAAAGGAATCAGGACCAGACAGAGGAGGATGGCCCAGTCGCGCGGGACCAGAGGGATGGTGCGGAAGTAGGTATCCAGGAAAGGAATGTAGACGACCGTAAGAGTCAGGGCCAGTGAAAGGAGGACCGCCCTGTTGAGGCTTTTGTTCGAGAATACACCCAGGCTGTAGAGGGAGGCATATTCAGACCTGCCCGAATAGACCCGGAGCAGCTCAGCCAGGATCAGAGCTACAAAAGCGTAGGTATGGGCTCCCCAGGAAGGGACAGCGCCTGCCTGAGGCATGAAGGTGAAGACTCCCGCGACGGCGCTTCCGCCGATCAGGTCCGGGTAGAACCAGCGGCCGATGTTGAAGGCGGAAAAGACCGTGACCCAGATGGCAAGTGCCTGGAAGACGATGGACCAGATCATGGGCCGATTGAGAATCCGTTCATTCTTGAGACGCGGAGGCCGCCTCATG
This sequence comes from Saccharofermentanales bacterium, assembly GCA_041655695.1. GTDB lineage: Bacteria > Bacillota > Clostridia > Saccharofermentanales > DTU023 > UBA4923. The sequence goes on from JBBAEW010000039.1 coordinate 12,704, forward strand.
ATCCCCTCCTCAGCCTGCTCACGCCCCAGGGCCAGGGCAGGGAAACTGTCCGTGACCAGGTTGAGCCAGAGCAGTTGGACAGGAATCAGGGGAGCATAGGCGGGTCCGAAGATCATGGTTGTAATGAAGATAACCAGGATCTCCCCCACGTTGCAGGACAGGAGGAAGCTGACCACTTTGCGGATATTGGCATAGATGACCCTCCCCTCCTCAACGGCGTTGACGATGGTGCCGAAGTTGTCATCCGTCAGGATCATGTCGGCCGCGCTTTTGGCAACCTCGGTTCCCGTGATGCCCATGGCTACCCCGATATCGGCACGTTTCAAGGCAGGCGCGTCATTGACTCCGTCCCCGGTCATGGAGACGATACGGCCGGCCCGCTTCAAGGCCTCAACGATCCTGACCTTATGCTCAGGGGAAACCCGCGCGTAAACCGAGGTTTTGCCGGCGGCCTCGTAGAGCTCATCATCCGACATACGGTCCAGCTGGCTGCCGGTCAGTGTTCCGCCCTTGTCAGAAGGAAGATTCAACTGATTGGCGATAGCCGTGGCAGTTTCGTGATGATCCCCTGTGATCATGACCACATCGATGCCTGCCTGATGGCAGACCTCTATGGCTTCCCCTGCTTCCGGCCTGGGCGGATCCATCATCCCCATGAGACCAGTGAAGATCATACCCTCCTCAGGCCTGGCAAAACGCTCATCGGCATGGACCTTGTAGGCGAAGCCCAAAACCCGCAGAGCCTGACGCGCGTACGTGGAATTCTGCTCCAGTATGTTCTCCCGCCTTTGATCGGTCAGGGGAATGATGCCCGCCAGAGTCATTTCGTAGTCGCAGCGGGTGAGAATCCGGTCCGGCGCCCCCTTGGTCAGGGAGTAGATCCGGTCATCCTCCAGTCGGCAGCCAACGGACATCATCTTGCGCTCTGAATCAAAAGGCAGTTCCCAGATAAGGGGGTATTGTTCACGGAGCCTGCCGGCGGACAGGCCGGCCTTGGAAGCCACTGTCAGCATGGCGCCCTCAGTCGGGTCACCGATCATGGCCGTCTCGCCTTTGCTGCCGGATTCCACCAGTACGGCGTCATTGCAAAGAGCCCCGATGGTCAGCATGAAAGTCAGCGCACTGCCGGCTTCCTTGATCCCGGAGGCTTCCTTCTTCTCTCCTTCGGTCAGAATCGAACCTTGGCCGGAATAACCGGTGCCGGTCACCTGGTAGGCCTGGTCGTCGGCATAGAGGCGGACGACGGTCATCTCATTCTGGGTCAAAGTGCCTGTTTTGTCGGTGCAGACCGTATTGACACTGCCTAAAGTCTCGACTGCCAATAATCTTTTGACAACCGCGTTCTCCCTGGCCATGCGGTTCATGCCCAGGGCCAGCAGGATGGTCACAACGGCAGGCAGCCCCTCGGGGATGGCGGCCACGGCCAGGCTGATGGCTGTCATGAAGAGAGGCAGAGCCTCTCCCCCTTGCAGGAGGCCGACGACAAAGATAACAAGACAGATCAGAAGGCAGAAAATGCCCAGAATCTTGCCCAGGCGGTTGAGGTTGACCTGCAGGGGGGTCATCTCCGGTTCGATCTGCTTCAAGCGGTCAGCGATCCGGCCGATCTCTGTCCCGTGTCCCGTAGCGACAACCAGCCCCTGCCCCCTGCCGTAGCTGATCTCCATGCCGCTGAAAACCATATTGGAACGGTCTCCCAGACCCGGTGCCTCCTGGAACTCAGCGGAAGCCTCCTTGGAGGCCGGCAGGGATTCACCGGTCAGGGCGGCCTCATTGGCCCGCAGATTGCTGCTGGCCGTCAGCCGGATATCCGCCGGTACCACATCCCCTGCCTCCAGCTGGACCAGATCACCCGGAACCAGGTGGGCGGCCGGCAGCTCCATGGTCTGTCCCTGACGGATGACCCGGGCGAAGGGTGCAGACATCTTTTTCAAGGCGTCCAGAGCCTTTTCCGCCCTGTTTTCCTGCACTGAACCCAGAACTGCATTGATGATAACGACTGCCAGAATGATGAAGGCGTCAACCAGCTCACCCAGGAAGGCCGAGATCAGGGCCGCTGCGATCAGGATGATGATCAGAAAATCCTTGAACTGGGCAAGCAGCTTAAGGATAAAAGGTGTCTGTTTCTCTCCCTCCAGTTCGTTGGGGCCAACCTTTTCTAGTCTCCTGCCGGCTTCGTCCCCGGCCAGGCCCTCGGTCAGACTGCTGTCCAGCCTGGAGGCCAGACTTGACAGCGGGATGACACAGGCTTCCTGGCTTGTAAAACTTTGCACCGCAAGTGAATCGATCTGCTCTTGATGGTTCATGGACTACCTCAGTTGTTCTGGGATGCGGAAGGCTCCTGATCCGGCTGTCTGCCGGATGCGGCCTCATCGTCAGCGGCTGGCAGGACATCCAGCCGTATCTTTGATATTCTCCGGTCCTTTATTTCCAGGACCGTAAACTTGAGCTGGTTGAAAGTGACACGGGGCTGTTGGCCCTCCTGGGGAATATAGCCAAGCAAAGAGAGGACAAAACCCGCTATGGTGTCATAGTCGTCATCCTCTTTCAGCTGGTCCAGTTCGGGCACATAGCGGCCGGCTTCCGCCGGGGTCAAAAGACCGCTGAAGATATAGGCACCGTCAGGAGTCATGGTGACACTGGCCTCAGGTGCGTCGTACTCGTCCTCAATTTCTCCGACAATCTCCTCCAGGAGGTCCTCCAGGGTGACGATCCCTTCGGTCCCGCCATACTCATCCACGACGACAGCCATGGTCATCTGGCGCCGCTTCATCTCCCGGAAAAGGCTGTCAATCTTCTTGCCTTCGGGGACGAAATAAGTAGGCCGCAGAATATCTTCCAGGCGGAAGTCCCCTTCCTTCTGCTCCCGGGTGACCCGAAGAAGATCCTTGACTGTCAGGACACCGACAATATCATCGATATCCTCGTCGTAGACAGGAAATCTCGAATAAGGCGCCCGGGCAACGATATCGACCGCTTCCTCGTAGCCGGCCTGCAGGGGAACCGCTGTGACTGAAACACGCGGCGTCATGATCTCCGAGACATACTTGTCGTCGAAGGCAAAGATATTGTTGATCAGGGCCGCTTCCTCTTCGTGCAAATCCCCGCAGCCCGCCCCTGCGTCAACCAAGATGCGGATCTCCTCTTCCGTCACCCGCTTGGCCGTCTCGGTCGGGTCAATGCCGAAAAGGCGTATGACACCGTTGACGGAAAAGAGGAGCAGGCGTGTAAAGGGATAGAAGAGCAGTTCGAAAACACGCATGACACCGGCAATCGAAAGAGCAAAGGCTTCCGGCCGTCGCATGGCCAGCCGCTTGGGTACCAGTTCCCCCAGGACCAGTGTGATATAGGAGAGGACCAAGGTCAGCCCTATGACCAGGATGGTACGCAGGGAGGGCCTTTGCGCCAGAGGATCAAAGGCCGCGTAAAGTCTGCCGGCTATCTTGTCGGCCGCAAAGGCGCTGGACAGGAAACCGGCTATGGTAATGGCCACCTGGATGGTCGACAAAAAGCGGCCCTTGTTATCAACAAAGCGCAAAAGTCTTTTGGCGGCCGCATGACCGGACTCCGCCATCTGACGGATCTTGTTGTCGTTTTGAGTGACGACCGCCATTTCCGCAGCAGAAAAAAAGCCATTGATCAGAATCAGGATAAGAATCAGGATTATATCAAACCAAAGCGAACCGCCAAGCGTTGCGACCATCGTATCTTGTTGTAGAAGGGCCCTCCAGAGAGGGCCGGTACAGCTGCTACCGTCCAAAGAGAATTACCTCCAATAGTCCGTAGTGGACCGATGCTATGCTAACAAAAGCCCTGCTTCTTTTCAATGACCCTGTATTTTCAGGCCTGAAAAGAAGGAGGCGATGGCCTGATCCAGGACCAGATCGGCCGTCCTGTCATAAGAGGTGGGCTCCAGATTAACCAGGACCAGACGGGATCCGGGTTTCCGGTAATGGATGAGGCCGGCCGCGGGGTATACGGTCAGGGAGGAACCTCCCACCAGGATCAGGTCTGCCTGGGAGATGGCCTTGACCGCCTCTTCCAAAACATGCGGATGTAAAGCCTCCCCATAGAGTACGATGGCTGGCCGGACCAGTCCGCCGCATCCCTTTTCCCGGCAATAAAAGGCACCTGTGGCTTGAGCGATCTCCTCGTGGGGGTAAAAGGTTTTGCAGTCCTGGCAGTAAAAGGTCAGGCCATTGCCGTGCAGTTCAAGTACGGCCCGGCTCCCAGCCTCCTGGTGGAGGCCGTCTACATTCTGCGTAATGACAGAGGCAAGTCTCCCTTTTTCTTCCATTTCAGCCAGTTTATAGTGAGCTGCGTTCGGACGGATCCCCTGCTTCATGAAAATAGTTCTGTAAAAGTCATAAAATTCATCCGGATGCCGGTTCATGAAATCGAGTGTCAAATAGGATTCAAAGCTAACCGCCTGCGAGCCGATACCCTGGGCGCCTCGAAAATCCGGCAGACCGGACTCTGTCGAAACACCGGCTCCCCCGAAAAAGACCGTCATGGACGATTCATTAATCCAGAGGTTGAGGGTCTGAATGTCTTTTTCTGCTTTCATAAAGTATTTCTCTTTCCCCTTGATCTTAGCACAGGCCGGATTCAGGCTTGGAGAACAAAAAGGAAAACCCCGGCCATGCGGGGTTTTCCTGGTACACCATCGGGGATTCGAACCCCGGACCCACTGATTAAGAGTCAGTTGCTCTGCCAGCTGAGCTAATGGTGCGAGCAAGGGTCATTATAGGAGGACTTTTTTACTTTGTCAAAGCGCAAATTTCTCCTTGGCCCGGGCGAAGGCTGAAAGGGCCAAATCAAGGTCCTCCCGGGTGTGAGCCGCTGATACCTGGGTCCTGATCCGCGCCTTGCCCTGGGGAACTACCGGGAACTTGAAGGCGATGACATAAACCCCCAGATCCAGAAGATAGTCCGCGACCTCAATGGCCTTGACGGCGTCGTAAATCATGACGGGAACAATGGGGTGGGTTCCCGGTATGATGTCCAGACCCGTCTTCTCCAGGCCCTGGCGAAAATAGGCGGTATTGGCGTTCAGTCTGCCGATCAGCGAAGGATCCTCCCTGAGAAGCTCCACCACTCTCAGTGAAGTCGCAGCGATGGCAGGAGCCAGGGTATTGGAAAAGAGGTAGGGCCTGCTCTTCTGGCGCAGCCAGTCGACAACCGGCTTGCGGGCCAGGGTGAAACCGCCTGAGGCGCCGCCCATTGCCTTGCCCAGCGTACTGGTCATGATATCGATCCGACCCATGACACCGCAGTGTTCGGGGGTTCCCCGACCGCTCGGGCCCACAAAGCCCGAGGCATGGGAATCGTCCACCATAACCAGGGCCTCATAACGATCCGCCAGCTGGCAGATGCTCCTGAGGTCAGCGATGATGCCGTCCATCGAAAAGACACCGTCCGTGGCGATGAGCTTGATGCGCGCGCCTGCTTCATCCGCTTCTTTCAGACGTTCTTCCAGCTCCGCCATGTCGTTGTTCTGGTAGACATAGCGTTTGGCTTTGCAAAGGCGGATACCGTCAATGATGCTGGCGTGGTTGAGACGGTCGCTGATTACCGCGTCCTCTTCCGTCAGGAGTGTTTCAAACAAGCCGCCGTTAGCGTCGAAGCAGGAGGAATAGAGAATGGCATCCTCGAAGCCGAAGAAATCGGAGAGCGCTGCTTCCAAATCTTTATGGAGAACCTGGGTACCGCAGATGAAGCGGACTGAAGACAAACCATAGCCCCACCGGTCATAGCTGTCCCTGGCAGCCGTCAGCAATTCTTCCCGATTGGCAAGGCCCAGGTAATTGTTGGCGCACAGATTGAGGAGATCTGTCTGCTCCTTTGTACTGATCCGGCTTCCTTGCGGAGCAGTTAATACGCGCTCCTCACTGTAAACTCCGGAAGCCTTCAAGTCTTCCAGCTGGCCAGCGATAATCCCGATCCCCTTCTTCATAGCTCACCTCTTTCATCCGCGGTCCGGCACCGGCAAAGGCGTCAGTCCAGCTTGTACACATTCATTCTCCTCGCTTGCGCGATCGAAATCAACTGCTCATCGTTGACAAAATAGACCACCTGCTGGCCTGTCTCCAGGGCCCAGGCCTCCAGGGCATCGGTCAGATAGTCCCTTTGAGTCATGCCCGCCGGTAAGTCCGGCTCAATCAGAAGGAGCGGGAAAGCGGGGTGGCCCCCCTTGATCAGGCTGGCCGCAAGCCCTAATCGGAGCGCCATATAACGGACGGTCTGGGAGGCATAGCTGAAGAGGGACGGGTCCACGGCCCCCTCCCCTTCCGGGCCGCCAGTCCTGCCGGGAATCCTGGGCTGGCGCCGCTCACCTCCCGGGGGATAGCCAGGCAGGAAACGGGCCTTGATGCCTGGCCGATGGCCGGTCAGCCGGCTCAGATAATCCAGGGATTCGGACTTCCATGCGTCCAGATCAATTTCCTTCCAAAGCGTAAGCAGGTCCTTGAGCCAGGCCACGGCGCCGTTCAGCCGCTGGTAATCCGTCATTGATTCGGCCAGGGATGCAGAAAGGGATTCCTTCTTGCGCTCCAGTTCGCCCTGGCTCAAGGTGGCCTCCCGGGAAGCTTCAAGCTGCTTCTTTTGGTCTTTCAGCGTCTGCTCCAGCTCCGCAATAGCTTCAGCTGTCCTGGTCCTCTCACGGGTCAGTTCCTGGGCATAATCAGGAAGAAGGTCTTTCTCCGTCAAAGGCGGGCAGCCGTCCAGCTCCCTGCAGACCTGCTGGTATTCCCGCTTCATTTCCTCATCCGAACGGCCGTACTTGAGTTCACGGATACGCTGCTGCAGCTCCTCAACCCGCTCATTGTAATAGACGCTGGAATCCCGCTGTCTGCGCAGGGTACCGATGATATCGTCGACCTCTGAGAGTTCACTGGGACCCGCGTATTGCCTGACGGAGCCCAGAAGCTCCCTTTCCAGCTGACGGTATTTACGGCCGACGGTGGAGGCCTGCCGCATGAGGTCTGCTTCCCGGGCATCCAGCTCCTGTATATGGTTAGTCAGTT
>JBBAEW010000040.1:0-18065 GCA_041655695.1 Saccharofermentanales bacterium
AATGAGTTATCATCTATTAGAAGTGAAATATGGAATGAATTGTTGGATATACAAGAAAAATCATATGAAAATAATAAATCTATATACAACAAGTTTGATATTAACAATATGTTACCTAAATTAAAAGAAAAATATCCAACATGGAAAAAATTAAACTCTAAATCAATTCAAACAATTGCCACCGAACTATTTGGTTCATATAGATCATTTTTAAATTTAATTAAAAAAGATAAAAGTGCTAAATCACCAAGAAAAATAGAAAATACAGATTATCATACTATAATTTGGAACCAGTCAGGTTGGATAATTAAAGAAAATAATGAAATCATAATAAATAAAATACCTTTCAGATATAAATCTAACCTAAATATTAAAGATTTAAATATAAAAGAAATTAGAGTTAAAAATGTAAGAAATAAATGGTTATGTGATTTAGTTATTGAAGAACCAATAAAATATGAAGATAAATTAAATATAAAAACAAAAGTTCTTGCAATTGATTTAGGATTAAGTAAATTAGGCACTGGTGTTGATAATAAAGGTGAAATGGTTGTGTTGAAAAATAAGTCGAAGAAAATAAATGATTATTATCAAAAACAGATAGCAAAAATACAAAACAAAAGAAGTAAAACCAAAAAGGGTTCAAATAGAAATTTGCAATTAAAGAAATCATTAAATAAGTGTTATCATAAAAAGAACGAACAAATAAAACAAACTCTACATATTCAGAGTAAAAAATTAGTGAATATGAACTACAATACAATTGTAGTTGGTGATCTGAATGTAAAAAAATTGATGTCGGTAGAAGGTGTAAATGAAAAGAAAAAGGAATTAGAAAATCATTTCATCAATCTAATATCAATATGTTTTTACAATTCCTTAAATATAAATGTCAATCAAAAAATATCAATTTAACAAAGATTGATGAAAAATGGACAACACAATTAAATTGTTTGACTGGAAAATTATTTAAGGAAAAAATAGAATTAAAGGATAGAAAAGTTCAATTGTCAGACACTATAATAATAGATCGTGATTTAAATTCAGCCATAAACATATTGGATAGATGGTTTGAAAATCATTTTGCTACCATGAACGAGCCATTAGATGTATCTAATGTACTTAAAAAGTATAATCTTTCTAAGGAAACACACAAATCTTTACCATTTATGGTTATTTAGTTTGTGTGTAGTTCATTTGGATATTATAATTATTTTATATAATTTTGTGAATTATGAGTAAAAAACATAAAAACACTACATGGTTTAGTTGGTATAAAAAACCGTCAAACTTTAAATTCGTTAGTAATAATGGTAATTATAGATTTTACAGTTATGATATACCAGTATTTCATGGTGTTAATTTAATAGATACATTAAATATTAATATTAAATATTTATATAAAGATGAAGAATTGGTAATAGATTTTAATTATTTATATAGTATAATTGATATGAATGATAATATTACTATTGATGATAAATCATTTTTAAGGGATAAAAAATTATTCCCATTTGTATATTCAATTGAAATAGATGATTATGATAAATATTCACATTTTAAAAAATTAAGAAATAGAAAATTAAAAATTCTAAAATTAAAAAAATGAAATTTGTAAGATTTGGTGGTTTATCATCAGTTTATCAAGAACAATATAAGACAGTTGATAAGTCTTTTCATAATCCTCCAAAAAAAAGAGGTTGTTATGCATTTGTTTATGGATATATTGATAAATTTTTAATTGGATCAACCTATGAACCAGGTCATATATCAAATAAAAGTTATTGGTTAAGAGATGATAATGGCAATAAAATAAAATGCGATGATCTTTTTTATACAGTAAAAGTAAAAAAATCAGATGGTATAGAATTTATTTCTAAAATAAGTCCAATTTATATTAAACATTTAAAGAAACAAAAAATAAAAGTTAAAGATATAAATTGTTATAAAGGTTATGCATTTGTTCTTAAAAAACCTAAAGTATTTGAATATAATGGTGAAATATGGCACCATTTGGGTGAAAATTTAAAACCAGAACAAATAATTGAATCAAATGGTAGTTGGGTTAAAACGTCAATGGGTGATTTTGAGTTAGCATTAAAAATAGAATATAAGAAATTATTGAAAGATAAACATAAAACAGATAAAGAATTTAATATATTAAATTTTAAAGGTAAACAAAATCCATTTAACCCGTCTTTTGGAATTAAATATAATAAAGATCATCTTGAGGTTTTTATTGAAAAAATAAATTAAATAATTATAGATATGTATAAAGATAAAAAAATATTTTATAATGATATCATCAAAAAAAATAAAAATGATGAATATTGGATGTGGAAAATTGAAAAAGAAGAAGATCCTGTTGATGTAGCAATTAAAAATAATTCAGTTGAATATTTAATTGAAAAAATAGGAATAGAAAAGGTTGAATTGGCTTTAAGAAAATTAAAAATTCAAAAAATAAAAAAGGGGTTAAATTAACCCCCTTTTTTATAAATTAAAATTATTGTAGTTTTTTTCTTTCTTGTGCTTTTTGATCTCTAATTTGATTTAAGTCTTTTGTTAAATTATGTTTGTAAATTAAAAGATTATCAAATGCGGTTTTTAATTCTGTGGATTCTTTAAGAAGTTCCTCATTTTCTTTAAGTTCATCAATAGACTCATTAACTTCTTTAATTTTCATTTCAATTTGTTTTTCTCTGTCTTCTAACTTTTTAAAGTGTCTTAATTCTTTTGATAGTTTATTTTCAAAGAAGTCAGTTAAATCATAACCCATTTCTCTTTGTACATCTTGTATAAGTTGATTTGCAGAATCATATTCAAATAAAAGTGATCCAGTTCTTTTATCAACATTATATATATACATTTTATCTTTATAATTAAATGCGTATGTTTCTGTCATAGGTCTTGTTAAATTAGTTACTTTACAAGCAACATCTAGATCAATTACTTTATCTAAATTTTTAGAAACCGATTCTATTATATGATAATAATTTTTCTTTAAGTATGGTACAATTGGGGAATTAAATAAATCTTCTAATGTAGATTCTTTATCAGCTTCTTCACCATTTAAATATAGTTTCTTATTCATACTTAAACCAATTGATAAATTTTCATCAATTCTAAAATTAATAGTTTCTTTTTCAAAATTTGATAGTCTCATTGCCTTTTCTAAATTTTCTAAGACTTTTAATTTATTTTCATCTTTAACTACATCTGTCAATACACACTGTTTAATTTCTTTTTCTGTTAACATAAACCATCTATCACCGATAAATGCAACGTGTCCTTCATCAATTTCATCAACCACAGTAAATATTTTACTTTGTTTTCCGCCATTTGAATTCATATTTTTTCTTTCTACTGGATCAGTAGTTAACTTATTCATAAACAGTTTAATTTCAGGTACCCAATCATAAAGAGCTAATTCATTTAAAATATGTTCCATTCTAGTAGAGTCATCATCTTTAGATATGATATCTAAAATTTTATTTAATGGTTCACGGTATAACATACCATAATTGCGTTGTTCTACTAATTTATATAAATTTTTTAATTCATATAATAGTGGCATACTTTCTAACTCTTCTTCAAAACTTTCAAGTAGTCTTTTTACATCGGTATCATAACTATATGAATCTAGACTCTTTTTTAATGATTCTGTTAGTTGTTTTTCTGACATTGAATCAAATTTATTCAAGTGTCTCTCAATAATAGAAGAAATCTCTAGTTGGTCAAGAGTTAATTCTTTTTTAAAATTAAATAGATCAAATTTCCAATTTTTCATTTTTTAATTATTTGATTTTTAAAAACATACATCGTCTTTATATCTTGCACGTTTTTTATTTTTTAGATTCATAAAATCTATATTTATATATTAATAAAAAAATACCAAATATTGACAAAATATTATTTAATAAAAAAAATGTTAAATATTTGTATATTTAAAATATGATTATTATCTTTGTAAAAATTAATTATTTAAAACTAAAACTAAATACATATGAAAAAACTATTTTATTCATTATTTACAGTATTAATATCGATGATATTAATATCTTGTGAGAAAGATGACATATTTGACACTTTACCAACTGATACAAATAAACCAAATTATCAGAGTGGATTAGTTATAGGTAGGTATACTAGTAATATCAATTCAGTGAAATCTATGTATGATGCTAGTATTGTTCACTCTATACCAACTAAACAAAGTGTTTCAAAATCCGATAATAGTAATTATATATTAATAGAAGATAATGATGGTGGTATTGATACTCTTAGTTTAACTAGCGGTGAATCAATTAAAATTACAGGTATAAGTGAAATCTATCCAATTAATGATAATTATTTATTATTTTGTAAAAAGAATCATCTTGGCATTGATATAACGTATGAAATATTAACAAATGAGATTACAACTGTTTATGATAGTGTAAAATACGGTGATACTACTACTTATGTTAATATTGTAGATACTACTTATGTTAACGGTGATATGTGGTTAGTTTATTATGATACTATTGATGTTGTTGTTAATGTTGATTATATAACACACAATTATAATCATGTTTTATATAATTTAAATGATGGTGTTTTTCATAGATTGGATGTTGATATTACATTATTTAATGAAAAAGTAATGAATTCATTTAACAACCCATTTTATAAAAATTATGATAACTCAAAATTTTATATTTATAATAATTACCATGATATAATAGAAGTTGATTTAAGTGGGGATGTACCAACTCATAAAGTTATATATGATCATACAATATATGGTAGTTATTATTTACAGATGGATATAGTTGATGATAATATTATATATATTGATTCTGATAGTGGTAATCAATTTAAATATGTGACTAAGACTGGTAAACATGAACATTTAAATCATGATATTATTTGGGATAATGATTCAGAATCACCATATCATTTACATTTTAGATACATAATGAACAATGAATTATATATCATAATTGAAAAAAGTGAACAATATGAATATTATAAGTTTGTTTATGATTCATATAACGATTCAATTTATTTATCATATGTTAAATCACATGATTTTCAATATAATATAGAAGATGTACCTATGTTACAAATCGATTATAGATATATTTACAAATATTCTGATGATAATTATATTTATTTTTTTAATTATATTGGAAATGAATTGGTTACTTTATCTAAAAATGATTTACAATATAATTGTTTTAAATTAAATATATCAAATACAAATGGGGAAAATCATCAAAATCCAGAATTTAATACTAAAATGGCTGAATTCACTAATGGTTTTATTATTTATACTAAAGATGCTATTTATTCAGTGAATACAAATTCTAAGTCGTCTATTTCTGCTACACCTATTGCATCTGGATATGTAATAAAAACAATGACAACTAATAATAATGGACTTGTTGTTTTTTATGGTAAAAACCCATCAGGACAAGATATTAGAGGTATTATAAATGCGGATTATACTATTACCGAAACTTTAGTTGAATATGATTCAAATGGTACATTGATAACAAATATTTAATTTTTAAATATGAAATATACAAGAGGGGGTACTAATAATATCCCCTTTTCTATTAAAAACTTTTAAAGAATATTAACATATATAAAATGAAAAAATAATATAATAAAAAACTATGAATACAAATCTAAAATTTGATTTTGATGATATCAATCTAGTTCCTCGTTACAGTATTGTGGATAGTAGATCAGAGTGTGATACAAGTATAAAATTTGGTAAATATACATTTAAAAATCCTGTTATGCCAGCTAACATGGAATCTGTTATAAATGAAGAATTAGCAATTAAATTATCACAAGAAGGATATTTTTATGTTATGCACCGATTTAATTTTGATTCTAAATCATTTATTAAAAAAATGAAAGAATTAAATTTAGTATCATCTATTTCGATAGGTGTAAATGAAGATAGTTATAATCTTTTAACTGAATTAAAGAATGAAAATATAATACCTGATTATGTTACAATAGATATCGCACACGGTCATTCTAAAAAAATGAAAAGAATGATTAAATTTATTAAAGAAAACTTCGGTGATGATATTTTTATTATTGCTGGTAATGTATCAAGTATTGAAGCAACTGTTGACTTAGATAAATGGGGAGCTGATGCTATAAAAGTGGGTGTGGGCCCGGGTTGTTTTACACCAGATGCAAAAGTTTTAACAAAAAATGGTTTTAAAACACTTAAAGAAATTAAAATTAATGATGAAGTAAAAACACATAAAAATAGATTTAAAAAAGTTTTACATAAACATCAACATGAACAAAAACATACTATGTTAAAAATAAACAACTTGCCTCTATGTACACCGACACATGAATACTATGTTATTAATAAAATAGATAAAGAAATAATTAATGAAAAAAACATAGAAGAATATGCTTATTGGGTAATGGCATCAGATTTAGATAAAAATAAACACTTATTAGTAAAATTGTAATACCTAGTCCAATTCCATTTTTAATATTTAATATATAAAAATAAAAAGTATTATGGAAATTTTTATTAATGATAAACTTTTAATAAAAAGAGTTAAATTTAAAAATATTTATGAATATCATTTAAGTAATGGTGAAATAGTTAAGACTAAAGATATTGAATATTTTAATGTAAAATGTAGGGATTGTGGAAAATATGTAAAATTATTAAATTATCCTACAACAACTAAAGATTATTATGAATGTGGAACTTGTAGGCAAGTTGGAGAAAAAAACCCAATGTATGGTAAAACGTTTTCTGATGAATGGAAAAAACAAAGAAGTATAAAATATACTGGAGAAAAAAACCCAATGTATAATAAATCTGTTTATGATGTATGGGTGGAAAAATATGGTAAAAATAAAGCAGATAAAATGTTAGATAAATTTAAATTAAAAATGTCATCAGTAACAAAAGGAGATAAAAATGGTATGTATAATAAAACATATTATGATGTATGGGTGGAAAAATATGGAGAAAAAATAGCTAATGAAAAAAATGATAAATTAAGGAAAAAACATAAGGATTGGTTATTAGGAAACATGGAGCATCATAAAACAATGATTATTAATTCGCATAAAAATAGATATAGAAAAACTTCTATAGAAAAAGAAGTTGAAAGTTTTTTAATAGATAATAATATAAATTATAAATATAATCATATTGATAAATTTCAATATGATTTTTTATTGGAAAAATATAATATTATTATAGAAGTTCAAGGAGATTACTGGCATGCTAATCCATTATATTATTCAGATAATGACAAAAATTTAAAACCTTTAAACGAAACACAAAAATATAAAGTTAAATTAGATAAAGACAAAAACAATTATATCAAAAATAAATATAATATAATATATTTATGGGAAACTGATATAAAAAATAAAAAATATAAAGAAATATTATGGAATTTATTGAAATTGAAAGAATAAAAGAATACGATTATAACGGTGATGTTATTGATCTAACTGTAGAAGATGATGAATCATACAACATAGAAGGTATAGTAGTTCATAATTCTGCCTGTACAACATGGCCTACAACAGGTTTTGGTAGTAGGAATATTCAAGCATCGATCGTTAACCAATGTGCATCTGTAACTAAAAAACATATTATATGTGATGGTGGAATTAGAAATCCTGGTGATATTTCTAAATCAATTGTATTGGGTTCAACAATGGTTATGATAGGTGGTATGTTATCTGCCTTTCTAGATTCTCCTGGTAGAATAGTTGAAATTGATGATGTTAAATATAAAGAATTTTATGGGAGTGCATCATCAAGACAAAGTAATAAAACATCAAGAATAGAAGGTATGGTAAAATTGAATAAAATGAAAAATTCTACATTAGTAGAATATATGGAATATTTATCGGAATGTTTACAAAGTTCTATTAGTTATGGTGGAGGGAATAAATTAACAGATTTATATTCCGTAAAATGGATTTAAAAATATGTCACAAATATTAGATTATATTTTTATATAATTTTATCACCAAATATGGAAAAATATGACCTTTTTTATTTTATATATAATAAAAACAATAAAGTTTTATATGAAAGCAAAGGATATAATGTTAAAATATAATATAAGTAGAAAAACTTTATCTAGGTGGATTAAAGATGATAAAATCGTATATAAAATTCTACCAAATGGTAGATATGATTATGAATATGAATATACTAATGATAAACAAATTCATAGAATAAATATAATTTATGCGAGAGTTTCTACAACAGGACAAAAAGATAATTTAAAAAGACAAATACAAAGATTAAATGATTTCTGTTCATCTAATGGGTATATTATTGATGAAACTTTACATGAAATTGCATCTGGTATGAATTATAATCGAAAACAATATAATAAACTTTTAAATTTTGTTTTAGATGGTAAAGTTGATAATATATTTATAGAATACGAAGATAGATTATTAAGATTCGGATTTGATAATTTTAAGTTAATATGTGATAAATTTAACACTAAAATTATAGTTATAAATAAATCAGAAAATAAAGACACTATAAAAGAAATAACTGACGATTTAGTTAATATAATACACCATTTTTCATCTAAAATATATTCGTTAAGAAAAAATAAAAATAAAATTATTAATATATTAAATGAAAACAATTAAACTACCATATAAATCTGATTATGATTTTAATAATTTATGTAGACAATATACTATAAATGTTAAATCATGTTATAATAGGTTATTAGATGGTTTAAATGATAAAGAGATTAGACAATATATTAAAACTTTAAATAATATCAATGATTTAGATTCTAGATTTGTTGAAAATGCTTTATTGGATGCTAAATCTATCCAAAAAGAAAATAAAGTAATTTTTAACAAAATAAATTTTATTAAAAGAACTAAAAATAAAATAACAAAAGATATTTTTAAACAAAACAAGTATCTACCATTGGTTAATTATGGTGAAACTAAACAAAAAGGCAACAGAAAATTTCAATTAGATATATTAAACAATAAAATTATTTTTAAATTGAGTAGAAATACTCACATAGATATTTTTTTACCTAAATTAAAACAAAATTATTTAAGAGAATTATTTAAAGTAGAAGAATTAATGAAAGAAAATAAATTAAAGGTTTCTTTTAAAATAGATAATAAACATATTTATATTTCATACGATCCATTAAAACAAGAAACTAATGTAAACCTAATGGATAATAGAATAATGGGATTAGATTTAAACCCAAATAACATTGGTATATCTATTTTAGAGTTTAATGAATCAGATTATAAAATAATTCATAAATCTAGTATTAATTTATTTGAAAACAATAAATTACATAAAAATAAAAAGGATTATAACATTATAATGATTTCTAAACAAATAACAAAAATCATGTTATCATATAATGTTAAAAACCTGTCAATCGAAGATTTAAATATGAATTCTAAACAACACGATAAAGGTAAAAAATATAATAAACTAGTTAATAATGTTTGGAATAGAAATTTATTTGTAAATAACATAAAGAAAAGAAGTAAAATATTAAGTATTAATGTTTATGATGCTCATCCAGCTTATACAAGTATAATAGGTAATTTAAAACATGAATATTTTGATCCGGTTAATGCGAGCATAGAAGTTGCAAGGAGAGGGTATTTATTTAATAAAATGTTTATAAAAAATAGTTTTTATCCAGAATTTAAATTAAAGGATCAGTGGAATCAATGGAAGAAAGATACTGGTTTGTTCTTTGAAGGATGGAAAGACTTTTATAAACATTTAAAAACTCTAAATTTGAAGTATAGAGTTCCGATCGAAGGATTGGTTTATAAGAAAGAGTGTATTAAACGTATAGATTTTTCTATATTTTAGTATATTTTTTACACCTCATTAAATATATTAAATAATCATCAAATAGAACCGGTATATAACAACTTAAAAAAATTGATTTTAACAATGATATATTAGATACATTAATATCATCAATATCTAATAACAATATGATATTTGATGTAAATATTATAAATGATAAAATAGAACCATTAGAAACTATAATAAATTTTATAAAAAATAACAAGAAAATAAATCTTAAAATAACAAGTCATGATGTAAATAATAAAGATTTATTTTCATATATTTTATATGATTTTAGTTTTATCAAAATTAATAATTTGTTAGATTTTAATTATAATAAACAAGATTTAATGTATTTATCAGTTCAGTTTGATTTTAATAAATTAGAATATATAAACCATAGTCATAAGAAGACAAAAAATTAATAATATTTTAAATAATAAAAATGAATTAATTTTTTTATCAAAAAATAAATTGGGAAACAATGAAAATATTAAATTTGAATGAATTTGAAACTGATAAATTATTAGAAAAAAAGGAAAAAAGAAAAAGATTTTTTACTTCTGATTTACATTTTGATGATGATAGATTGAATCTATATGGAAGGGATTTAATGTTTAAAAATTCGAAAGAAGTAGATGAATATATTATTAAAAAATGGAATGAAAATATTACAGATGATGATTTAGTTATCGTTGTGGGTGATATATCAGTTACTAAAAAAGGATTAGATAATTTGAAAAAATTAAACGGTGAAAAGTGGTTAGTTAAAGGAAATTATGATAAATCAGTTGATGATGGTGGAACTGGTAAATATAAAATATCAGATGAAATTTTATCAGAATATTTTACTAAAATAGTTGATGAATTAGAAATTAAAATAGATGATGAAAAAATATACATTAATCATTTTCCTACAAATAGAAAACCACAGATGATGAATATTGTGGGCCACATACATGGAACATGGAAGGTTAAAAGAAATATTATAAATGTTGGTGTCGATGCGTGGCATTTCATACCGGTATCTGAAGACTTAATAAAATTTCAAATAAACGGTATTAGAAACCATTATGATGAAAATGTTTTTATGGATGAAATTAAAATAAAAGATAAAAAATGATAAAGATATTAAGGGCAACTGAATATATTGATATATTACCTACAGATATTGTTATATTTTTAGATGGACCAATTCAAGGTTCATCAAATTGGCATGATGTAATTATTGATAAAATTAAATCAATTGATATAAATAAAAATATTATTATATGTTCACCTAAAAGGTTAAATAGTAATAATTTTATATACGATGAACAAGTAAATTGGGAATCATATCATTTAGAATTGGCTTCAAAACAAGGGATTATAGTTTTTTGGTTAGCCGAAGAAAAATATCCAGTAGAAGGTAGAAGTTATGCACAAACAACTAGATTTGAATTGGGTGAATGGTGGACAAAAGGACAATATATTAAAAATTTTAAAATCTTAGTTGGTGCAGAAGAAGGTTTCAATGGGTTAAGATACATCATAAAGAAATTTAAAGATAAATATGATAATTTTAATTTAATTACGGGTATAGATAATTTAATTGAAGAAATTATTAAAACTATTAATGGATTTAAATAAAAAAATAAATAAAATAAAAGAATTACGCATGAAACCCGAAGAGCGTTTCATTGTTAATATAATTAATAGTGTTATTCCATATAATCACCAAAAAGATAATTATTTATTAAAATATAAAAATGGTGATAAATTAATGTTTTCTTATGATATAAGGTATAATACTTTATGGATAGATTACCTAATATATAAGGGTGTATCACAATATAGTAATGATGAAAATTATTTATATGATATAATTAAAAGATATTTTAAAAATTATTTACATAATAATGTTATTAATAAGGTAAATTATGGTTCACCAAGAATAAAAAAGGACAAATACGGTTTTAATCAATATCTTTAAAAAGGTGATTAATTTTTAATCACCTTTTTTGTTTTTAGACTTTTAAATTTAAATATATAAATTATGTCAATTTTTTTCTGACAGAAAAAAAAACAATAAAATATGTTTAAATTTAACACTAAAATTGTAGATATTATCAAGGATGAAAATTTACAACCCATTTTAAACACTACTCCTTTTTGGAAATTAAATCCAAATATCAAAAAAGGAAATATTCAATTTGATTATACTGATGATGAATTAAAAACTTTAATTAATATTAAACAGAATAACATGGAATATTTCATAGATTTTATGGAAGATATTAAATTTGTTTATAATCCTAATTTAAATAAAATATCAAATATAAAATTAAGAGATTATCAAAAAGATATATTAAGAAATTTCAATAATGATCGTTTCTTATCAATTTTATCATCTAGACAAATGGGTATATCATTGTCATTAAGTATATATTTAATGAAATATATTTTATCTAATGTAGATAAAGAAATATTAATTTTATCTTATAAAAAAGAAAGTTCAATTGAAATACTTAATAAATTTAAAGATATTTATTATTCTTTACCATTTTATTTAAAACCTGGTGTTTTAACTTGGAATAAGGGATCTATTTCATTCGATAACGGGTGTAGAATAAAATGTGATTATATAAAAACTGATGCGGGAATAGGTTATACTGTTAATTTTATGTTAATATTAGAACCTTTGTACGTAAAAGATAAAATCTTAAATAAATTATTTAGTTCACAATTTCCAGTTTTTAGTGCATTAAATGACACAAAACTATTTTTAATAAATTCAGGATTAGGGAATTACAATGATGAATTTTATAAGAGTTATTTTACAGAAGAAGGTGATAATATTTTTAAAAAATATAAATATCATTATTCGTTAATATATAATAGAGATGAAAAATGGAAAAATGAAATTATAAAAATGATAGGAGAAGATGCATTTTATAACGAATATGATTTAAAAAATAATAATAACAAATGAAACCAAAGAATTATTGGACATTTGAAAAATGTAGAGAAGAAGCATTAAAATATAAATATAAAATTGATTTTATTAAAAATTCAAACGGTGCATATAGTTCTGCACTTAAACATAAATGGTTAGATGATATTTGTAGTCATATGGAAATTTTAGGTAATTTAAAATTTAGATTAGTTTATTCTTATGAATTTGATGATAATCATGTTTATGTGGGGTTAACTTGTAATGAAAAAAGAAGAAATAATCAGCATTTTAAAACTGGTCCAGTTTATGAACATTTTACTAGAACAAAATCAAAACCGATAAGAAAAATATTAACCGATGGATATATAGAGGTTAAAGAATCACAAAGAATGGAAAAATATTGGTTAGATGATTATTTATCAAAAGGATGGATTATATTGAATAGATCAAAAACAGGGGCAATAGGAACAGATAAATTAATATGGACAAAAGATAAGTGTCAAATAGAATCTTTAAAATATAATAATAAGATGGATTTTTATAAAAAATCAAATGGTGCGTATGATTCAGCATACCGAAATGATTGGTTAAATGATATATGTAATCATATGTTAGAATTAAAAAAAGAAAAAAATCATTGGATACTTGATAATTGTAAAAAAGAAGCATTAAAATATTCTAATAAAAATGATTTTCGAAAATTATCAAATGGTGCATATGAATCTGCTAGAAAAAACAATTGGTTGAATGACATATGCAAACATATGGAAGTTTTGAGAAAACCAAATGGATATTGGACATTTGAAAAATGTAGAGAAGAATCTTTGAAATATAAAGGAGTTAGAGAATTTTCTGATAATTCTAAAAGTGCATTCAATGTTTCATATAAAAATAAATGGTTAAAAATATTTTACCCGTAATTAAAAATTTTCAGGTGGTAAATTTAATCTATCTTTACCATCTGGTTTTTCATCATTCAATTTATCTTTATCCCATATCCAACTTTTCCAATAAACAGGTTTAATTGATTCTAATTCACTCTTATCTTTTAGTGATGGTCTCATAAAACATACACGATCCCAATTTATATCGTCATCATTATCACAAACAATAAATTGGTCTGTATCATGGAAAAAACTAGGATAATATGTACTAACAACCAATGAAAACTTAATATGTTTTTTCACATCTGAATCTAAATTTTGTTCTCTTACTATTTCTATACTTTTATCATCAGGTAAATTAAAACTACAGTCTAATTTTAGACCATAATAATCGATGTTAAAAAACATCCAATTAAATAACATGTTAATAATTTTTTCCGATGCTTTCATAACATCTATTTCTGTCATTAAAACAATATCTATGTCATAATTTATATCAATTGGAATTCCTTTCGTTCTCATCACAAAATTCTTCATTTCACCATCCATAATGGTTTTTTTGGATATATATTGGTTTGGATTGGCAAACTCATTAGATTTCGTAGAAAACCCATTAAATGATACTATACCTCTTGGTATTTGATCTGTGTTTAATTCTATTCTCGAATCAACAATATCATCAACAAATGCATCAAGTACAAATTTATCACTACCTGCAACTGACATATAAAATGGTACTATTACTCTATTTTTTTGATCATCAAAATAATTTATCCATGATATACACCTATTTAGTGTCTTTACTAGTGCCACACCAACCATCCTAAAATAGACATCATCAAAATTTCTATGTTCTCCTATCATTAAACAATTTTTATTTTATAGTATATATTAAAAAAATAGAATAGTAAAATGAATGTCTATACAACAGATGATTTAAATAATATGGTATATTGTAGAACATATTTATGCAATATGTCGAATTATATTATTTTAAAGTCTGATAGAAAAACTAAAAAAACAGATTTTTTAATTGAATATGCAATAAAAAAATGTATAAAAAAACCAAATATAAATATACTGTTATTAGTAGCTTATGAACATGAAAAAAATAGACTATATGAAAAATTAATTAATAATTCATCATTTAATCACAAAGGTTATAATAAAACATCAAATTGTATTTATGCATTAAACGGTTCTAATATTAAAATAACAAGTTTAAAACCAGAAATATATAGAGGATATAATTATGATATGGTATTAGTTGATGATGCGAGTGATGTTTTTAACACATATGATAGAATAACGGAATTTAACAAAAATTATAAATATATTACCACTAAAATTATAATGAATTCAGTTTATGATGTACGAAATATATCAGATGAGTTTAAAACATTTAATATTGATAAAAAATCAGCAATTGGGCTATATAGAAGAATTAAGATAGATAAAATAAGAAATAATATTAAATCAATTGTTTAAATTTTCTTTCACCTTTTTAATTTTTTCTAATCTGTCATATATTTGGACAAAATCTACTTTTGTTATGTTAGTAGAGAATTTAACATAATTTTCTCCTTGTGTCTCACATAAATAATAATTACCATTTCTCCTGATTATAAATATTGTTTCTTGTATATTATGCATATCTATTGGGTTAGTAAAACCTGATAGTTGTTCAATATCATATATTTTAACATCTTTAAACAAAGCAAATAATTCACCATCTTCATCTTCTGCATCAATATTATCAATTAGTGGTATATTTTTCCAAGATATTGGATTTCTATCCATATAAATACCATTAATGATATTCTTATGTTTTGAATAAATAGGACAATCCATTTAATAAAATTAATTTTTAAGATATTTAAATATCTATATGCATATTATACTTAAATTTTATTAAAAAGTTTTGAACATTTATTCATTCTATTTCATTTTCTAATTGATTTATTTCATCATCATCAAAAAACCCTAGTAAGTCGTATTTATAGATAAAATCTAATATATCTTGTTTATCGCCTAAATCAAAGGCAAAATCTTTAAATGATTTTTCTATTTTATCCATTTCGTAGTCGCTTAAGATTTCTTTTATTATTGGATATTTAAATAAAATTCTAATAATATCTTCAATATAAAGATCAAATAATTCTTCTTTTAATGTATCATAGTTATAAATAAAATCTAATATTTCTGGGTGTGCTATAACAGTATCAAGTATTCCTTTACTATTGTTTATTAGTTCTATTATTTTATCTTCTGATACTAAGTGTACTATATTATAATCTAATATAAAATCTAATATACCATTATCTTCTGAATTATTAATAATATCTATTATTTCTTTATCAGATATTAAATGTCTTAAGTTATATTTAAATATTTTTCTTAATTTATTAATACCTGATAAATTATTTAATTTATCTTTAATAATATTTTCATCTTTTGGCTTTAAATAGTGTTTTATTGATTCATTATATGATGTATATTTATCTAAGTATTTCATATTTAATCATTTATAAATTTCGATATTTTTTTAGCTAATTCAAAATCACCATTATCGATAGCTAAATCTAATTGATATTTTAATTCATTTTGTCCCATATTTTTATAATCTTTATCAGTAAATTCTTTTTTAGGTTCTTCTTTAACTGGTAAATCTAAAACATCTTCATCATCTTCGTATTCAAATTCAGACATTGTTGATTTTTTATAATAATTATCTATGGTACTAACAACATCATCAACTATTTTTTTAATTTTTCTTAATGTAACAGTTGTATCATTACTTAACATTCCTTTAATAACGTCAATGAATTCTGATGCTGGTAACATAACCAACTCACCATAAATCAATTCTTTTACATTATCACCTTGATAATCAATCATTATTTTTTCAAAATGTTCGTTTAAATAATTTCTTAAATCTGCTGCGATATAAGGACCATATCTTATATCTTGTTGTTCATCTGTTAAACTATCAGTTTTTGATAATATTTTATTAGCCATAACAGAATCCTCTGGTATTGCCTTTGCAGCAATAAGTTCATATATACCTTTAACAACTTCGTGTATTAACATAACTAAATCTAATGCTCTAACTTTAATTTTTGGTTTTGTATCACCTGTTTCTTCATCTTCGTCATAATCAGTTTCCATTGCATTAACCATTTGTGGCGCCTTTTCTATCATATCTTGTAAAGATACTTGATCCCACCAATCAAATTTTTTGTTAATTTCAAGATGTCTCATATGAAGATTAATGAGTTCTGTGCTAATTTTATCTACTTCTTCTTTACAATCATATAACATAGAATGAACATTCTGTGATTCACCTTGCATTAAATTATTAATAATTTTTCTTTTATTTACTTCATCTTGTGGTGCTTCTGGTCCATATTCTTTATCATCACCAAAATTCATTTCTTCTTGTTGTTGGTCATCAACCATTCGTTGTGCCATATCCATTTTTTCTTCATCATTTGGATCAACTATTTTAGCATCTAATTCAATATCATTTAAAATAGGATAATGTTTTTTAAGTACATTTATTCCAATTTTTTCTAATTCTTTTTCATGTCCTCTTTGAATTCTTGATATTTTATCAAGTAGTTGCATTGCCTCCATCATTTCTTGACGAGATGGACCATAACCATATTGTTGGCGAGCTTTTCTTTCAACATCACTTAAATATTCATCATCTAGAGCATCTTTAATATCTGCTTCTTCAAATATTTCTTTATATTTTTTTAATTTCATAATATTACTTATTTTTTTATATTGGACTCCAATAATCTTTTAATTCATCCATTAATTCATCTATTAAATCATCATTATCTATTTCACTTGGTCTTTCCTTTTCAATATAATCATTTACTGCCCATGATATAATATTATCATAATATTCAAATTCATCAGAAAAATCATCTATATCATTTTCTTCTTCTTGAATTGGTACATAATTAGTTAATATATGATCCATTAAATCATCACCTTCCATATTAACATTTTCATTTATAAAATCATTAAATCTTTTTATTTTCATTATTTTATTTTATTTTATTTTAATATTCATCAATAACATCTGAATTATATATATCTACATAATCACCAAAATATTCTTCAAATGTATTTACTAAATTTTTATAATCACCTGACATCATTTCATCTGTAATTCTTTTACAATCATATTTTTCAGGATCAACTTCTTTTAATTGTTTACATAATTTATTAGCTAATCCCATTATAGAGTATGCATTTCCTTCTGGTCCTCTTAAATCAATAGATATTCTTTCATTTCCTTTACTACCCATAAATTTTTCGGTAATATTTTTAGAATATTTTTTCATTAAGAAATTTTCAATTT
>JBBAEW010000041.1:0-17916 GCA_041655695.1 Saccharofermentanales bacterium
CGGTGGAAAGGTGAGGTAAGAGCTCACCGGTGCCGCGGCGACGCGGCAGCCATGCAAACCCCATCCGGAGCAACGCCGTGGAGGAACAACTGTCGCCCGCAGGTTCCATGGAGGCGGCTTGAGCCTTTCGGCAACGAAAGGTCGAGATAAATGGTCATCCAAGACAGAACCCGGCTTACAGGCTGGCTCAGCTGATTGATCAGGTTAATCTGGAGGCGACTATGATGAGCTTGCCGGGCGGCAGCTTCAGTTTGAAACGCGAAGGCAAGCCATTCTGGGATCAGCGCGGCCTCGCCCTCATGTCCTTTGTCATTCCCTTTGCCATGCTGGGACTTGCCTATGGAATCCTGCAGGTCTTTCCCTTTGGCAAACGACATCTCTTGACGGTCGACCTCTACCACCAGTACGCGCCTTTCCTGGCCCTCCTGCGCCAAAAACTCCTGGAGGGATCTTCCCTCTTCTACACGACATCCATTGGCCTTGGAACCAGCTTTTATGCCCTGATAGCCTATTACCTGGCCAGCCCCTTTAACCTGCTTCTTCTTCTTTTCCCGGCGTCCTATCTGACAGAAGCCATCTTTCTCATGACTCTCCTTAAGGTTGGTCTGGCCGGCTTCGCCTTCTATCACTACCTCCGGGCCAGTTATCGCCGGCGCGGAGCTTTGGCTGTGGCCTTCTCAACCTTCTATGCCCTTTCGGGCTACGTCATTGCCTATTCCTGGAATATTATGTGGCTGGATGCCCTCATCCTGCTGCCCCTGGTCCTGCTGGCAGTCATCCGGCAGATCCGGGACGGCAAATGGCTGCTCTACCCCTTGGCCCTGGCCCTACTTCTGATCAGCAACTATTACATGGCTTTCTTTGCCTGTATTTTCATTGCCCTCTACTACCCCATCCTGCTCATGCGCTACACGCCTGACCGGCAGCCCCTCAAACGCCTGGCTGCTCTCGGGACTACCCTTGGATTGACTGTCCTGGGGGCGGGGTTTTCTGCCATCATGCTCTATCCCGCCTGGCAGTCACTTGCTGCAACTTCCGCGTCAGGTGACAAGTTCCCTGCGGCCCTGGAGCTGCTGGGGCGGCCCCTGGCTTACCTGGGTCAGCTCTTCCCCTTCCTGCAGCCCACGGTCCGATCCGGATCCCCCAACCTCTATTGCGGTGTTCCGGTCCTGATCCTGCTGCCGGTCTTCTTCCTTTCCCGTCGGATCCGCTTCCGGGAGAAGATCATGAGCGGACTCCTCCTGCTCTTTTTGCTTTTGTCTTTTGACTTTAATCTTCTCAATTTTCTCTGGCATGGAATGCATTATCCCAACCAGCTGCCCTTCCGTTTCTCTTTTGTTCTTATCTTCTTCATGCTGACCCTGGCTTACGACGGCCTTCGTTCCACCCGGGAGTTCCGGCCGACTGAACTGGGTCTCATGGGACTTTGCCTGACCCTGCTGATTCCGCTTGTCGCGGCTCTGGAGCCTGACATCAAGCTGTCCCCCTGGGCTCAATGGGGGGGTATCCTCCTGGTGTTCCTCTACACCCTGGTTTTCACTTCTTTCCGGTCGCAAAATCATAAGGGGCGTTTCGTGGCCAATATTCTGGTCGCCGTCATGCTCTTTGAATCTCTCTTCTCTGTTTTCTCAGGTCTCTATTACATGGACCGCAACGAGTATTACGGCAGCCGGGAGGGTTACTCGGCGGGGGAAACAGTCAATTCCATCCGGGAGGCGGTCAGTCAGCTGGAAGATCTGGCTGGAGAAGGAGCCTTCTACCGATTGGAGGTCCGGCCCCACAAATCTTCCAATGACCCGGCTCTATATGGCTACCGGGGTCTCTCCCTCTTTGCTTCAACCTCACCTACCGCGCCGGTGGCTTTTTTCAGGGATCTTGGTTTTTACAATAACGGAGTCAACAGCTACCAGTATCGGGGGGGAACCCTTTTCACCGATGCCTTATTCGGTATCCGCTATCTGATCCTGCGGGATCACTCGGCTCTGGATGAGAGTGCCCGCCACCTGGTGTTGGGCAACGAGTCTGTACGTGTCCATGAGAATCCTTATGTCTTCCCCCTGGTCTTCCTTGCTGACAGCGGAAGCCTGTCCTACCGTAGCTCCACCAGCGATCCCTTTGCCAGCCAGCAGGATCTGGCCCGGTCGCTCCTGGGCGGGGAAGGGGTACTCTTTACCAAGGTCAATCATGACTCCCTGGAAGGGAGCGGCCTGACCGGATCCTCCAACCTTTTCCGTTTTACGGACGCTGGCGGATCGGGACGTCGTGATTTCCAGGTAACCTGGACTGCGGAAGAAAGCGGGCCCCACTATATAAGCCTGGATATGCGGGGCCAGGCCGTTGATTCGGTTGAAGCGCTGATTGGCAGCAGCAGCGTCAAGCTGGACGCGAAAAAGAAGGGGATCAGCGAGTTGGGCAGCCTGGAGGCAGGGGAGAGTGTCCGCCTTTCGGTCCATCTGACTGACGATGCCAGTTCCTCAGGATCCTTCGAGGCCCGGGTCTATTCACTGGATACAGGCGTTTTAGGCAACCTTTCCGCCAAAGCCAGGGAGCGGTCCGCTGTCAACCTTACTGTGGAAGAAGACCATTTCCATGGCCGGATCCAGGCGGAAGAGGCGGGGATCCTTGTCATGACGGTTCCCTATGATTCTGGCTGGAAGGCCTATCTTGACGGCCAGCCGGTAGAGATCAGAAAGTTGGGCAATGCCCTGATGGCTATATCCGTCGATGCAGGCTCCCATGACTTCTTCTTTGCCTACCTGCCTCCCGGCTTTCATGAGGGACTTTTTGTGACACTGGCTTCAGCCGGACTCCTGCTTGCTTTGCTCGCTGCAGCGATTCTTCTGAAGAAAAGGCAGGCCAAGTGGCAGCAGGAAGAGTCCCTGCCTGGGCTAGAAGATGAAGAGGAACCGCCTCATCTCTTAATCGAGCCCTAACTTTTCGACCAGGATTTCTTTTTCTTTGTGCGTTAAGGGGCGTATGCTGCCTTCGGGCTGAGAGCCCAGCGTGATATGCATGATGCGTACGCGCACCAGGTCAGTTACCTGATAATCAAGTGCCTGGCACATACGGCGGATCTGCCGGTTGAGCCCCTGATTCAGAACCAGATGAAATTCTTTGGGCCCGGACTTCCAGGCCTTGCAGGGTCGCGTCGTCTGTCCCAGAATGTTCACTCCGCAGCGCATGGCTTCGAGGAAGATCTCGGTCACCTCCCTGTCAACCTTGACCCGGTATTCCTTCTCGTGCCCAAAGGAGGCATGCATGATCCGATGAGCCAGATGGCCGTCATCTGTCAAAAGGATGAGTCCGCGTGAATCGCGGTCCAGGCGGCCGACGGTAAAAATCCTTTTGGGGTAGTTGATGTAGGAGATGATATTGTCCCGCCTGGTCGGATCACTGGTAGACGTGATGCCGCGGGGCTTGTTGAAGGCAAGGACCAGGCTTTCTTCAGAAGGAGACAGGCGGATTTCCCTGCCGTCGACACGGACCTGATCGCCCAAAGAGACTTCGGAGCCAAGCTTGGCTGCCTTACCGTTTATGAGGACGCGGCCCTGGCGGATCATCTGGTCTGCCTGCCTCCGGCTGCAAAGACCGGCGGATGCAAGGTAGCGGTTAATCCTCATGGGACAGTGATTCCTCATCCTGATCGGCATAGGGGATGGACAGCTTGAAGACGGACCCTTGACCTTTGACGCTCTGAACACTGATCTCATAACCCAGCTGGCGGGAGATCTCGCGGGCGATGGAGAGGCCCAGGCCGGTCCCGGGCTGCTGGTGGGCCTTGTCTTCCTTATAGAAGCGGTCAAAGACATGGTCGATATCCTGAGCGTCGATGCCGCTGCCGGTATCTTCAACGGAAATAGAGGCGCCATTGAAATGTCCCTTGACTCCAATGGTGATAGAGCCTCCGGGCTGTGTGAATTTGATGGCATTGTCGATCAGGATGACAAGTATCTGCTCGATCCGGTCAGCGTTGCCCCAGACCAGGGGCGGGTCTTCCTCCAGACCGTCGGCCAGGAGATGGAGACCCTGATCCCGGGCGATACTTTCGAAGTTATTGATGACATCGCGGGCGATGGCCACAAGGCTGACAGGCTCCTGCTCGACAGGGGAAGAATCAGCCTGCAAACGTGAAAGCTCCAGCATATCGTTGATGAGCCGGGACAGGCGCAAGGTCTCCCGCAAAAGAATTTCGTGGTAGCGCTTCTGATCTTCCGGCGAAGTCACCATGCCCTCGGTCAGAGGCTCCAGAAGCCCCCGCATGGCGGTCAGGGGAGTGCGCAGTTCGTGGGAGACGTTGGCCACGTATTCGCGCCGGGTCTGCTCCAGGCGCTCCGCCTTGGTGATATCACGGAAGAGGCCGACCGCGCCGCTGACCGCTTCGCTTTCGCCGGTAAGGGGTGTGATGACCAGCTGGATCTGCCGGTGATCTTTGGCGATGACGCAGGAGACGACGGTCCCTGTATCCATGGCTTCCATGAAGAAATGGTCGGTCCGGCTGTCGCGCAGAAGGTCAACCGGGTCGGCCGACCCGGCAAATTGCTTGTCCAGGCCGAAAACGGAGAAGAACTGATCGTTGTACTGGGTTACAAGGCCCTCCCGATCTACAGCTACGATCCCTTCACCAATGCCGTCGATAATCTGTTTGAGGTGGACGGCCTGGTCACGGAGCTGCTGGAAGGACTGGGACAGGTCCTCGGCCATTTTGTTGATAGTCCGGGCAAGGTCCCCGATTTCACCCTCCTGGGTTTCATCCGCCCGCCTGGAGAAATCACCCCGGCCCATGGCAAGGGTGACGACCCGCATGGATTCAAGGGGCTGCACAATGCGGAAGGCGGCAATGATGACCGGGATGACCATGATGACCAGAACAATCAGGGAAGAGGTCAGAAGGGCGAAATTCAAACTTTGAATGCCTGCCGCGAACTCTTTCATAGGCTGGACAAAAACGGTCGATCCCATGCGCAGTCCGTCTTCCGATTCAATGGGAACAGCCAGGATAAGGAAGCGGTCGCCGGCGACCGGCAGGTTGATGTAGCTGAGCCGGTAGCGGTCCCGGCTGGCCGAAAGATAATTGTGTTCCTTGATGACCAGGGCATCCAGATCCGTGGCCAGGGCGGCCAGGGGATCGGGCAGCGGCGTATGGAAGGGGATGGACTCCCGGGCGTCGACGATATAGATCCAGTTGCCAAAGAGCTCATAGGAGTGTTCGATCAGATCGATGCAGAAGGTCAGGCCGGATCCGTTGAAGATGCTCTTTGAAATCAGGTTGGCGCGCGGCAGCAATTCACGTGCCTTGATACGGTTGAAGACAGGATTGGCTACGAAACTGTAAAAAATCGCCGTCAATACCGTCCACAGGAGGATGGCCGCAATCAGAAGCAGGAATATGCGTCGGACGAGAAAACGGTTCTTCATTTGGGGCTCAGCTGGTGGCTTCAAACTTGTAGCCTACCCCGTAGACTGTGATCAAGCCGTATTTGGGGCTGTCGCTGTCGATCTTCTGGCGGATCCGCTTGATGTGCGTGTCGACAGTTCGTGTATCTCCGTAAAAATCATAGCCCCAGACCTTGGAGAGGATTTGCTCCCGGTCCATGACCTGGCCGGCGTGGGATGCCAGCAAGTAAAGGATTTCCACTTCCTTGGGTGTGAAGGCCACCACTTCATCATTGACCTTGACCTGGTAGTTGTCCAGGTTGATCTCCAGTCCCTCAAATCTCAGAATGGAGGGTTTCTGGCCGGATTCGGTATCCTGGATGCGGCGGAAAAGGGCCTTGATCCGGGCAATGACTTCCCGCGGGCTGAAGGGTTTGACAATGTAGTCGTCCGCGCCAAGCTCCAGACCCAGGACCCTGTCGATCTCCTCGCCTTTGGCCGTCAGCATGATGATGGGGACGTTGCTGGTCTTTCGAATGGTCCGGCAAACATCCGTACCCGACATTTTGGGCATCATAAGGTCAAGAATAATCAGGTCCGGCTTCTCGTGCAGGGCTTTCTCCAGAGCCTCCTCGCCGTCGTATGCAGAAGAATGCGGGAAACGCTCCGCGTCCAGGTAAAGACCAAGTGACTCGTGGACGACCGGGTCGTCATCACAGATGAGGATATGAGGTGTGGTTGACATGGAGACCTCCTAGATCAGATCCGATTAATCCCTAACGATGCCATTATATAACAAGCGGCCCTCCGGAAACCTGCCTTGGCGGCATTCATTCCACCATCAAGTCCGTGCTATCCTTGTAGCATGCCAATGAAGAACCCTTTACCAACCCTGCTTTATGAGGACAACCACATCCTTGTAATCGTCAAACCGCCTGGTATTGCCACCCAGGCCGGACGCCATTCAGCGCCCGACCTCCTGGAGCTTTTGAAAAGAGATCTGGCTGTCCGCCACAAGAAGCCAGGAGAGGCCTTCCTGGGTCTTGTTCACCGTCTGGATCAGCCGGCCAGCGGCCTCATGGTCTTTGCCAAAACCAGTAAAGCCGCCTCACGCTTATCCGAATCCTTCCGCCAGAACCGGGTCCAGCGTTCCTATCTGGCTATCGGAAGGGGATTGGCCGCTGAGGACACCGGGGTCTTGGAAGATACTCTGTCCAAAAATACTCTGGACGGCCGGGTCCGCCTGGTTGAAGAAGGGGAGGGCAGTCTGGCACGTTTGTCCTGGCAGGTCCTGGCCCGCAAGCAAACTCTCGCCGAAACACTCTTTCTGATTGAACTTCATACAGGCAGACGCCACCAAATACGGGTTCAGATGGCCGCTCACGGCTTCCCGCTCCTGGGGGACCGGCGATATGGCCTCATGGACAAGAGAGACTCCAGTGTGCCCACTGTGGCTCTCCATGCCTGCCATCTGGCCTTCCCCCATCCGGTGAAGGGTCAGGAGATGGTATTCGAGAATGGACCTGCCATCAGTCCAGCCTTTGAGGCGGAAGACTCCCAAATTTTCGAGGCATTCATAATTGAGAGAAGGAAGAGGATCTAAAAAAGAACCCGAACCCTAAGAAGGATTCGGATTCCTTACTGGTGCCGGTGGCCGGACTCGAACCGGCACGGAGTTGCCTCCATCGCATTTTGAGTGCGACACGTCTGCCATTCCATCACACCGGCTTTTCTTGTTAAAACAGGATCGCCCCCCTTGCGGAGGGGCGACCCTTCAGACAGTGGTGGGGGAGAGTGGATTTGAACCACCGAAGTCGTTGACAACAGATTTACAGTCTGCCCCCTTTGGCCGCTCGGGAACTCCCCCATTGCCTGTCATGATGGTGGGCCATCAGGGACTTGAACCCCGGACCGACCGGTTATGAGCCGGCTGCTCTGACCAACTGAGCTAATGGCCCTTCTTGCCCTGAACGGCGCCCCGTGATTATATGGAATGGCGCCTGCTATTGTCAAGGGGATAGTTGACGCTTAAGACCAATGCCATTATGATGGTAGCCGCGAGGTGTGGCGCAGTTGGCAGCGCGCTTGCTTTGGGAGCAAGAAGCCGCAGGTTCAAGTCCTGTCACCTCGACCAGTTAAGGATATGGTCCTCCTCCGGCGGGAAGGCTGTATCCTTTTTTTATGAATGAAGGCCCGTCTGACCGCCCGCAATCAAATTATAAGTATAATGATAGAAGAAGGTTAAAGGACTGGAGGCCTGCCATGGAAATCCCCGAACTGATGACCCGGAACTTTTTCTATCTTAAAGGAGACGAATGGTTTCATTCCTTTTTTTCCAATTCGACCTATCCGTGGGAACTGCTGGACGGAATTGCATCTTTTGTTCTGGTCCTGGGGACTCAGCTGCCCGAAGACCGCTTTGTTCAGACCGGAAAGGACGTGTGGATCGCCCGCACGGCTTCCGTGGCCGATTACGTCACCATCAAGGGACCGACCATTATAGGGGAGGGCTGCCAGATCCGGCCGGGGGCCTATATCCGGGGCAACGCCTATATCGGTGAGGCTTCTGTGGTCGGCAATTCCACAGAGATCAAGAATTCCATGCTCCTTGGAAAAGTCGAAGTTCCCCACTTCAACTATATCGGGGACAGCATCCTCTCCTATGGAGCACACATGGGGGCAGGGGCCATAACCTCCAACCTCCGGTCGGATCGCAAGGACATCAAGGTGCGCTTGGGCGGGGAGAGTCTGGATACAGGCAGACGGAAGTTTGGTGCCATGATCGCGGAAGAGGTCGAGATCGGCTGTAATGCTGTTCTCAACCCCGGAGTCATGATAGGGGCGGGCAGTCTCATTTACCCTCTTTCCCTGGTGCGCCGAAGCGTTCCCCGTAATTCCATCTATAAAAACCAGGGGCAGATTACCGGACGCGATCTCTTTCGGTAGGCTATCGGACAAGCTTGCCTGGCCTCATATGTTAAAATGCAGGCATGATTCCTGCTCTGATACTTCTCTTTTTTAGCGCCCTCTTCCTGGTCTGGCAGGGGACTTTACCCCTGGAGACTGGCTTCGCCCTCATGGCTGCTTCTGTCAGCACCTTGCTATGGAAGCATCTGAGGCATCTGCAAGTCATGCGGCGTATCCGCCTGGAGACCAGGGAACGTAAAGCCAAGTGGGGCGGTATCCTCAAAGTGGTTTCGGGTCTTTCCAGCTTTTCGGGGACGGATTGCTATCTCTTTATTACCCGCAACGATGAACTGATCATTGAAGATGTCACGGGAGCTCGGATTATCCCCATTTCTGAAATAGCCCGGATGGTTCTGGTATACGGACGGGTCCTGGAGAAGCAGAATGACCGGCAGCTGATGAAGCAGATGGGGCTTTGGAGCATTCCCAAGTTATCCTTTGTCAGGGCATGGATTGAGAAAAACCCCAAAGCCAGAAAACGTCTTTTTCTGGTTGTTCGCTTTCAGGAATCCCTGAATGATTCAGAGTACTCAGATATGGCGGTCTTCTCTGATCTGGACGTCTTGGGCAATTTACGGACCTTTGCCCTGCGACCGGAAGCGGCGGTCAAAACCGCAGTCCTGCCCAGGCGTATCCGCAAGACAGAACGGACCCTCAAGAAAGTGACCGCCCCCGTAGTGGACACCAGGGGCCCGAGGGATGGCCGATGACAAACCCGCTCCTTTCAGAGGAAAATTTCGAAAAGACCCGGCCCATCCGGCTTTGGGCTGCCGAGCTTAAACGCCGTTTCGGCCGACCGCCCGCTTACTTCATCCGGACTTTCGGATGCCAGCAAAATGACCACGACAGCGAAATAGCTGCGGGCCTGTTGGAGGATCAGGGCTTCCAGGCCGTGGCTTCACCGGACAATGCCGATCTCATCCTTTTCAACACCTGCAGTGTGCGGGAGAATGCTGATGACCGCTTCTTCGGGCATGTTGGCAGCCTCAAGCCCGTCAAGAAGAAAGAGGGACCCATCATCGGGGTCCTGGGCTGCATGATGGAGCAGGCCGTCCACAGGGATCGCATCTATTCCAGCTTCTCGCACGTTGACTTTATTCTGGGAGCCGGAGCCATGGAACTCCTGCCCCAGGCCCTGAGTCAGGTTCTCTTTGAATATGGAAGCAAGGAACCCCTGGATCTGACGGATCAGGAGAAAGACGCTTTCGGACCGGGCTTGCCTGTCCGGCGGTCGCAGCACCACCGGGCGCTTTTGACCATCATGACGGGCTGCAACAATTACTGTTCCTACTGCATCGTTCCCTATACCAGAGGCAGGGAAGAGAGCCGGTCCTACGACCTGATCATGGAGGAGGCCCGATCCGTCCTGGATCAGGGGGCCGTTGAGCTCATGCTTCTGGGCCAGAATGTCAACTCCTACGGCAATGACATTCGCAAACGGGGTGAAAAGTCGCCCGATTTCGCGAAACTTCTGGCTGACATCAGCCAGCTGCCCGGTCTTGGTCTGGTCCGCTATATGACCTCTCATCCCAAAGATCTTTCGGATGATCTGATTCAGGCCATTGGCTGCTACCCGCAGATCGAGCCGCATATCCACCTGCCGCTCCAGTCAGGCAGCGACAACATTCTGGCCCGCATGAACCGCCGCTACACAGCGGCCCATTACCTTAACCTGATCGAGAAACTCCGTGCCAGCAGGCCGGGGATGACCATCACGACGGATCTGATCGTGGGCTATCCAGGTGAGAGCCAGGCGGACTTTGAGGATACCCTCAGGGTCATGGAGGCCGCCCGTTTTGATGCGGCCTTTACCTTCATCTACAGCCCACGGGTTGGAACGCCGGCTGCCAGGATCTATGATCCCTCCGAGTCACCGCTTATTCAGAAACGCTTTGAAGAGCTTGTCAAGTTACAAAATGAGATGAGCCTGGACTCCAACCGTCAGCTTCTGGGGAGGACCGTAAAGGTACTGATCGACGGCCCCAGCCGCAAGGATCCGGCTATCCTGTCCGGCCGGACCCTGGACGACCGTCTGGTAAATGTAACCTGTCCTGACAGGACCAGCTCACATGACCTGTCAGGTGGTAGTGACCAGTGTCAAGCAGGTCTCTTTTTGTCAGTTCGAATCGATGAGGCTGGCTCCTTTTCCCTCAAGGGGACGGCTCTGGACCTATAATAGATTTATGAGGAGAATTGACCGCAAGTGAAACACCTGACCTTTGATCGAGTTGATAAAGAGCAGCTGACACCCATGATGCTGCAATTGATCGAGGAAAAGGACAAATATCCCGACTGCCTGATTTTCTTCCGTCTGGGCGATTTCTATGAACTCTTCTTTGATGATGCCCTGGTCGCATCGCGAGAGTTGGAGCTGGCCCTGACCGGGCGTGAATGCGGTATGGAGGAGCGGGCACCCATGTGCGGTGTTCCCCACCACGCGGCAGATTCTTATCTGAGGAAACTTCTGGCCCGCGGCTACAAGGTGGCCATTTGCGATCAGGTGGAGGACCCGGCTGAGGCCAAGGGCCTTGTGGAACGCCAGGTTGTCCGGGTCCTGACACCCGGTACACTGACCGACCCGCAGGCCATCGATGCCTATGCCTACCGCTACCTGTGCGCCGTCTGTCAACAGGGCGGGGCCTTCGGCCTGGCCGCCTGTGATTTGTCCTCCGGCCGCTTTGAGACGACTGAGCTCCTGTCGGGACGCTCCGAGTACCAGCTCTTTGACGAGCTTGCCCGCTTGAAACCGGTAGAGTACGTGATCAATGAGAGCTTTCTCCACAATAAGCGTTTCAAGGCAATGATAGAACGAAATCCAGTGGTCTACACGGTCCTCCCGGACCAGGCCTTTACACTGGAAAGGGCCAGGGAAAGGAATCTGGACTTTACCGAAGCCGAGCGCATGTGGCCTCTGGCTTCCGCGGCCCTTCTGGCTTATCTGGAAGAAACCCAGAAACAGAATCTGGCGCCATCTGACATCCAGCCCTATGTGCTGCGTGACTATATGCTGCTGGATCGATCCAGCCGTTCCAATCTGGAATTGACGGAGACTATCCGGGACCGCAAGAGGCAGGGCAGCCTCCTGTGGGCCATTGACCGGACGGGGACCGCCATGGGAGCCCGTCTTCTGCGCGCCTGGATTGAACAGCCCCTGATCGATACCCGGAAGATACTGCGAAGGCAAGCTTCCGTCGCAGCTCTTTATGAAACTTTCGTCGTCAGGGAGTCCCTGCGCGAGGCCCTGAAAGGCCTCTATGACATGGAGCGCCTTTCAGGCCGGATTGCTTCCTCGACGGTTACCCCGCGTGAATTGGTGGCCTTGCGCAGTGTACTTGTCAGGATCCCGCCGCTCAAGACACTTCTCGCGGATCTGGATGACCCCGGCCTGCAGGATTTGCAGGAGGCCATCTTCGACCTGGCTGACCTTGAGAAGCTTTTATCAGAAGCCCTGGTCGATGAACCACCTATTACTTTGACAGAGGGCGGTATATTCAGGCCCGGTTTCCATGCCGAATTGGATGAGTACACCCAGGCGACCGAGCAGGGGAGGGATTACATACTGTCCCTGGAAGCCAAGGAACGGGAGGCCACCGGCATCCGCAACCTCAAGGTGGGTTTCAACCGCGTCTTCGGCTACTACTACGAGGTCAGCAGGGGGCAGGTGGACAAGGTACCTGATTATTTCACCCGCAAGCAGACCCTGGTCAATTCGGAGCGCTACATAACTCCCGAGCTCAAGGAGAAAGAGGATCGGATCCTGGGTGCAGACCAAAAGAAGAAAGCCCTGGAATACCAGCTCTTTACCGGGATCCGTGACCAGATTGCCCAAACCCTGCCCAAGCTGCGTTCAACGGCCGGCGCCCTGGCTGAACTTGACGTATATCTGTCCCTGTCCGATCTGGCTGACCGCAACAGGTATTGCCGGCCGGATATCCATGAAGGGATCTCCCTTTCGATACAGGGCGGCAGGCATGCTGTGGTTGAGCAAATCCTTAAAGGCAAGGGCGATTTTGTTGCCAACGATCTGGATCTGGACCAGGAGCGGCGTTCCATGATTCTGACAGGCCCCAATATGTCCGGCAAATCCACCTATATGCGTCAGGCTGCCATTATTGTTCTCCTGGCGCAGATTGGCAGCTTCGTCCCGGCGCGATCCGCTTCCATCGGGATCGTTGACCGGATCATGACCCGGGTTGGGGCTTCCGACGATCTGGCAGGCGGCCAATCCACCTTTATGGTCGAGATGAGTGAGGTCGCCTCTATTCTGGATCAGGCGACGCCCAGAAGCTTCCTTATCCTGGACGAGATCGGGCGAGGAACCGGGACGGCGGATGGCCTTTCCATCGCCTGGTCGGTTATGGAATTCATTTCCGATCCGGCACTTCTGGGAGCCAGATCACTTTTTGCCACCCATTACCATGAGCTGATCGACCTGGGCAACCGGTTGCCCGGCGCCTTCAACGCACACTTTACTGTGGCAGAGCGGGACGGGGACATGGTCTTCCTCCATCAGGTCCAGGCGGGCGGCGCCAGCGAAAGCTACGGCATCGAGGTTGCCAAGCTGGCGGGACTGCCAGGCTCGGTCCTTGACCGGGCCCGGGAGATTATGGCCTACCTGGAACAGTCGGGCCAGGACAAGCGGGCGGTCGTCAAACGCCAGGCCCGAACCATGGACGGCCAGCAGGATCTCTTCAGCGGAGCCCAATCTGTCCGGATAGCTGATGAAATGGTCGGCCTCCTGGACGCGGTAGATGTCGATCAGATGCGCCCGGTCGATGCCTATGGACTCCTTCTTGATCTCAAGGAGCTGGCTGCCCGCAAGAAGAGATTGAATTCCAACCAGGAAGAGGTCCAGCCATGACTTCCATCAGGAAACTCGATCGTCAAACCATTAACAGCATCGCTGCCGGAGAAGTGGTTGAACGCCCGGCTTCAGTGGTCAAGGAATTGCTTGAGAACGCACTGGATGCCGGAGCCAGCCGGATTCGCCTCTCCATCGAACAGGGAGGAATCCGCCAGATTCTCTGCCAGGATGACGGAATCGGCATGAGCCAGGAGGACGTCCTTCTGGCACTCGAAAGCCACGCCACCAGCAAGCTTACCCGGACCGAGGACCTCTTTGACCTTTCCTCCATGGGTTTTCGCGGAGAAGCCCTGCCATCCATTGCCGCGGTCTCCAGGCTTGAAGTCCGAAGCCGGCCCAGGGACAGGGAAGAGGGGACCTTTTTCCTGGTCGAGGGAGGGGAGCGGATCAGGAGCGGGCCCTGCGGCATGCCGCCCGGCACACAGGTTATCTGCAGGGATCTTTTTTACAATACGCCCGCCCGCTACAAGTTCCTGCGCTCCGACGCTGCAGAAGCGGCCGCTGTCTCAGATATAACCGGCAAGATCGCCTTGACACGGCCAGATGTCTCCTTCCGGCTGGAAGGGGATGGGGGCAGGGAAATCCTCTATACACCCGGTGATCATGATTTGATGAGTGCCCTCTATGCTGTTTTTGGCAGCCAGGCAGCCTCCCAGATGCTGCCCGTGACTCTGGATGAAGCCCCTGTCCGCGTCTCCGGTTTTGTATCCGGTCCCCAGGCCGCAAGGCACAACCGGGCCCGGCAGGTATTCATCGTCAATGGCCGGGTCATCGTATCACCTGTTCTTCGCGCGGCCGTCGATGAAGCCTGCAAAACCTGGTTCATGAAGGGTCGTTTCCCTCAGCTTGTCCTCCATCTCTCCATTGCCGGCAATCTGGTCGACGTCAACGTGCATCCGCAAAAAACAGAGATGCGTTTCTGGGATGAGAAAGCGCTCTTTCGCGCTGTCTACCACGCCATAGGCAGAGCCCTTGAAGAGGGCTCTCAAATAGCGGAAGCTGCTGTGACAGAAAAGGCTGTGCCCGAGCCGTCTGAGGATCTGCCGGCCCCGGCTGTACAGCTTCAAATCAAGCAGTCAGTAAGTCCCCAGTGGTCCATGCCTCGAGTACCTCCGGCTGAGGCTCCCCCTTCCAGCCCCCCGGCTTCTTCACCGGCTTCTGATTATCTGCCTCCTGCGAGTCAGGCCGGCCCGGTAATCCTGCACGATGATATCAGCCCTTTGGCCCAGGCACGCCTGATTGGAACATTTTTGCAGACTTATATTCTGCTGGAAGATGACCAGTCCCTGATTCTGATCGATCAGCACGCCGCCCATGAACGGGTGCTCTACGAAGAGCTCCTCCTTAAGAGGAATCAGACGGATAAGAGGATACCTGGTCAGACACTCCTTCTTCCGGTCCGCCTGGAGGTCAATGATTCCGAGATGGCTCTATTGGAAGAAGAGGAAAGCTACTTCCAGGATCTGGGTTTTGACTATGAGCCCTTGGGCTACCAGTCCGTGGCCATCCGGTCGATTCCGGCCGGCAGCAAGGGAGCCGGGGAAGAATTGGACCCCGCTGCCGCCATGCGGGCCGCCCTGGATACCCTGCTGACAGCTCAAAGAACCGGCAAGGAGATTGAAGATACAGAGATCCTTCATCAGATTGCCTGCAAGGCTGCCATCAAGGCCCATGACCGCATGAGTGAGGAGGAGATTCGCATTCTGCTGACCCGCCTTTCGACCTTGACCAATCCCTATCACTGCCCGCATGGCCGGCCGGTCCTTGTCCGGCTGACACAGAGGGAGATAGAGAAACTCTTCGGGAGAATCGTTTGAATGCCCCGGAAGGCCTTGTCTGTCAGTCGTTTTTCTTCGGCTTCCAGAGAAGGACTTCTGGAGGAAGTCTTGAAGAGGGCAGGGGAGCTGCCTCATAAGATTCCCGTCATTACAGGACCGACTGCTGCAGGTAAGTCATGGCTTGCCCTGGAGCTTGCCAGGCAGACGGGCGGCCAGATTGTATCCTGTGATGCCATGCAGGTCTACCGGGGCTTCGACATAGGGACGGCCAAAGCGTCAGCCGCGGAGCAGGCGGAAATACCCCATCACTTGATTGATATCCTGGATCCCTGTGAAGTCATAACCGTGGCCTCTTACACGGCCATGGCCCGGCCTCTGCTTGGGGAGCTCCTGGAAAAGGGAAAGAAACCCATCCTCTGCGGAGGCAGCGTCCAATACATCTCCAGCCTTCTGGACGGACTTCGCTTTCCACAGGTTGAACCCGATGCGGACCTGCGCGCCCTTATAGGCGACCAGGTCGATGATCGGGGCCTTGAAGCTTCCTGGGAGCTTGTAAGGAGCCTGGACCCGGAAGCAGCGGCTACACTGGCCAAGGCAGACCGAAGGCGGATCATCCGCTTCTTTGAGCTCTATGAGCAGACAGGCAAAACCTTAACAGAGCTGAACAGGGAATCCAAGAAAGAGGGCCCGGATCTGCCTTATTTGCCTTTCTGGGTTGATCTGACTTCAAGGGAAGCGCTTTACGATCGGATCAATCAACGGCTGGACCGCATGTTGGACCAGGGCCTGGTCCAAGAGACGGCCAAACTGATGGAGGCCTTCCCGGATTATAGCGCCTGTCCGGCTTTTCGGGGTATCGGTTACCGTGAGCTGACACTCTTCCTCAAGGGGCAGACAAGCCTGGAAGAAGCGAGGGAGCAGGCTGCCCGCGCCAGCCGCCGTTATGCCAAACGACAACAGACCTGGCTCAGGGCCCGCCGGGATCTCCATATTCTCCTTCTTGATTGACAAGATCCCCTGTCTGTAAAGCTCAATTTCGTTCTCTACAAAATATTCCGTCCTCTTTGTCTTTATTCTGGGAATGGATTCACCGTTTTTCCAATGAGCAAAGGAGCGTGACATGGAGCAGGGCAGACAAAAAGAAAGTCCGGAAACCAACAAACCGTCGATTTCACAGACCATCAGAATCCAGGAAACCTTTCTCAATCATCTGAGGCGTGAGAAGATCAATGTAGTCATTCAATTGTTTGATCAGTCCATCATCGAGGGCCTGATCGTCGGCTTTGACCGGGAATCGGTCATCGTCTCTTCAAGGGGAACCCAGCAGCTGCTCTACAAGACTTCAATAGTCTGCATCAAGCCTTATGAGGAGCTCCATCTCATCTTCAATGAGACGCGCCTGGCTTCAAGGACCGGTGTGCGCTACCCCAGGGTTGTTTCCCACTCATCCGTCCGCCAGCACTGAAGCTAGATATCCATCCTCATGAGGCCGCGGACGACACCCAGAATACGGGTTCCTTCGTGGTCCAGGGGGATGTCATCGTAGAGCTCATTTTCCGGATGCAGGTAGTAGCTGCCGGCAGGACTGCGCTTGAGCGTCTTGACGGTCGCCTCGTCATCCAGGAGGGCGACGACAATCTCTCCGTCATCCGCCATGCTCTGCTTTTCGATGATGACGATGTCACCGTCCAGGATTGCGGCGCCGGTCATGCTGTCGCCTGCGATCCGAAGGGCAAAGACCGATTCGGCTGAAGGGCTGACAGGGAAGGGGAGAGGCAGCATGCGCTCAATGTTCTCCGTGGCCAGAATAGGCCGCCCGGCAGTGACGGTTCCAAGCAGGGGAATCAGCTGGGAGCCATCCGCCTCCAAGGCAGGAACACGGATGGATCGCCGCTTGCCTGTATCCATCTCAATCCGGCCTTCCGTGGCCAATCGCTTAAGATGGCTGTAAACGGTCGAGGTCGAACGAAGTCCGACCCCCTGACCGATATCGCGGACCGAAGGGGCGTAGGAGTTGTTGGTGATATAGTCACAAATGAAATCGTAGACTGCCTCCAGCGTCTCATCGACGTTGGCGCGTGTAAAAGGATAAGTTTCTTTCATGGTTGCCTCCTGACATCTGTCAACGGGGAACAATCTTTCTTTATTCCTATATTAACAAAACAATTGTTCACTATCAAGTCTGATTTTATCATTCCGAACCAAAGGTCTCATATGCTAAAATAAACACCATTGGGAGCAGATGAACATGGACTACGAACCCTATCAGATAAACGATCAGGCAGAACCTCCAATCCGGAGACCCAGGCCGCGCCAGGACCAGGAAGCATTGGTGCGCAAAAATCTTCCGGACAACCAGATGAGCCGCAAACACACCATCCTGACTAAATACTATGAACCGGCCCGGGGCAGCATCAAGGAAGACGCCAAATCCGGCCACCGCATTTACAGGCTCAAAGGATATACCACGGTTGACAAGATCAACCGCAAGTTCCAGCAGGAAAGAAACCAGCGCACACTCCGGCATCTTTTAACGCTCCTGATGATCATCATCCTGCTTGTCGTGATCTTTGCCATCTATAATCCTTTTACCAACATGGAAGAGCTGAAAAAGATCAGCGGAGAGAACAGTCTCTTTCGAAAAAGCCAATCATCTCAGACAACAGAACCTCTGATTGAATTTCCCTGATTCAATTGCGCCTGGATGCTTTTAAAATGTTTCAGACAGCCAGAGCACTGCCTGACATGGAATAAAAGAGCTCTTTTGGCTGGAATCCCCTTTGATCTGTAAAAGAGTATCCCGTACTTCGTAAAATTATTATTTCACGAAGTACGATTTCAGGGGCCGGCCTAACCCATCATCCGGTCTTCCAGGGGTTTCAATATGGAGGCCCGCTCCTCTTCCGGACTCATGGCAGCGATCAGGTTCAAAGC
>JBBAEW010000042.1:0-17646 GCA_041655695.1 Saccharofermentanales bacterium
ATTATTGAATAATGGGTGAAATAATCTTTTAATTTCCTTGAAAAACTGTTTATACGAACCACAATATTTTAATCTATAATAAACATTAAGACTTTCTCTACATGCTCCCATTTTTTATTTTTTGTATTTTTTTTAATCTATTATCTAATAATATATCATTATAATTAAATATTAATTTATCATCAGTAAAACCGGGATAAGTTTCTATATTAAATAAAAACTTAATCCCTTCTTCTACTCCTTTTAATTTACCTTTTTTCATTATACTCCAGTATGACCAAATCCACCTTGTCCTCTATCAGTTTTACCTAAATCTTCCATTGTATCTACCTTATCCCATTCTACTTGTTTAACTTCATTTATAACACCTTGTGCAATCCTATCCCCATGTCTAATTTCAAATGAATTGTGTAAATCAGTATTTAATAATATAATTCCCACATTTCCAGTGTAATCCGGATCTACTGTACCTGGGGAATTTACAATTGTGATTCCGTTTTTAAGTGCTAAACCACTTCTTGGTCTAACTTGTAATTCATAATTATCTGGTAATTTAATATGTAAATTAGTTGGTATTAATACTCTACCACCAGGTAATAATGTTACAATTTTTTCATCACCAATATTAGTTAGTGTGAATTGTGTATTACCAATTAAATCATTAATTGTTTTAATTTTACTAAAATCAGATCTAAAATCAAATCCTGCTGATAATGATGTTGAATAATTTGGTAAATCGTTTTCTCCGTTATTAAAAACTTTAACTTTAACTTTTTCCATTTTTCTGTATTATTTTTTTAATTTTTAATTTTCTGTATACTTGATTATAGTCTAATGTATTAAAAGGTATAATATGTCTATAATTATCAAAATCATTTATATTCAATTCTAATTTATTTTTTAAATATTTTAATGGTATATTATCTCTACCATTGAAATAATATGTATTAAATTCTATACTACTATTTCTTTTTATTGGTTTTTTATTATATTTTAATATGTCTTTTTTGTATAGATTTAATACTTCTATAACGATCATACCATGTTTTTCTGTTATTTTACGAAAATCATTATTAAAATATCTTTTTATTATAAAAAACTTTTCAAATCCGTTTAA
The DNA here is from genome assembly GCA_041655695.1 of Saccharofermentanales bacterium. Classification (GTDB taxonomy): domain Bacteria; phylum Bacillota; class Clostridia; order Saccharofermentanales; family DTU023; genus UBA4923. Next base: position 1,118 of record JBBAEW010000042.1, read on the forward strand.
AACTAAATCAGAATTTTTGATATTGGTATTGGTATTATATATAAAATTATCAAAATTTTGTCCAATTGAATCTATTATTACACAATTTGATTTATTATTCATATATTAAATTTACATTAAAGTTTTTTAATTTTCTCTATTTTTTTAATACGATACATAATATCGATTTTATCGAGTATTTTTTCAACTGGTATGAAATTATCTTCAAAAAATTTACTACTGTATTTTTTATTGTATATTTTGTGATCTTTAATTACAATTTCATTAAAATCTTTTTTATTAATATTATAATAATAGAATTTTAATGATATATTTTTTCTTTTCAATTTTACTTTAGTCACATATTTTCTTTTAACAGGATCATAGTATTCTATTTCATCTTGTCTGCTATAACCAATAGAAATCTTTTTACAAAATAATAAACCATATTGTTCTGATAATAGATTTAATATATTGTCGTTGCCATTATAATAATGCATGTAATAATAATCTTCTCCCATTTTTAAATTTTAATTATAAAGATAATACATTATATGTAATTTAAAAAGTTTTGTTTATAAAAAATATTTTTTATCTTTGTAGTCTAAATTTTTAAATTAATAGAAATGGATATTAAAAATCTAAATCAAACCCAATATTCGTTAATTTTGAAAAAGAGTTAAATTTAATAATTAATAAAATAATGATAAAAATGGGAAAAGATAAAATTAAAAATGAATTAACGAAAAGAAGATTACTTAATAAGTTAATGGATATAATGTGCGATTTAGATTTTGATGATAGAATTAGAGACTTAGGTGAAAAATCAACAGAACCACATATTCATGAATTTATGATTGATGGATACATGTTTGAAATAAGATTAATAGATAAAATTAAATAATATGGAAAGAACAAAAGTTGAAATTGAAATCATTAAGAATGAAAAAGGTATCATTTTTATTAAATTTGATGATGGTTGTATTTGTCCGATAAAAAACATTATGGAAAATAATGGAATATTATCAGCACTTGAAGTTGAATTAAAATATGCACTTAAAGAAACTAAATAAATGGGATATAAATTACTCAAATTTATTACTATGATAGTTACACTTTTCTTAAGTGTATTTGTAATATACATGCTAATATCTTTAATATTTGCAATTTCTAATTTTTAAAAAATAAAGATATGAGAAAACAAATAATTTATTTAATATTACTTATTGTAGCATCGGTATATGTCATATTATTTATGGTAAAGATTTTTAATACAGATAATATGATTATCAAGCATGTTATAATTAAAAATTCTGATAAGATATATAAAATATATGATAATGTATTTAAAATTGATCCTTATAAACATTGGTATTTTACTGATGCCACTATTGAGATTATTGATGATAGTTGTTATCAAGTTGTATTATGGGGAAATAGAGATTCTAAATATTGGTGGTTATTGGGTGATCATGCATTTAGTATTGATGTACCATATAATGAAAGTAGGAAAATTGATGTATCAAAAGATAGAGAAATTTTAAAAATTTTACATGATGTAAATAAACAAGAAACAAAAACAATTGATAAACATAAAGAAAGAGTGAATGAACTTGTTGATGATTATTTTTCTATATTAGAAAATTTGATTAATTAATTTTATATATAATATAATATAAAATAAAATAAAATAAATAATACTAAATGAAAAAATTTAACCAATTTATTAATGAAGGTATAAAAATTGATGGTTTAGAATATCCCATATCCGAAAGAGATTTTGAGTATATGAAGAATTCAGGATATAGTAATTTCGCATATGTTAATAACAATCCTGATAAATGGCATGATAAGAAACACATAAGAGTATATAATCATATAACAAAACAACATTTTTATTTAGAAAAAGTTTGGCCAGAAGTCGGTGATAATAATTTAATATTTGTTGATTTTCCAAGAACTGATGCACCAACTGATTCATGGAGTCAACATGCTACACAATATGCAAAAGTTAGATCATGGGGGCAAAGTAGAGATGAACATCATGGTGACTTTATTCGTTTTAAAATTATTCAAATAAATGATGATAATTATTGTAAAGTAGATGATGGTTATAATGAACAACCAAGTGGTTGGTATGCGAGAGATTCTTTTTATAAAATAAATAAAATATCTTAAAAATTAATAATATTAGTATGATTAAAAAATGGGATCAATTTGTTAATGAAAATAAATCAACATTAGAACCGATAGTCATAAAATCAAAAAAGAATGATTTATTCTATATTAAAATACATTTTGATAAAGAAGGTAGAGTAGATAAAGTTGAAAATAAATGGGATGTTAAAATACCTGAATGGTATGGTTTTAATGTTAATGAAATCGAGATTAATAATTGGATAAGAAGAAAAGAACCAGAACTTTACATTGAAAAAAGTGTTAATGAAAGTGTAAATTTATCAAAACAAGATATTATTGAAGGTAATGTTATTATTGCAGATTACTTAGGTTTAAGATATAAAAATAGTGATACATATTATATTGAAGAACACGAATATCCATCTGCTGATTCTTTTTGGGAAAATGATACAGATTGTATTTACCATAAAGAAAATTTATTATATGATTATTCATGGGATTGGTTGGAACCTGTTATTGACGAATTGGAAAAAAAATATTCAGTAGAGTTTGAAAGGGATGATATTAAAAAAACATGGTTAGATGTAGTTAATTTTATTAAACAACTTAATAATAAACCAACAAATGAAGGTAAAAGAGAAAAAATCTTTTTAAATGGGTATGAAATGTGGTTGGATAGAGATAAATTAATGATATATGATAAAGAAGATTCAAAAAAAGGAATTGGGTTTGATGTAGCAGGAGAAGGAGATGGAATCTATATACATTCACAACATTTAACAAAAGATGAAAAAAGACAATTAACCGATTATCTTAAATATGGGAAAAAATAATAATTAATATGGGAAAAATACAAAAATTTGAAGATTTCATGAATGAAAAATTGGATATTACAGATAAAGATTGGACTATTATAAAAAAAGGAACGTCATTACCTGATGATTTTGTCAAAAATGGTGTTTTAAATAGAGAAAAATATGTAATTGAACATGGATTTTCAGATACAAATAAGTGGTTTGATGAATTTTCAAGTCCTGTTACAGCAGAAATAATCGGATCAATAATTATTGGTAGTAATGCTTATAATGATTTTAGATATAGATTAAGAACCGTTAATGACGATAAATGGGATTTGAAAAAAACAACTATTGCTAAAATAATGGGAAATAGTTCAAAATCTAAAAATGATGATAATAGTAAAATTGCATTTGATGATGAAATTGAATATGAACTTAAAAGATATTTAGAAAATACTATTTGGAGTAAAGTTGGTCAAATTGAAAAAAGAACTAAAGAATTAATAAATTTACATAGAAAATTTATAGATTTAGTTAAAAATAAAATAAGCGCTAACGAAATAGCTAGAAAATTATACGAATATGAAAAAAATATTTTAAATAGGAAATAAGTTTTATGAAAAAATTCAATGAATTTATAAATGAATACAATTCAGAATTAAAAAAATTTATCATCGAAAATAATAAATTTAAATTATTTATTAATAACACTTTAGCCACAGAAACATCGTTTAATATTGAAGAACCTGATGAATTTTTTAATCATGAATATGTATCGATTTATGATTTAAAAACATATAAAGAATATCAAGGTAAAGGATACGCTAAATACTTATTAGAACAAATATTTATATATGTTAAAAATAAACTTAAACTTAATACCATAACATTAATTGTTAATAAAGATAATTATAAAGCAGTCAATCTATATTTTAATATGGGATTTGAAATTTTTATTGAATATGATGATAGTTACTCACTAATTAAAAAATTAAATTAATATGAAAAAATTTAATGAATTTATAAATATACCAAAACATGAATTTACGTTTGCTTATCATGTAACCAGACGTAAAAACTTAGAATCAATATATGAAAATGGTATTGAACCAAGAATACCAAAAGATTTTGGAATAGATGGTGATATTAAAGGTGTTTATCTTTTTAAAACAATAGAAGATACTGAAAATGCACTATTTAATTGGTTAGGTGAAAGAATTGAAGAATGGGAAGAAGAAAACGAAGAAGAATATGATGAGGTTGTTTTAAAAATAGATATATCAGGATTATACGAACACCTTATTGATACAGTAGAATATGAATGGACATGTTTGGTTAATATTGATCCAAATAGAATTATTGAAATAATTGAAATGTAAATATATGAAACAAAATTGGTTAGATGTTTACTTAGGTAAATATCAATGGTATAGAAAATTAAGAAAAGGAACTTGGTATAAACATCAATTTACTAAAGATGCAGAAGAACTAACATTTCCAGCTGGTGATACTTGGTGGGCAAGATATAATAAAATAAATAGATATTCCGATGTTATTTTAGTGGAAACATTTTAAATGTTAAATATTTTTATTATCTTTGTGATCTAAATTACACAAGTATGAAAATATCAGAATCTAAACTTAAACAATTATTACACGTTGAAAACAAGGTAATTATCTTACCAACATCACCACAAAGATTAGCACATTTTAGTGATATTAAATATGAAAAACGGAAACGTAAAAAATTATTTACAAAAAAAGAAGTAGAAGAAATTTTCTTAACAAATTGTAAGTTAACATCATATAATACTAATCATGATAAAATAGGGGTATATGATGATTCTTTTGTATGTCATTTTATTAATAACTATGATATTATGAGTTGTAGATTATCATTTAAGAATATTAAGAAACAACTAGATAAATTTGGTTTTGAAATAATTAAAAAAGAACAATAATGAAATCACCAGAAGAAATATTGAAAAGTATTGGTATAAAACCAACAACTAAACACCACGATTATAATTATTTATATAATGCGGTATTAAAATGTTTATTTGAAGCACAAAAAGAAGCATGGAATGAAGCAATTGATAAGGCTTCTGAAAATTTAAAACTTAAACTTATTTATGAACATACTTATGATCCTTCTGTTCATGGTGAAGAATATGCCAGAACACAAGATAGGGATTATATTGCTATAATTGATAAAGATAGTATTGTTAAATTAAAAAAATAAAAATTATGAGAGGTTTAATTAATTATTTTAGACAAGCATTCTGTAAACATGATTGGATTGTTGAAGAAGTAATCGTTAATGAACATCAAGGTATTTTTAATACTAGAACAAATACAATTAGAGTTTATATGAGATGTAAAAAATGTGGATATCACACTAAACATTGGAAAAGTTAATTTATAAAAATATGATAAACTTAAGCGAAATATTTGAAATCGTATTTAAGGAACAGGTTTTAGTAAATGTGTCTATATTTGAAAAATCAATGAATGGTTTTCGAAATACACAAACTATTAAAAATATTACTGCTCAAATAATTGATGATACTATTTGTTTAAAAAATAAAGACAATAATGTATTTTTTAAAATGGTAAGATTACGAGTAAATGATGAGTCTATTTTCTTACAATTTACTAAACCATATTTAAATAAAATTAAATGTAGTGGTAGTCTCAATTTTGATACAGTTGAAAATTTTGGGTTTTCATCAAAATCAAAATTAGATAGATTTAAAAAAATTATTAATAGATTTGAAAAAAATAAGACATTCTTTAATGCTAGAAAAATAATTATATATTTAACAAAGTTTACACCTTTTTATTTATCATCTGAATTCGGATTTGATGGTATAAGAGTTCGTATTATTGACATTAAAGAACCTAATTTTGCATCAAATATCAGAAAAAACGCAAAACCAATACTAGAGAAAAAACAGAAAGAATTAATTCATCTAATGGGTATGTCAAATGACATCCAAACAAGAATTAAAAATATTAAAGATGAAATAAATAGAATAAATTCATACATTTAAAATTATGGAAGTAAATTTAAAAGGTAATATTTATATTAAAGGTTTTGATAAAAATAACCCATTTGATAAGGGGAATAAAGATAGTGATTTTTTTAATCATTTTCATAAATTAAATGATGAAAATATCATTTATATTGGAAGAACTATTGATATAACAGAAGATGTTGCACAATATTGTGTAAATTCAATAAACTCCAATCATTACGAAGATTACACTAACTTTAATTCTTTTGTAGATACAGCAAAAGAATCTATTTTAAGTGCATGTAAACAAAAATTCTGTATAATTTATCGTAAATAAATGAGAACTATTTATTTGAGTAAACCTATACCTATTAAAGATATTAATAAATTTAATTTTGTTAATATTACTATTATTGATCATAAGAAATGTACAATACAAGTTTTTATAGATAAACCTTTCGTATTTTATGGATATACTAATAAAGATGAATTATTAAATTTTGAAATACATAATCACGATTATAATTTTATTAAAACATTATTAGAATTTTTTATTGTCAATTTCGGTGTATTGTTTTTAACTGATGATGATATGGAGATTATTTTTAGAGAACCTGATACACCAAGAGAATTATTATATGAAAGATCATTAAAAGAATTTGGATTACATAAATATTTAAGATATAACAAATTGAAAAAAATAAAGGGGATTAATTAAATCTCTTTTTTATACTATATTAAAATATCCATTAAATCCCTGTCCAATACTATATTATCAATTAATACTTTATAATTTTTATTTAATAACCTATTAATTTTCATAGTTCTTATATGAGTATTATCATATTCTATATAAATTTTATTATCATCATATCTTAAATATGGATCAACATATACATCTATGTCATTTAATTTTCCTATTTTATAGGGTACAGGATTTGAATTATATAAAACATTATCTATAATTAAACCATGTTGAAACAATGATGAATCCCCTAATGTAGCTCCCATGAAAGCGGTTACTCTTATTTTTGATATGTTATGTTTTCTAAAATGAGATAATAATTCATTAAGGAATACATTTAATGTATCCATTGAATTTTTACATTCAGTAAAATCTAAATCTGTTTTATTAATATTAATTGAAATCATTTTACATATATTTTCTAAGTAAAGTTTTCATTTCTTCTGACTTAGCAAAATCAATTGGTGATTTACCATTTCTATCATCTTGCCATCCTTCATGATCAATTTTTTGATTTAAAACCTTTTTAACATCATCTTCATCTAAACATGCATCAATTATTTTTTGAACTAGGTCAATTCTATCTTCTTTAACTACCTTGTGTATAACTGGTAAATATGACCAATTTCCATATGTAGAAGAACTTCTACCTATTAATTTATCATTTTTAATACACTTATCAACCAATTTTTCAAGTGATCTTTCTTTTTTCTTTTTATATCTTTCTTTTCGTTCAATATTCATTTTATCATGATTATCAGAATGAACTGCAGCAACTACATAAAATTGCGGTTCTAATTCTGATATATTTTTAACTCCCTTTTCTTTAAAGTATCTTCTTTGTTTTTTTGATGAATATTTATCATCTATATCATGATCAGATATTCTTTCACCATAATATTTATCACCCTTTTTAAGTTCATCCTTTGTGATATAGATAGCATCCCTGTTTTGATGTTGTCTATTCATATAATAAACATTCCACTTATCAAAAATTCCTTTTGTTTTTAGTGTTCTTCTTAAATTATCATTTTTGATATCATTAATGGTTAGTTTTTGGATATCATCTTTAATTGTATTTGGTGATAATGATTTATCAAAATCTATTTTTGCTGACAATTCATCATATCTTAATCCAATTCTAGGAACAAAATTAACTAATTTTTTAAGTAATAATTCTAGTAAAATTTGAGGAATTTTTAGGTATCCTTTAATTTGTCTCCAAGATTCATTCATATTTTCATCATTATTGGTTTCGGATACAAAGTTATTAAAATTTTTAATATTTTTCATAAAAATTATTTATTTTTTATGTATATATTAAAAAAGGGATTTAGATTTTTCTAAATCCCTTAAAAATGAAAAATGAAAACCTATATTTGTTCAATTAATTCATTTACCATATCATTATACATTTTTTTGGTTTCTACTGCATTCAAACCACCAGCTCTATATTTTGATATCTTTTTATATGTATTTGATATTTTACTCATTTCTAATGGTGTTAAATTTTCAGCTTTAACATTAGGTGAATTTTCAATATATTTAAATATTAATGATATTAATTTTTTAAAATCTTTTGTTATTGTTCCATTTTGATCGAATAATACTTTTCTATCACATAATGTAAATATAATTGTGTATTTAATTGTATATGACGAATTAAAAAAGTTTAAATATTTTTTATAAAATATCATTTAATTTTTTATCTGATAAATTATATTTTTTTAAAAAATCATCATCATAAAATCTTTTTCCTTTTACTGAATAAAATTGTTTTAATATAGTTATAATTTCATCATAGTTAAAATCATTATAAAAAGATATTATATTATCATCGTTTGTAAAGGAGTATATATCATTATCATCTAATATACTATCCCATACCATATCACTATTTATACTTGGTGAATATCCATAAAAACTAGATATATAATTAAAATCCTTTATTAATTTTTTATATACTTTTTTACCTAATTCTAATTTTTTCATAAAATTTGGTAAACCATTAATAATATCTATTCTATTAAAATTATTTTTATCTATATCAATTTCTAAAAATAAATCCCTATATCCATCTTGAAAAATTTTATTCATTATATCTGAGTTATCATACAATCCAAATAAAATTTCTTTTAATGTATTTAAATATGCACTCAATATTGAATTATAATGAATTTCTATTGTATTATTATAAATACTATAATTTATATCGTTGTAATCTAGTTTTAATGATTCTTCTCTTATTTTATCGATTAATATATTTATTTCTTTTAATATTGATTTAAAATCACCTGATTCCTTAAATCTTTGAATATTTTTCTTTTTATCAGATGACATTGCCATCTCATATAGTTTTTTATTAATATTTAATTGATTTAAATAATCACTATATTTTTTCATTGTTTTAATAAATTTATTTTATTTTTTAGAATATCAATTGTTTTTGATATTTCAATATCATTTAATTTATTATCCATATAAGTTAATGTATTTATAAAATAACCAAGTTCATCATTAGGTATTTTATTATCTATAAGTTCTGTTTTAAGAACCCATCTATATAATCCATATTTTTTTGTATTCTTATTTCTATCATATTGTGATCCAACATCACTAACAATTTTAAAATGTTTACCTGGTATTAAAACATTTAAATCTTCATCCATCACTACTACATTATATTTACTTAAATCACTGGTTGCTTTATCACTGATATCTTTACCATATTTTCTGTGTAAATAAACCATTTTACTATTATAGTTTTCAACTTGATTGTTATCAACTAAATAGTTTAAATCATCATTGTTTTTTATTGCTGAAATTTCGGCATATATTGAATTTGAGTTTTTGTTTTTTGATTCAATTGGTTGGTTATTTGATTCATTAATTAAATCTCCTTTATGTAGAATACAACCATCGATAAGTATATATGGATCATCATTTTGTAAAATATAATCTATATCCCTTGTATTATTGGGTTTATCATATTTTATTTTGATTTTTTTAGGAAATTCACCATTTTGTATTTCTCTGATACTTCCTTTACCTGATCTTATTATATTGTTTACTGCTAATGTTCCACCTGGTTTTTTCATTATTTATAAATAACATTTTTTGATTTATATTTAATTTCATTATCACAATATTTTTTCAAATCAAGAATTATTAGATCATTTAATTTAATATCATAATATTTTACAGGATCACAATTACACGATGAACCAAATACGTTATTAATATCCAATTGTGATTTACAATATTTACAAAAGTATTTAACACATATTATATTTTTATTATTATTACTATAATATACATATATTATAATATCATTTTTATCATTATGAATGATCACAAAATCAACTTTTTTCTTTGATTTCTTAATCAATAAATTAATACTAATTGTTAATAAAGAACCAATTAATATATAAATTAATTTAATTGGTAAATTTTTAATAAATGAATATAATAAATAGAAAGAATTAATAAAAAAAATTTGCATATCATGAATAAAATATGACATAATACCTAATATTATTGATATAATAGTTAATATACCTATTATTTTACCGATAGTTAAATATTTCTTCATATTTTAATTTATATCATTTACATTAAAATCAAAAAAAGACATATTGTATAAATTTAATTTATATTTTCCTTTTGGGTTAAATAATCTTTCAATTATATCACAAGATTCTTTTTGTAATTCTATCATAAATATTTGATTTTCAACTATATGTTTATATCTTTTTTCTGGATTAGGTTCCCATTCTTTTAATCCATCCATTAATTTTTCTATTAAAATAATAGGATATTGACCAAATCCAGCACAAGGATCAAGAAATGTTGATGTTGGATCCTTAAATAGTTCAGGATCGATATTAGATACATGTTCATCAACTAAATAAAAATCTGTAAAAACTTCACCAAAAGTATCAGCGTGTTCTTTTCTATACTTGGACAGTTTATTTATTTCATCTTTAATTTTCTTAATACCTTTTATTGCCATTTTATTTACATTCTTTTAATTCTAAAAGATCATTATCTTTTGATTGATCACCATCTGTTCTTAAATATTTGTCTTTTACAATATGAACTCTTGTTCCTTCTGATGTTTTAATTTCTACCTCGTTTCCATTCTTTTCTAAATCTCTAACTTCTTTGATGAAATCTTCTTTCTTCTTTGAAGAATATGTTTTCTGTCCTTTTTCGTTCAATTTTTCATTGATAACTCCAACATTTATAATCACACCATCTTTGTCTTTATTTACACAATAAATTTCTTTTACAATTTTCATAATTTTATTATTATTTTTTAATTAATTTTAATCTTTCACATCTTTCTTCAATAGTTTGTATGTCTTCCTCTGTTAGATTTAGATATTTGTAAATGTTTTCATCATCTACTTTCTCTAATTTTGAAAAATCAATATGTGGAACTAATGAGAATACGGTTTTTGATACATTTTGCTTATTCTTTAATAAAGAAATAGCAAATCTGAAAACCTTTGAATTTAGATATTCATAAAATGTCTTCATCTCATTAATATTTTCAAAATTCCAACTAACTAAACTTTGACTACAAATCTCATTTCCATCACTACATAAAATTCTACCTAACGCATATGGATTAGCACCATAACTTGATGTTGAAAATATCTTTGGTTTATTCAAGTCCTGTCTTATTTTATCAGTTATCTTATCAACTGATAAATATTTTATCCTGCCTTTTTGCTCAGAAACATGACATTTTATACCATTTTCATCAGATATTAACCTATCATCATTTGTTGATATACCATAATATCCCTCCGCTTTAAAATTTGACAAATTTAACTTTTTAAAGTTTAAGAATTTATTTAATACTTTCAATTCTTCTGTATTCAATTCATAAGGTAAGAAATCCAAAGCAACTTTCCTATCATAAACAACACCATTTAATTCAAATGTTTCTTTTGTATTTTGATTATCAATTACAAAATATGATACTCCACCAGAAATTTGTGTTCCCTTAAATGGATTTTCTTGATAATGAACTATTTTATCAACATTAAATTCATTAATCATTCTTTCTCTGAAAGTTTTCATGGAAGGTTTATTCATCCAATGTGATTTGGTAATCATAATAACATATCTATCTGCCATTTCATATGCCTTTTCTATAAATTCAGGATAAATATCCAAAGACTTCAAATTACCACCTTCTCCCCTTAATCCGTTATACGGTGGATTTGTTATGACACAAGTAAATTTCTTTTTCAATTCATCTAAATTATTTTTTTCATCAAGTATGTTATAATTATATATATTAAAATCTAATATGTTTTTAATTTTTAATATCTTTTGAATCTTTATCATAGTTGATTTAGCAATATCTACTTGTGCTTTTGAAATATCATTTCCAACAATTTTATTATGTATAAACTTATTCCGTTCTTCAATATCAGTAATTATATTTTCTAAAAAGTTCCAAAATTCCAAATATAAACACAATAGAAAGGTACCTTTACCACTACAGATATCCAAATAAGAAAAATTAACATTAAATTTTTGAGAAATCAAATCTCTACAAACAGAAATAGGAGTCATTGTTGATGAATCCGAACTTTCTAATTTATCTATTTGTTTGAATAGAATATCTATTCTTAATTGTTGTTCCTTTGTAATCATTAGTTATATAAATATTCGTTATTAATATTGAATAAGTCAATACTATCATTAATTTTTTCTTCTATTATAAACCCTTTATCTAAAAGAATTTTGAAGTTATCAACACTAATTCCAGTTTGTGTTTTAAATTCTTCTCTATAGTTAAAAATATCATTTATGTTTGAAATTTTATCTACCACAAAAAGAAAGTTCTTAAATCTATTTGTGATTAATCTTGCCTTTATAATATAATCTTCTATTTTTTCAACTTCTCCGCTTTTACCATCACCAACTTTTGTTCTTTTAGAATTTTTACCTCTACCTTCTGATGATTTATTTAATTCCTTTTGTTCTTCTCTTGTTAAATTTCCATGAATGTTTTCAAGTATTTCCTTAATATCATCATCAAACTTTCCTTTGTCTAACATAGATAAAGAACCAAAATAATCAGTTAAAATTCTATTAAAATGTTCCAATAAATCATCACTTTCCATTTTAACAACAGAAGCACCATCAATACTAAAAATTGGCATACATTTTAACATTTCTGAACTAAATTCTGATGGTTCATATCCAGTATATTTAGATATAACGGTTGAATATTCAATATAACATTTCAACATTCTATCCGAATTAAAATCAACTATATGAACTTTTTCCTTGAAAAATTCTCCTTCTTTTCCGACCCAAGGACTACCACTTCTCATTCCTGTTTGAAACCAATTTTCAGCAGAATATCCATCATCTAACATCCAAACAGAGTTCCATTGTTTTACGGTCGATCCTGTATTCCATCTACCACAAGATAATGTAATTGTCTTTCCAACTTTATTATAAATTCTATTTTTAGTATCTTCTAAATTCTTTACTTTATCACCAGAAGCATTGATCACTTTATAATCTTTCCAATAAGGATGTTCAGATAAAATTTTTTCGACCATGTCGGTTTGTATAGTTTCTGGTAAATACCAAAACATATGATTAGTTATTATACTATTCATGATCGAATCTAATTTAATCCATTCCAAAAAGTCATAAATTAATTTTTCATTAGAGAATAATTTATAATTGGTTATTTTTTCTTCATCTGTATAAAATTTCAAAAATTTATTTACTAAATTATTATCATATTTACATAAGAAAACTTCAAATTCAGGTAATGAACGATAAATGTTAGTTTTCCAACCACCTTCTTTCTCTGCTCTTCTTTTTAATTGTTCCTGAAGATATGTCCATGTAAAAACTTCTTCTTTATCATATTTTCCATCTAAAATAGCCTTAAAAGGAGTCCCTGATAAAGCAAGTTCATAATCATATTTCAATTTAGATAGAAAATTTTTAGATTTTTCTGTTTCATATCCATAGTGCATTTCATCAGAAATAACTAAATCAATTCTTTGTTCAAAAATTGGATTCCATTTATCTTTATGTTGTTTTATAATATTTCCTTCATCATCCTTTACTTCTCCAATAGCATCTTGAAATGATGCAAATATAATTTGAACTTTATCAGTTTCTTCAAATTTAACCTCATCTAAACCAATTGATTTTTTGAAAATAAAATCTTCGAACTCAATATGATCTATATCATCTTGCCAACTTTCAGCAACACCATTTGGTTTATATGTTAAAACAAGAACTCTTCTGAATTCCATATTTTTAACAATTCTATAAGAAATATGACATTTACCAGAACGCATTTTAGCATTAACCAATGCTCTTATAATCTTTCTTTTTTCAGTTCTACTAATATTCAATTTGAATAATTTACAAACGCCATCAACAATATCCTTTTGTTCTTCTCTTGGATAATAAGTTTTCAAATTTTTTGTTCCATAAAGAATATCATTAACTTCCCTTGTTGCTTGCTCTATTGTATCAAATTCAAAAAATTCTCTATCCTTATCCTCTCTATATTTAGGAAATTCTCTTTTTTCAAGTTCAAGATGAACTTCTTTATCTGATAAAGAAGAATTTTTCCAAACTTTTAGTATAATTGGTTTCTCAAAAACAAAAGTCCCATCAAGTGTTTCAACTCGGACATTAGCATCAATTGCTTCACCAACTTTAATAATACAACCTCTTCTTAAAGGTTCTAATCCGTGCTCTGTTCTATCCAAATCAGCAGGATATTGTAAAGTTTTAGTTGATATAAGGTATAAATCTTTCATTGAATATTTATTAAATATGTTAATTCATTAAGGAAAAAGAACAAAAATTAAAAATAATATATAAATAATGGGAATTAGTTTAGGTTAAACAAGTATATACTTCCCTTTAATTATTATTTTTTATTATAGTTGAACTATGTTTTTATTTTTATTATTAAAAATTTAAAAAGTTTAATAATTATTTTTACAAATCTCCAATATTCCATTTCAATGCTTTATCCTTCCAATCAATTTGTTCCAAAACAACTTGAATTTTATCTTCTAATTTTTCATTTTCAGGAACAAAATTAAATATCACCGAAAAAGAATATCTATCATCACCTTCTGATATTTCAATTCCAACTCCAGTGATATGTCCATATGTACCATATCCCAATTGTTTCCCATCACCATTATAAAGAACAACCCACTTAACTTCAGACACATTAATTATAGGATTATAATCAGGAAGCAATTTCATAATCCCTTCCAAAGATTTTTCATACATACCATCTTTAGGTTTCCCTATTATTAAACCAGGAAACATTGTTCTACTGTAAATTTCTTCAATTTTAATTTTCATAATTTTTAATTTATTATTTTATATAGTATATTAATATCTTTATCTAATGTTTTTTTAATATCATTTATATTTTTTCTAATCTTATTTTTTTGATTAAATCTATTGATTAATGATTCATCATATTTATGTTTTATAAATAATATTTCTTTTAAATCTTTTGAATTATCAAATGTACTATATATTTTAACTAAACATAAAATACATAAAAACTCATCTTTATTATAATCATATTGTACTGTATGATCAAAATCATTTTTTATTAAAATGATTAGAAATTTTAAGAAATCTATATTATATGGTATATCCACAACATCATTAATTATTTTGTATATATTATATAATGGTAATTCTAATATTTTAATATTTAAATTATCTTGATAAATACTTAATATTTTATTTTTTACTTCTAATGTATAGGAATATTTTTCATTATGACAATATTTATTTTTATAATATTCTATATTTTTAGAATATGATTTAATTTGTTTATCAATTATAAATATATTATCGATGTTTTCAGATATATCAATAATATATTTATATTTATATTTTATAATTATATTTTTATATTTAGATATTAGTTCATATAATTTATTGTTATAATCGTTCAAATCGTTTATATCATAATCACTAAACTCCATAGAATCGATTAGAATTTTAAATTCTGATAATATATTATACCTTAATCCAATATTAAAATATCTTTTATTATAATAGTTAGTGATTATTACCGTTAATATTATAGTTATTATTATTGTTGCTATTATATTTTCCATAATTACATTGATTATTTTTTATTCCTATTACGGAATTATTCGTTATATTAAATAACGCTTTACATTAATTTTTTTAATTTTATATTAAATACAATATTTTTAATATTTTTTAAAAAATTAAACAAAAAAAGACAACACCTTAAAGATATAAAACCTAAAGGTATTGTCTTTTCTTCTTTGATTTGTATTTCCAAGATTTTAGTGGATTATCATAATCACGTTCACCATCATTCCAACAATCACACCAATAACCCCTTCTTTTTGAACAAATCCAACAACAATCCCAATGGATTAACTGTTCATAAATCAATTTGTAAATTCTACGATTTGTAGTTTCTTTTAATTCTTTTACTTTTCTCATGACTATTAGGTATTTTTACCTAAAGTCCATCAAATTTTTTTTTCATAGTTTAAAATTCAAAATAGGTTTTATACATAACTGGTAGACTTATCATCTCAAATTTTGCTGCGCTTGTTAGTATTAACCTCCAACCCAATTTCATTACACCATTATGATGAAATTTAATATATTTAGAAATGGTGTCTATTTGAATTTGAGTCATATCAACATTTTCTTTACCCAATCGTTTATTCAAACAACCTGCAAAATGTACTCTATTTCCATGTATTTTAACCCAACCATTTTGTTCGAGCCAAGCATCAGGATTAATGTCACGTTCATTTTCACCAT
>JBBAEW010000043.1:0-17162 GCA_041655695.1 Saccharofermentanales bacterium
TTCCAACCATTCCGGTGAGATTAACGGAGAGGCCACACCTGTTCCCATCCCGAACACAGAAGTTAAGCTCTCTTGTGCCGAGAATACCTGGCTGGAGACGGCCCGGGAAGGTAGGTCCTCGCCGGATTTTTTTATGCTTTTTTATTCCCTTCTTTCCAAGCGTTCATAAGGTTACAGATAGGCCGGGGTCAGGGATTTCCCTGTGCTATGATTCATCCGGAATTACTTGTCTTACCTGGAAGGGAGCGGGTCAATGAAGATCATTATTGTCGGCGGTGTCGCCGGCGGCGCAACGGCAGCCGCCCGGATGCGCCGTTTATCCGAAGACGCAGAAATCATACTCCTGGAGCGGGGCGATTATGTCTCCTTTGCCAACTGCGGCCTGCCCTACTATCTTGGCCAGGTCATCAGCCAGAGGGAATCTCTTTTCATCTCGACCCTGGAGACCATCTCACAAAAATACAATATACATATAAGGACCCGGTCCGAGGTTATCAAGATCGACCGGGACCGCAAGCAGGTCACCGTCCTCAACCGGGCGACCGGAGAATCCTACGAGGAAGCCTACGACAAACTGGTCCTGTCGACCGGTTCCTCACCCCTGATTCCTGAGGTAGAGGGCGCCGATGCCCCTAATGTCTTCAGCCTCTGGACCATTGAGGACACCGACCGTATCTGGGACTTCATCAAGGTCAAGGAGCCCCGGAAGGCTCTGGTGGTGGGCGGCGGTTTCATCGGGGTGGAGCTTGCCGAGAATCTGTATGAGCGCGGTATGGAAGTCACCCTGGTTGAATTGGCTGACCAGATCCTGCCCCCCTTTGACCGGGATATGACGGTCACCCTGGAGGACCACCTGAGCAGGAAGGGCATCCGCCTGATCCTGGGTCAGGCAGTCCAATCGATTGCCCAGGACGGCAAGGAGGTCACTCTGACCGACGGGACAGTCATCCCGGCAGATCTGGTTCTCCTCAGCGTGGGCGTCCGGCCCAACAGCAGCCTGGCCCGGGAAGCCGGCCTGGACCTGGGCCCGCGGGGTCATATTGTGACCGACCAGGCCATGCAGACGTCCGATCCCGACATCTACGCTCTGGGCGATGTGGCCCAGGTGGAGGAGCCCATCCTGGGCGGCCGGACAGCCATCCCCCTGGCAGGGCCCGCCAACCGTCAGGGCCGTTTTGCCTGCGCTAATATCCTGGCCGGAGAAACCGTAGAACCCTACGGGGGCTCTATCGGGACCAGCATTGTCAAGATCTTCGATATGACGGCCGCCTCAACCGGCCTCAATGAAAAGCAATTGCAGGCAGCAGGCCTTGTTTACGGCAAGGATTATTTTATCTCCCTCATTCACCCCATGCACCACGTGGCTTATTACCCCGGCGCCCTTCCCCTGGTCATCAAGCTTCTCTTTGCCAGGGACGGCAAAGTATTGGGAGCGCAGATCACAGGTTATGAGGGGGTGGATAAGCGGATCGACCTGATCTCCTCGGCCATCCATTTCAAGGGGACGGTCCGTGACCTGGCCGAGCTGGAGCTGGCCTATGCGCCGCCTTACGGGGCTGCCAAGGATCCGGTCAACTTCGCAGGCTTCGTGGCCGAAAATATCCTGGAAGATTTGACCGACCCGGTCACAGCCGGCCAGTACCTGGCAGATCCCGGCCGCTATACACTGCTGGATATCCGCGAGGAGGAAGAGCTTGTAGCGGGAAGGATTCCCAATGCTCTATCCATCCCCCTGACCCGGCTTCGGGAGAGGCTTGACAGCCTGGATCGGGATAAGAAATACCTGGTTTTTTGCGCCATCGGCCTCCGCGGCTACATAGCCGAGCGGATCCTCAAGCAAAAAGGCTTCAAAGTCTACAATCTGGCGGGAGGCCTGCGCTCACTCCAGGCCCTCCAGGAGGCGGAAAACTCTAAGGGAAACCAGGAAAGGAGCCCCCTCATGATCAAGGATAATCTGGCAAGCCAGGAAAAAGACACAGGTGCCATCAGGGACCTGGATGTCTGCGGCCTCAGCTGCCCCGGCCCCATCGTTGAAGTCGGCAAGCTCATGCGGGACATGACGGAAGGCGACCTGCTCAGGGTCCGGGCCACCGATCCGGGCTTCGCCCGAGATATCTCAAGCTGGAGTGATAACACAGGCAACAGCCTGCTCAAGCTGGAGGAAGGGGGCGGCTACTATACGGCGACCCTCCGCAAGGGCGGCCCCGGTGAAGCCGAGGACGGCCGGATGGCGGCTTCCGGCCCCAAAGGCAAAGACAAGACCATCATTGTCTTCTCCGGCAACTTTGACAAGGTCATGGCTGCCTTCATCATCGCCCTGGGCGCTGCTGCCATGGGCGACAAGGTCCATCTCTTCTTTACCTTCTGGGGCCTCAGTACCCTGCGCAAGGGCCAGCGGGTCAAGGTCAGGAAGGGCTTCATGGATAAGATGTTCACGGGCATGATTCCCCGGGGCACAAAGGGCATGGGCCTGTCCCAGCTGAATATGATGGGCGTCTCGCCCAAGATGATGCGCAAGGTCATGAAGGACAAGGGCATCACCTCCCTGGAAGACCTGGTCCGCGAGGCGCTCTCCAACCCCGACATCGAGATCACGGCCTGCCAGATGACCATGGATGT
This sequence comes from Saccharofermentanales bacterium, assembly GCA_041655695.1. Classification (GTDB taxonomy): domain Bacteria; phylum Bacillota; class Clostridia; order Saccharofermentanales; family DTU023; genus UBA4923. Next base: position 2,620 of record JBBAEW010000043.1, read on the forward strand.
CATGGGACTCAAGGCCGAGGAGCTGATCGAGGGAGTCAAGATCGGCGGCGTCGCCTCCATGCTCCATGACGCCGATCAGTCGCAGTTCACCTTGTTTGTCAGCTGACGCGCGGCAACAACCAATTATCTTCTAGAAAACCCGGCCTCGGCCGGGTTTTTTACAGGGGTTGGGAATCCTGGCCCAGGAAGGCCTCAAGGAGAGCCAGGTAGCCGTCAAGGGCTCCGTAGAGCTGGTCGGTTTCGATGTACTCATCCGCGATATGGGCCAGCTTCTCATAGGAGGGGCCAAAGCCCAGGGTGGGGATCTTTTTCTCGCCGGCGTAGTGGCTGCCGTTGGTGCAGAAGCCGTAATGGGAGAGGCGGCTGTCCAGGCCTGCCTGCTTCAAGGCGCCCAGGGCTTTTTGAACAAACCATTCATCTTCATGGAAGAGCCAGCCGGGAAAGAAGCGCTCGGCTTCCATGGGCTGGCCTGTATAGGTCAGGTCGCTGCCCGTGACATAGGAGGCCCGGGCGGCTGCCTGGCCTTCGATCATCCCCAGCTGATCCAAAATCTTCTTGATGGGGGCCAGTACTTGCCCGGGTTCCTCACCGGGCAGCAGGCGGCGGTCATAGGTGGCGGCGCAATAGGCGGGAATGACGGAAGCCCCGGGATAGGGGGAGGACTGGATGTCCGTCAGCTCCAGGATGCCGGGACCCAGAAGAGGGTCATGAGGGGGAGGAAGGTCTGCCAGAGCCCGGATGGCGTCGGCCATCCGGTAGACGGCATTATTCCCTTCTTTGGGATTGGAGGAATGGGCGGAGATACCCAAGGTCTCGACCTTGATCTCTGCCCGGCCCCTCTGACCCCTGTTGAGGTTGAGGCCCGTGGCCTCCCCGATGATCACCAGGTCCGGCTGGCAGTAATCTGAAATGGAGCGGGCTGCCACCCCTTCGAAGAGCTCTTCATGGACTGTGCCGGCAAAAACCAGACTGCCGGCCAACCGGCCTTCCGAGGCTTTGAGGAAATGGGTCATGGCGACCGCCATGGCGGCGACAGCTCCCTTCATATCCGAGCTGCCCCTGCCGTAGAGCCGGCCCTGGTCAAGAACTCCTTCATAGGGAGGATAGGTCCAGAGGTCTGGAGAACCAATGGGAACGGTGTCCACGTGGCCATCCAGGAGAAGGACCAGGCCGGGCCGGTCCCCGTCGATTCTTGCGGTCAGGCTGCCGTAAGCGTCCACGCGGAGGTCGGTGATGCCCCTTTGCCTGAAATAGGCGGCCAGACAATCGATGACTGGTCCTTCCTGGCCCGATTGGCTGGGAATGGCCAGCAGCTGCCGGCAAAGGTCCAGGACTTCATCTTGCAGGGAGGCTCTCATGGTGACTCTATCAGGGCCGGACCAGGTGCTCGATCAGGCCGCCGGCAAGACCCAGGCCGGCACCCAGGAAGATCAGTTTGGTCAGGCTGACCTTCCTGATCCGCAGGACGATGACGATCAGGAAGGCGGCGGCCGCGATCCAGTCAATGGTCAGGGGACCGGTCGCAATAATAAAGGTAGAAATAAACATGGAAACCGTGGCTGCGGCGATCAGGCCGGTGATGCCCGGTCTCAGCCCTTTCAGTGCCCGGTCGATGGCGGTGGTCCGGCCGCCGTAGAACATGAACCAGCCCAAAAAGAGCAGGAAGAGTGTCTGGGGAAGGACGGCCGCCAGGGAGGCTACGATGGCGCCGGGGAAGCCCGCCACCCGGGTGCCCACGAAAGTGGCCGCATTAAGGGCAATCGGTCCCGGCGTCACCTGGGAGAGGGCGATGATATCGGTCATCTCGGTCAGGGTCAGCCAATGGTAGCGGTTGACGGCCACCTGCTCAATCAGGGGCAGGGCGGCGTATCCTCCGCCAAAGGCAAAGGCGCCGACTTCCAGGAAGGCGATGAAGAGCTGCCAGAAAATCATGGGATCCGCTCCTGGGGGATAAAAGTGAAGGCCAGGAAACCGGCCAGGCCCAGAGCCAGGATAACAAGTCCAGTATTGATGGAGGTCAGAAGGCCGACCAGGAAGGCCGAGAGCATGAGCAGGCCCGAAAAAATCCTGTGGCGGGTGAGGCACTGCCTGGCCATGGCATAGACCGCAAAGATCATGACGGCCGTGATGGCCCCGCTCATCCCCCGCAGGGCGGCCCGGACCCAGTAATTGGAGGCGAAGGCCTCGTAGACAAAGAAGAGGGCGGAGATAATCAGGAGGGGCGGCAGAATGGCGGCCAGGACGCCCAGGACAGCCCCGGTCCGCCCTTTGAGCTTGTAGCCGGTCAGGAGGGCCGTGCCTACAGCGATGGGTCCTGGTGCTGACTGGGCCAGGGCGATCAAATCGACCATCTCTTCATCCGTCAAGAGACAGCGCTTACAGACGAATTCCTCGCGGATAACCGGGACGATGGTATAACCGCCGCCGAAGGTGATACTGCTGATTTTGAAGATCGTCAGAAAGAACTGCCAAAAACTCATGTATCCAGTCTAGCACTCCGGGGGAAGTCAAATCTTGTATACTAATTAAAAAGAGTTTCATTCCCCGGTCCATGTCCGGGGAATGAATTGCCATCGTTTGATTGATGTGACAGGAGGTTTGTCATGGCGGATCAACGGCTGCTTATACACGGGGACTTTGTCTTCTCTCCCAGACCGGGAGAGATGGTCATCCGGGAAAAGTCCTGCATGATGGTTGAAGACGGCCGGGTGGTGGAAATCACGGATACTGCCCCTTCCACCGGATCGGATGTGCAAGTTCTGGACTACAGCGATCACCTGATTATTCCCGGGTTTTCGGATGTCCATCTTCATGCGGTCCAGTATGTAACCCGGGGCCTGGGCTATGACAAGGAACTGATCCCCTGGCTCAATGACTACACTTTTCCCGAAGAGGCGCGCTTCAAGGACCGGGCTTACGGTGAGAAGGTTTTCAAGGATCTGGTCCAGGATCTCTGGGCAGCGGGGACACTCAACTGCGCCATCTATTCCAGCCTCCACACGGATGCCACTCTGCATTTGATGGATCTCTTTGCCCAGGCCGGCCTTTCAGCCTACGTGGGCAAGGTCAACATGGATCGCAATGGAGGTCTGGATCTTGAAGAGACGACGGAAGAGTCCATAAGGGAGACCACGCGCTATCTGGAGTCTGCCCGACAGTTCGAGGCCTTCGATGTCTGGCCTATCCTGACCCCCCGCTTCGCGCCTTCCTGTACCAATGAGCTCATGCGCTGGCTGGGAGAGCAGGTTGCGGAGAAGGGGCTTCCCATGCAGTCCCACGTCAATGAGAATCTGGGGGAGATTGTCTGGGTCAAAGAGCTCTTCCCCCATTCCCGTGACTACCTGTCTGTCTATGAAGATTTTGGCCTCCTGCCTCAGGGCCGGACCATCATGGCCCATTGCATCCATAACACGGAGGCGGAAATCAGGCTTTTCGCCGAGAAAGAAGTCCTCATTGCCCATTGCCCTGACTCCAATGCCAATCTGGCCTCAGGCATCATGCCAGCGGGAGAGTTTCTGGATTTGGGCCTTCGCGTGGGCCTGGGATCCGACATCGGGGGGGGCAACCGCCTTTTCCTGGGCTATGCCATTGAATCGGCCATGAAAGCCTCCCGCCTTTTGTGGGCCCAAAGTGATCATGCCTATCGCAGTCTGACCTTCGCGGAAGCTTTTTACATGGCGACCGCCGGCGGCGGCTCCTTCTTTGGCCGGACGGGAGCCTTCCTGCCCGGTTACGCTTTTGACGCCCTGGTGATTGACGACAGTTCATTTCGTAAGTACCGTAAGCTGACGCCTTTTGAGCGCTTGCAGAAATTTGTCTTTGCGGGTGATGACCGTGCCCTCCTGGCCCGGTATCGGAAGGGACAACTGGTCCCAAGACCCGTCTTTGACTGAGGAGAAAGAAAGGGGAGAAGGGTGTGAATGAGCCGCTTCCAGCCGGCGGCACACCTGAGAAAAAATGAGAATAATTGCTGTAAAAGATGCCGGACAGATGGGCCTGGAGGCCGCCCGCCTCATGGCAGGGGTGGTCCGGGAGAAACCGGAGGCGGTTCTGGGGCTTGCGACAGGTTCCACTCCGCTTGGAACCTATGCCGAACTGGCGCGTCTTTGCGCCCGGGAGGGCCTGGATTTTTCAAAGATCACCAGTTTCAATCTGGATGAGTATATCGGCCTGGACCGGGATCACCCGCAGAGCTATTTTGCCTATATGAAGGAGCATTTTGTTGACCTGGTCAACATCGCGCCCGAAAATGTCTTTTTGCCCGACGGCGTGGCGGAGGATCTGGAGGCAGAGTGCCATGAATATGACCGCCTGCTGGAGTCTTACGGATTTGCCGACCTGCAGCTTCTGGGGATCGGGACCAACGGTCACATCGCCTTTAACGAGCCGGATGACCATTTTGTCGCGGCAACCCATAAGGTGGCGCTGACAGCGGAGACCATCCAGGCCAACCAGCGCTTCTTCGACCGCCTGGAGGATGTGCCGACCCATGCCATCACCCTTGGCATGCGCGGGATCATGAGCGCCCGGCAGCTGGTCCTGATCGCTTCGGGTTCCGGCAAGGCCCGGGCCATCGCCGATGCCTGTTTCGGTCCGGTGACCCCAAAGGTCCCGGCCTCCATCATCCAGCTTCACGCCAATGCCGTCGTCATTGCCGACCGGGAGGCCCTGGCTCTGACAGAGCTGGCCGGACAGGTCTGATGTGATCTTCTCTTCAGGCCGTGTAAAGGAAAGAGGTGTCAAGTGAGTCTTCGGATTTTGGTTGTAGATGATGAAGCGAATATCGTCGATGTTTTGCGGTCCAATCTGGAGCGGGAAGGCTACAAGGTGCTGGCAGCCTATGACGGCGAAGAAGCCCTGCGGCTGGCCGCCAGCCGTGAGCCCGACCTGATCCTGCTGGATTGCATGCTGCCGGGCGTGGATGGCTTTGATGTCTGCAAACGGATCCGGCACGACTCGGCGGTCCCCATCATCATGCTGACAGCAAAAAGTGAGGAGATCGACAAGATCCTGGGCCTGGAATTAGGGGCTGACGACTACATCACCAAGCCCTTCAGCGTGCGCGAGGTCCTGGCCAGGGTCAAGGCCCAGCTGCGCCGGGTCAATCTCAAAGAGGACCGGCCGGACCAGGATACAGCCATCCGGATCGGCGGCCTGGTCATCGACCAAAATGCCTATCAGGTGACCATCGACGGGGAGGCCGTCGATCTGACACTCAGGGAATACGAACTGGTCCGATTCCTGGCCGCCCATGCCGGTCAGGTCTTTACCAGGGAAGAATTGCTGGAGAATGTCTGGGACTACGAATACTACGGGGATGTCCGCACGGTGGATGTCACCGTACGCCGAGCCAGGGAGAAAATCGAACCCGATCCGGAGAAGTTCCGTTACCTGCTGACCAAGCGGGGTGTCGGCTATTACTTCAGCCGGGAGCCCGGCGCCAATGATCTTGCCTAGGGATCCATGACAACCTTTCAGATTGTACTTCTGTCCTCTTCGCTGACAGCTCTTGTCATCATTCCGGCCATGCTCTGGAACAGCAGGCGGGAACAGAGGCGCAAGGGCCAGGGGATGATGCGGACCATGCACCGGATCGCCAATGAGCGGACCGAGTCGCAGGCTATTCTGGCCTCGTTGGATGTGGGCATCGCCGCCTACGGGAGTGACGCGCGCCTGATTGCCTCCAACCCTATTGCCGCCCAGCAGCTGGGCCTGATCCCTGATACCTTCCAGGGCTTTCTGGACCGTTACGGTACAGATAACGGCATGCGGGCCGCCCACTATCTGGGCAGTGAGATCTTTTCCGGCGAAATTGAACGGGAAGACCGGCATCTTCGCCTGGTCTGCCAGCACCACCCGGTGCGGGCGGGCGGCAGACGTTTTGGCGGTTATATTGTCACCATTCAGGATTACACCGAGATCATGAAACAGGAGGAGCGGCGCAGGACTTTTGTCGCCAATGTCTCCCACGAGCTGAAGACACCTCTGACCACCATGAAATCCTATTCGGAGACCCTTCTGGACTGGGGCCTCAAAGAGAAGGATCCTGAGGATGTCCGGGCTGATGTCAGCCGCATCTATGATGACTCCATCCGCATGGAGCGGCTGATCGCCGACCTCCTCCTCCTGTCCAGCTTTGACAGCAGCGGTATGCCCCTGCAGGCGGCTGTTTTCGACCTGGCTGACTGCGCCCGGCAGATGAGCGACCGTCTGGCGGATCAGGCAAAGGCTAAAGAGATCAAGGTGGAGTTCTATTCCATGACCAGGGAGCCCGCGGTCTTCGCTGACCGCTCCTCCATTGAGCGGATCCTGTCCAACCTGATCGTCAATGCCATCCGCTACACGGAAGAAGAGGGCCGGATTCAGATTTATGTGGGGACGGTTGTGGACGATCTCTATGTCAAGATCAAAGACAACGGGATCGGCATCCCCAAATCAGACCTGGGTCTCATCTTCCAGAGGTTCTACCGGGTGGACAAGACAGGGTCGCGCCAGTATGGCGGTACGGGCCTGGGCCTTCCCATAGCGCTGGAGCTGGCCCGCATGCACCGGGGGAGAATTGACGCTGAAAGCGAACCGGCAGCGGGGAGCCAGTTTACCCTTTACCTGCCCCGGGCCTCCCAGCTCCTGAGAATGACCCTGACGGATCTCATGCGAAAAGAAAAACCTGTCGATGCCATCACCAAGGCCGCCGCCCAGACCATCCGGGATTGGGTAGGGGAGCCGGGCGACGAGGAAGCGCCTTGGGGCGGAGGGGCTTTGGAGATGCGTTCTCTCCTTGATATAATTGATAAAAAAGTGAACAATAGTATCACGATCACACCTGCAAACTGAAAAGAGGTCTCCTTGGGTAGTTATATTATTAAGGGCGGAAAACCCCTGAATGGGCATGTGAAAATTGGGGGTTCCAAGAACGCTTCGCTAGCTGTTCTGTCCGCTGCCATGGCGCTGGACGGCCCCTGCATTATCGACAACCTGCCTGACATCCGCGATATTGATACACTGCTGGAGATCTTCCAGGAGATCGGCGCTGTGGTGGAGCGGCTGGGCCCCGGCAAGGTGCGGCTGGATGCCCGGACCATTACGACCCATGAAGTCCTCCATGACCGGGTGACCAAACTCCGCGGCTCCTATTACCTGATGGGGGCCCTTCTGGGCCGCTTCGGCAAGGTATCACTTCGCATGCCCGGAGGCTGCGATTTCGGCGTCCGACCTATCGACCTCCATCTCAAGGGCTTTCAATCACTGGGAGCCAAGACCGAAGTTTCCTATGGGATTGTCTCCTGCCAGGCGGATGAACTGACGGGCGGCGGGATCTTCCTGGATACGGTCAGTGTCGGGGCGACGGTCAACATCATGCTGGCCGCGGTCAAGGCCAAGGGCAAGACCGTCATCGACAACGCCGCGCGGGAGCCCCATATCGTGGATGTGGCCAACTTTTTAAACGCCATGGGGGCCGATATCCGGGGAGCCGGCACCGATGTCATTCGGATTACCGGCCGGCCGACCCTTCCCGCCAACCAGGAATACACGGTCATCCCCGACCAGATTGAGGCGGGGACCTTCATGATCATGGCGCCCTTGACAGGCGGCGACATCCGGGTGGACGGAGTCATCCCCAAGCACATGGAACCCCTGACCGCCAAACTGGTGGAGATGGGGGTTCAGGTTGAAGAGGGCGAGGATTCCATCCGCTGCTACATGAGGCCGGGGGATGTGCTTCATTCGGCTTCCTTTAAAACCATGCCCTACCCGGGTTTTCCCACCGACATGCAGCCCCAGGCCACCGTACTTCTCTGTGTTGCCGAAGGGACAGGCCGCATGATCGAAAATGTCTGGGAGAACCGTTTCCAGTATATTGACGCCCTGCGCATGATGGGCGCTAATATCATCACATCGGGCAGACTGGCCGTTGTCCAGGGCAATGCCCCGCTGACAGGCTCCCAGGTCATTGCCCGCGATTTGCGTGCGGGTGCCGCTCTGGTCATGGCCGGTTTGGCTGCCCAGGGGACGACCGAGGTCCTGGACATTGACCGCATCGAGCGCGGTTATGAGTATTTTGTTGAAAAACTGACCCAACTGGGGGCGCAGATCGAACGGCGTGAAAGCTGAGTTCATGAACTTCTTCTCTGTTTCGCTTCGATCGGGTTCAAGCGGCAACTCGACTTTTATCCAGACGGAATCGGCGGCGCTGGCCGTTGATTGCGGGATGAATGGCCGTCAATTCGCCCTGGCCCTCCAGCAGGTAGGCCGGTCAGCGGGGGCGGTGGATGCCCTCCTTCTGACTCACGAGCATACAGATCATTGCTCGGGAGTCGGTGTGGTCATGCGCCGACACAAGATCCCCCTTTACCTGACAGCTGGAACCTATGAGGCCATCCGGGACGTCCTGGGGCCGGTTCCTGATTCCCTGATCCATATCATCGAGGCCGGCCAGGCCTTTATGGTCCTGGATACGGAGATCATCCCCTTCGCTACCCCTCATGACGCGGTTGACTCCGTTGGCTTCCGCATTCGGACCCGGGCCGGGGATGTGGGGGTGGCCACCGACCTGGGGCATTTCTCCCAGACGGTCCGCCAGGCCCTGGAAGGCTGCCGGATCGTCCACCTGGAAGCCAACTACGACCCGGACATGCTGGAGACAGGTTCCTACCCCCGCTTTCTCAAACGGAGGATCGCGGGACCCAATGGGCATCTGTCCAATGAGGAGGCCGCCCTGGCCGCAGCCTGGTTGATTGGCCGGGGAACCGACCTGATTGCCCTCTCGCACCTGTCCCAGGAGAACAATCTGCCGGATCTGGCCCTGCGCACCATCCGTGATTATCTGCTGGCAGGAGGCATGGTGGAGGGTTGTGACTATCGGTTGGAGGTTTCTCCCCGCTACCGGTCTTCCAGCCCCTTCTTCTGTGACAAGCCCATGGACCAGGATCTGGAGATCCAGAAGGGTTCCTGTCCGGGGGAACAGCAGACCTTTTTTGAGGGGGCCTGCTGATGGCCGCCAATGATTGGCTGATCGTGGGCCTGGGCAATCCAGGCAAGGGCTACGAGCGCACCTGGCATAACGTCGGCCGCATGGCCGTCGAAGCCCTGGGCCTCCGCCATGGGCTGGAGATCAGGAAGCGGCGCTTCCGGGGGCTGACAGGCCAGGGCCTGATCGATGGCCATCGCGTCCGCCTGCTCCTTCCCAACACATACATGAATCTTTCCGGGGACAGCGTCATCCGGGCCATGGCTTATGACCGGGTACGGCCGGAGCAATTGATCGTTCTCTACGATGATTTCGACCTGCCTTTGGGCAGGATCCGCATCCGGGAGCAGGGCAGCGGGGGCAGCCACAAGGGCATGAAGTCCCTGCTGGATCACCTGAAGAACAGCCGTTTTGTCCGCGTCCGGATTGGAATCGGTCCCTTGGGGGATCAGGATGCCATCCGTTTTGTCCTGTCCAAAATCCCCAGGGATTCCATGCCCCTTCTGGAAGAAGCCATCGAAGACGCCTGCCAGGCGGTCGAATGGATTGTCAGCGGCCAGCAGCAGACAGCCCAGGAAACCTTCAACAAAAAAGTATAATGCCAAAAAGCAAGCTGAAAATGGACGGACCCGGCGGACAAGTCTGGTCGGAGGCTTCCCGCCTCCTTCTGGCCTCGAAAGAGGGCAGAAGGCTTGGGGAATTTCTGGCCAACCGGCAAGCGGCCAACCTGACCGGCCTTCCCGATCCGGCCAAGGCTTTCATCATAGCCTCCCTGGTCCAGGCAGAAGATAAACCTGCCATGATCCTGGTCCCCGATTTGTTGCGGGGCCGGGCCCTTGAAGCGGATCTGGGCGCTTTTTTCCCCACGGAGGATCTTCTGGTCTTTCCCAGCCGGGAACTCTCCCTTTATGAAGCCCAGGCGGTCAGCCGCGATCTGGAAATGGAGCGGACCTCTCTTCTGAGCAGAGCGCTCCAGGGCAGCTTCAAGGCCCTGATTATCCCAGCCGACGCGGCCATGCAGCGTCTGAGAGCTCCCCGTCATTTCGCTTCCTTCGGCATCAGGCTGACCAGGGGCCAGGAACTGGAGCCCGGACAACTTGAAGAGCAGCTGGTCCGGGCCGGCTATGAGCGCCTTCCCATGGTCGAAGGCCCCGGTCAGTTCGCCCGGCGGGGCGATCTGGTGGATATCTGGGCGCCAGGGTCGGGCAAAGGTCCGGCGCAAGCCGTCCGTATCTCTTTTTTCGACATCGTGATTGACGAATTGAAGGCTCTGGATCCCGACAGTCAGCGGTCCACCCGGGTACTGACCTCCTTTGAGATCCCGCCCGCTCGGGAATTCCCTCTGGCCGAAGAAGAGTGGGAAGAGGCAGCCGCCCGTGCGGAAGAGATGCTCCAGGCGGACCTGAAGGAGCGGGCTCTTGACGGTCTTGCGCCCGCCCAGGTGGAAAAACTTGGCACATCCGGCAAGCGGGACCTGGAACGGATGAGGGAAGGGCAATTCTTCCCGGCTCTGGACCGCTGGATTCCGGCCATTGAACTGGGCCGCCATACGGTCCTCGATTACGTCAACCCCGGCCGGACCCTCCTTTTTATTGACGAACCCCTGTCCGTTTCCAGAAGGATGGACGCGGCGCACGCGGGTTTCGCCCAGCGTCTTTCCGGCTACCTGGAGCGGGGGGTGAGTTTCTCCGCCGCCAGGGAATGCCAGGTCATGCCGCAGGATGTCCTCCTTTTTGTTGACAGGGCAGGCACCTTCCTGTCTCTGGTGGACCTTCCCCAGTCGGGCAATGGTCTTCCGGGAGCTGAAGCGCTTGCCTTCCGGGCCAGGCCTTCGGACCGCTACCGCAACAGCCCGGACCGCCTGCTTGCTGATGTCAGGGAGGTCATGGCAGGCAAGGGCGCGGCCTTGCTCTTCGCGGGTTCTGATGACCGGGCCGAGCAGCTTTCCGGCTTTCTGGCTGAGGCGGATCTTTTTTCGGCCCTTGTCCTGCCCCATAGTCTGGCGCGCGGCTTTGTCCTCCCGGACCAGTCTCTTCTTGTAGCCGGCACCGATGACCTCTTCGGCGTCAGCCGCAAGCAGCGCAAGACCCGGCGCCGTTCGCGGAAGGAAATCTTCTTCAAGGGTTTGACGCCCGGCTCCCTGGTTGTTCACGAAGACTACGGTGTCGGCCAGTACCAAGGTACCGAGACCATGCGGACCAGTGACGGAGAACGGGACTATCTGGCGGTCTCTTACCGGGACGGCATGCTGCATCTGCCTGTGGACCGGGTCGAACTCCTGACCCCCTACGTCCATGTAGGCGACAAGCAGCCCAAACTGTCCAAACTGGGCGGAACCGAATGGCAGCGGCAGAAGGACCGGGCCCGCAGCTCAATCAAGCGCCTGGTAACGGATATTGTTGCCCTGTACGCGGAGCGGCAGGCCCTCAAGGGCCATGTCTATGGCCCGGATACACCCTGGCAGCGGGAATTCGAACAGTCTTTCCCCTATGAGGAGACAGACGACCAGGTCCGGGTCATCGCAGAGATCAAGGCGGACATGGAAAGTGACAAGGTCATGGATCGCCTGGTCTGCGGTGATGTGGGCTTCGGAAAAACGGAAGTCTGTTTCCGGGCCCTCTTCAAATGTGTCATGGAGGGCAAGCAGGCGGCGCTGCTGGCGCCGACCACTGTCCTGGTCCGCCAGCATTTCAACAACCTGACCGAACGCCTGGGTGACCTGCCGGTCAAGGTCCGTCAACTGTCGCGCTTTGTTTCGGATCAGGAACAAAAAGACACCATCCGGGGGCTGGCCTCGGGTGAAATCGACATCGTCATCGCCACCCACCGCCTCCTGTCCAAAGATGTGGCCTTCCGGGATCTGGGCCTGCTGGTCGTCGATGAGGAACAGCGTTTCGGGGTGGACCACAAGGAGATGATCAAGGCCCTGGCGCCTTCCATTGAAGTCCTCTCCCTGTCCGCTACCCCCATCCCCCGGACCCTCCATCTGTCGCTTTCGGGTATCCGGGATATCTCCTTGCTGGAGGAGGGGCCCGAGGACCGCCTGCCGGTCCATACCAGCGTCATCGAGTATTCCGAGGATCTGGTGCTGGACGCCATCCTGCGTGAACAGGCGCGCAGGGGCCAAGTATTTTACCTTTATAACAACACCCACAAGATCAATGGGCGGACGGCTGAACTGGAGGCCAAACTGCCCGGCGTCCGCTTCGGCGTGGCCCACGGCAAGATGCCCGAAAGGCAGTTGGAGGAAGTGATCGAGCGCTTCATCGCCGGTGAATACGATGTCCTGGTCTGCACCACCATCATCGAATCGGGAATCGACATGCCCCACGTCAACACCCTGATCGTAGAGGACGCCGACCGCTTCGGCCTGTCCCAGCTCTATCAGCTGCGGGGCAGGGTGGGCCGGTCGGAGCGGCAGGCTTACGCTCTCATAACCTACCGGCCCGATCGCATCATAGGGGAGGCCGCCCAGAAACGGCTGGCCGCCATCCGTGACTTCACTGAACTGGGGTCGGGTTTCCAGATCGCCCTGCGGGACCTGGAGGTCCGGGGAGCCGGCAGCCTTCTGGGAGCTGAGCAGAGCGGACATCTGGAGGCCATCGGCTACGATTTATACACCAAGATGCTGGAGGAGGCCGTCATCGAAGAGAAGGGCCAGGCCCTGCCGGTCAAGGGCGCGCCCACGGTGGTCGATCTGCCGACCGATGCCATCCTGCCTGCCGCCTACGTATACCAGAGCGGCGAACGCCTGGAGATTTACCGGCGGATCGCCTCCATCCGCAAAATCGACGACTACCGGGATGTCCTGGATGAACTGCTGGATCGCTACGGGGATCCCCCGCCGGAGGTTCTGGCCCTCCTGGATATCTCCTACATCCGCGCCTTTGGCGAGCGGGCCGGTCTTTCACGGATCCGGACAGAGGGAAGGGATGTGGAGCTGCTCCTCTCCGAGGAAGCGGTCTCTTCCATGGACCGGATCGCAGCCATCCTGGCCGCGGGCGATCCAGGCAAGCCCCTGGTCTTTAAAGCGGGTCACCGGCCACGGATTCTGGTCCCCGGTGTCGCGGTCAAAGCCCGGAGAACGCCGGAGCTTCTAAGAGAACTCTTTACCGCGGCGGAAAACCACTTGTTATAAAAATTATGCGCTATTGACATTTTCCCACTTAATCCGTAACCTGACCCTATTGAACAGGTCAAAAGGTCATTCGACCAAACCGGTAAGGGAGCCTCACCATGAACCGAACTCTCCGTCCCCTTCTTTTTGTTCTCGTTCTTATTCTTCTGATTCCTCTCTTCCTGGCCTTTCCTTCGGCCTGTGCCAGACGGCAGGAGAATCAGCCGACGTTTCCGGGGACAGAGACACCAACCTCGGCCGATAACGAGCCGACGACTACCTCTGCCGGCGGCGGGGAAATTACCCTGACACAGACGGGCCAGCAGTCAGGGGTCACGGGCGGATCCACGGAATCCACTTCAGGTAACCAGCCGGGATCCTCAGGGCCTCAGACCCTGACGACCACGCCGCCCAATCAGCCCGGCGGCCAGACGACAACGGGCACAGGTCAGACAACAACAACGACAGGCAAGACGACAACAACAACCAGCAAATCAACTGCCAATACGACCACCAAATCGACAGGCTTCCAGACCACGACTACGACCAAGCCGCCTTACTCCCACACCACAACCAAGCCGACCTTTTCCATGACAACGACGACCTCCCAGCTGACGGCCCCCTCCATGGTCTTTCAGCCAACGGCGGCCACTCTGCTTATAGGCCTGATCAATGATGAGCGGCTGCAGCTGGGCAGGCCGAAACTGAACGTGCGGAACCCCCTCTTCGATGGCTCCAGAACCCGGAACGGTGAGATCACGCAAGTTTTCGACCACGTCAGGCTGGATGGCAGCCCCTGGCATACGGCTGTGCCCTTCAACTACGCGGTCAAAGTGGAACTCATCGCCAGGGGCTCCACCCTCAACAGCGCCCAGGCGGGTTACAACTACTTCATGAGCAGGCCGGCTGACAAGGCCAAGCTCCTGAGCGCCGATTACAACATCTGCGGTTTTGCCCTGGGTTACATGCCCGATGACCCTTCCCCCTATAAATACTATTGGGTCCTACTTTTGGCCCACGATTAAATCTTTCTTGAAGTTTGGGGACGCCTGTACTAAAATGGCTAGGCAAGTCCCAGTGGCCTAATGGATAAGGCAGTAGCCTCCGGAGCTGCGGATGCGGGTTCAATTCCTGCCTGGGACGCCAGCGGCGAGTGTCCTTACAGTTTTACACTGTAGGAGCACTCGCTCTTTTATGTCCCATTATGGATGGTATGACTTGATTCAAAGACTTTTCCAGTATCTTTTCAGGATTTCCTTTGCTATGATTTCTCATTAGGGAAATACTGTGATAAGTGGGACCAGTCCTTCCGGCCATCGCTTGTCAGCCTGAGTCAAGTCCAGAATGTTGGTGTAAATTCACCTTCCGGTACCTCTATCCTTTAAGCCACCTGCTGTTGTTCTGGATTGGCCTGCGCGCAGGCCAATCCAGAACTGTCTTTTGCGAACAGGTAGTCTT
>JBBAEW010000044.1:0-17094 GCA_041655695.1 Saccharofermentanales bacterium
CGGGAAGAGGGTCAGAGCCACGAAAGCCACCGCCATGATCAGGGCAAGCCATACATGCACATTGACGTGCCTTCGCGTCCTGTAATCTGTATCGCTCCAGATGGAGCCGATCAAAAAACCCTCAAGATAATCCATACATCCTCTTCGCGAAGCTCCTGGAAAACAGAGCATCAGCACTCATCCAAGCCTTCATATACAAGTATCAGTATAGCATTGACCAGGCGGCTCTCAGTCCTCACCGGCAAGTGACCGGGCGATGGTGTGAAGGCGGTTGAAACGGTGGCTCATCCCCGATTTGCTGACGGGCGGCGCCATGGCGGCGCCCAGCTCCTCCAGGGAGGCCCCCTGGTGCTCAAGGCGTGCTCTGGCGGCCTCCGCCAGTCGGGGCGGCAGCCAGTCCAGGCCCCGCATGGCCTCGACAATGGCAATCGATTCCAGCTGCCTGGCAATTGACTCAGCCCGGCGGCCCGCATTGGCATCATCAAAGTTGACCAGGCGGTTGACCTGGCCCAGAAGTTCCCTTTCACTCCGCTTGCCTTCAAAGTCCAGGAGGGCCCGGTGGGCACCGCAAAGCAGAAGGAAGCGGGAAACCTCCTCGCCGCTGGTGAAGATCAGGTGGGTCCTTCCCTGGTGGCGGGTTCTGGCTGGTGTCAGCTGGCTGGCTGTGAAAAGGCGGGTCATAAGGGCCAGGGCCCCGCCTGCCGAGGGAGAGAAGGCCAGGCGGTAACGGCCGGTAGACGGGTCGGAAGCTACGCCGCAAGCCAGAAAAAAAGCGGAGAAAATAGGTTCAAAACCCTCCTGGCCGGCTTCCGACAGCCAGCCGTCAAAGTCAAAAAAGAGGGCAGCCCGAAATTGTCCGGCAACCTTGAAGCTGAGGAGGACATCGCGTTTACCCGCCTGCTTGTCAAGGAGGTCAAAGGACAAGGTCCGCGCCACCGCTTCAAGCAAGGCCGCAAGGGGCCGCCCCGTCACCCGGACAGTGACCTGCCAACCGTCACTTTTTTCGCGGATTTTTCCCAGGGCAGCGGCAAAGGAGGCAAAGGTGATCAGGGCCCAGTCGGTTTTGTCCACCCGGTTCTGAAGGCGTTCCGTCAGCTCGGTGCGGATTGCGTTCGAAAAGGTCATCTCCTGCCCTCTTCCTCCTCGATGGCTTCCAGCATCCTGGACCGGACATCCCGGGTCAGGTCACGGTGGAGGACATGGACGGGATAGCCCAGGCCGCGAAGGAAGGAGGCCAGATGCTCCACAGCGCGCACACTCCGGTGGCGCCCGCCGGTACAGCCCACCCCAATGCTGAATCGCTGCTTGCCCTCCCGGACGTAATAGGGCATGGCAAACTCGAAGACCTGCTCCTGCAAATCCAAAAAGCGGGAAAACTCGTCAAACTGTGACAGATAATCGATGACAGGCTGATCAAGGCCGGACAGAGGCCGAAGGTCATCCAGATAGTAAGGATTGGGGACGAAACGTACATCCAGGACTGTGTCGGCGTCGGGCGGCATGCCGTATTTGAAACCGAAGGATTGCAAATAGATGGACATGGGCGCGTCATCAGGGGTCTGGCTGAAGAGATGAACCAGGCGTTCACGCATGCGGGCGCTGGACAGGCCGCTGGTATCCATGATATCTGTGGCCAGCTCCCGGACCGGGGCCAGAAGCAGGCGCTCCGCCTTGATAGCGTCCGCCAGGGAGCGGTTGGCGGCCATGGGGTGGTCGCGCCGGCTCTGCTTGTAGCGGCTGATCAGTGTTTCGTCGGACGCTTCCAGAAAGAGAATCCGGACCGGGACATCCTGACCCTTGAGTTCTTGCAGGACCGGTGAGAAATGCTCAACAAAACGCGGATTCCTGGTATCCATGACCAAGGCAATACTGCCGACCGGATCCGGCCCGTCCTGGACGGGATCTTCCTCGGACAGTACCCGGGTCAGCTGGCCGACCAGCTGGGGCGGCATATTGTCGATACAGAAATAGCCTATATCTTCCAGGATCTTGGCGGCCATACTCTTGCCGCTGCCGGAAAGCCCGGTCACAATCGTGATATCCATTTTATCTCCTGTCATTGGATGGCAAAGGGGTCCCCCTCCCACTCTCCCAGAAGGCGGACTTCCGGCTCAAGCAGGACGCCTGCCTGGTCAAAGACAGCCTGTCTGACATCAGTGAAAATGCGGGCGATTTCCGCCGCCGTCGCCCCGCCCAGGTTGATGATAAACCCGGCGTGCTTGGCGGAGACACCCGCCCGCCCCCTGACATAGCCCTTCATGCCGGCATCCGAAATCAGCTTGCCGGCGTAGTGGCCGGGAGGTCTCCGGAAGGCGCTGCCGGCGGAGTGGGCGTCCAGAGGCTGGACTGAATAGCGCCGGTGGGCCAGATCCGCCATTTTATCGTAAATGGCCTGGGCAGGTGCCCGGGTCAGGCTCAGTTCCGTCTCCAGGATAATGGTGTCGGGGTTCTGGCTGAAAAAACTGTGCCGATAAGCGAAGTCGTGCTGGCTGCCCGTGATTTCAGCCCACTGGCCCTGGGAATCCAAATAGGCGGTCCGGACCACACAGTCGGACAGACTTCCGTCAAAGGCACCCGCGTTCATGAAAACGGCGCCTCCCACCGATCCGGGTATGCCGCAGGCAAACTCAAAACCGGTCAACCCCTCCCTGGCCGCACGGGCAGCTATCCGGTAAAGGCTTGCGCCGGCCTGGCAGACCAGGGATTCCCCCTCCACGCGGATATGGGCCAGAGAGGGCGACAGGAGAACCGTAATCCCGCGGATCCCCTGATCCGACACCAGGACATTGGAAGCCCGGCCCAGGATGGTAAGGGGCCAGGCCTCCCTTTTGCTCAGCTGTCTCAGGGCAATCAGAGCATCTATTGTCTGGGGGCGGACCAGAAGGTCGGCCGGGCCCCCCGCCCGGATAAAGGTCAGGTCAGAAAGCGGAACATGGCTTTGGACCTGAAGCCCCGGGATGGACTGCAAAGCAAGAGCAGCCTCCTGGGACGCAAAAGCCTGAACTTGATCTTCAGCCATGCCGGCCTCCTTCACGAATCCGTATCCCGGTAAATGCGGTCGGTCAATTCTTTCAGGACATCATGACCCATGGCCTGGTTTCTGAAATTAATAGCGGCAAATTCCACGATGATGGCAAGGTTTCGGCCGGGCCGGACCGGGATGGTGACGGATGGGACCGAAACGCCAAGGATATCGGTCGTCTCCTCTTCCTGGCCCAGGCGCCTGTACTGCTTGCTCTGGACCCAGAACTCCAGGTTGATGACGAAATTGACGCTCTCCTGGATTTTGACGGACGAGACCCCGTAAAGTTCCTTGACATCCAGGATGCCCAGCCCTCTGACTTCAATCAGGTGGCGGATATTTTCCGGAGCCAGACCCAGGAGGGTGGTATCAGAGACCCGGCGGATCTCGACCAGGTCGTCGGCGATCAGGCGGTGGCCGCGCTTGATCAGTTCCAGCGCAGTCTCGGATTTACCGACACCTGACTCACCAAGAATCAGGATACCCTCTCCCAGAACCTCGATCAGGACCCCGTGCATGAAGATCTTGGGGGCCAGTTCGACGTTGAGGAACTTGACCAGGGAGCTGGAAACTGAAGCGGTCGCCTCCGAGCTTTGCAGAATGGGGATCTCATATTTCCTGGCGCTTTCCAGAAGTTCGGGGAAAGGCTCGTAGTCACGGGAGAGGATCAGGCAGGGAATGCCGGTCGCGAAGAGGCGGTCGAAGCTGATCCGGCGTTCCTGGGAGGGCAGCGACTGCAGATAGGCCATCTCCATGTTGCCGATCAGTTGAATCCGGTCGGAGCCAAAGTGCTTGAAGTGACCCGCCAGCTGCAGGCCAGGCCGGGTAACGTCAGCCACCCCAATGGCAACCTGGTCAATCTTGCCGAAATCGCAGATTACCCGATATCCGAACGTGCGAATCAGGCGGCGGAGGCTTACGCTGGGTTCTTCCATAATGGGTCCCTTTCTTTGTTTCCCTGGCTCTGCTACCCGTGAATTATAGCACAGGCAGCGCTTCTCCATGCTCCGGGAGCCAAGGGTGACGGCCTTGTGCCTGTAAGCTTGTGGTACAATAACACCACTCAATCCAAGGTATGAAATGCCTTTACGAAAGGAGATGAGAACGATGTTTTTTGAAGAGATCATCGGAGCTTTCACCGGTCAAAACAAACGCACCCGTCATCGCCAGGTCGGCTTGGGAATTTTCCTGGGAGCATTGGGCGGCGCAGTCCTGGGCCTTTTGTTAGCCCCTCAGGCCGGCAGCGAAACACGCGAGCAAATCAGCAAGGCCGCCGTCCACGGAGCCAAGGTTGTCAAAGACTATTCGGTCAAAGCGGGTAAGAAGATTAAGGAAAAAGCGGAGGAGACGGCTGAAACGGTCGCCAAGAAAGCAAGGGAAGTCGCCCGGGAATCCCGCCGCAAAATAAAAGAATCCGCCGATACAGAAGAACCGCAAGACAAGAACGAAGAGAGCAAATAACCTTCAGGAAGAGTATGGGAAGCTTCTTCCCTTCCCTTTCTGTGAGAGGAGTTTACTATGACTGCCATGCTGCTTGAAGCCAGTATCCCCTTGAGTGTGCTTTTTTATGTCGTGATCGGGACCGCGGGCACGGTCGCCCTGGTGGCCCTGTCTATTTTCCTCTTCCGGGGCGCGTCGGCTCTGGGCCGGATCAGCAAACTGGTCAAGGAGATCACACCGGACGTTGAAAAAACGGCCAAACAACTGCCGCCGATTTCAGAAAACATCGAAATCATCAGCGGCAACCTGATTGATATCACCGACGACCTGGCCGATTCCCTGCCCCAGATCCTTGAGGATGTGGAAGTGGTGACGGGCACCCTGGGTGATACCAGCGAAAGTCTTTCTTCCGCCTTCCTGGGGGGACGGCGTCAGCAAGCGCCCGAAAACTCAACCCTGCAGCAGATCCTCACCATCGCGTCAGGCCTCCTGGGCCTGGTGTCCAAAGGCAAGGACGAGGAACCGGGCAAGAAAAAGAAAAAGAAGAAATAATCCGGGTCTCCTCCAGGAAGACCGGCAGGGAGACCCGGTCAATCAATCTTCCGGCAGGGATTCGCTTTCGACTCCTGCCTTCTCCAGTTGCCTTTTAAGTGTCGGCAAGTGGGTTACACCCGCCTCTTTGCCCGCGTAGACCAGGGTCACATCGTTTTTGCTCAGGCGTTGGTTAAGATCGTCGACAAAAGCCGGAAATTGCGGATTAGCCTCGAGTTCTTCCCGATAGCCCTCTGAAAACTGATCGAAATCAAGTTCCCCATGATGGTAATCCTGCCGCAGTTTGGAGCTGGGCGTAATGTCCTTGGCCCATCCATCGATGGCCGCCTCTTCATGGGTTACCCCCCGCGGCCAAAGCTGATCGACCAGAATCCGGTCGCCGTCAGACGGACCTGCCTGATCGTAGACCCGTTTCCATTTCAATTTGTTCATTGCCATCCCTCCTCTCCTGTTCTTCCTGTCTCTGCCCCCAGTCTAACGCCCCCGGCAGCCCCTGGCCGCTCGAATTGGTACAGATAGAGAGTTCTTTGAAAGCATTTGCTAATGAAAAGGGCAAAACATCTGTGCTTTCGCGGCTCTTTTCAGCGTATCTCCTCCAGCCCGTAGGAAGTGCCGGGGCCTTGGCCATGCTGCAACGTCATTTGCAACGATAAATCAATCGTTGCGTTTATCGTTGCATTTAAATAAGATTGTCAGCCTCCGGTAGAATGAAAGCACGGAAGGGCTAGGACAACGCACCGATTTCTTTCTTTGATTATCCCTGTCACCATGCTGGCCTCCGGCCTGGTCTTTCTCAAATGGGCTCCCAAGTCCATCAATTGGCTGGCAGGCTACCGGACGTGCCGGTCCACCATCAATGATGACACCTGGACCTTTGCCAACCGTACCATGGGCCGGGTCTGGACAATATGGGGGCTCTGCCTGCTGGTTCCTGCCTTTATCCTCTTCTTTGTCTTCAAGAATCTCCCCGACCCTGAATTTGAAAAGATCAGCCTGATTCTGTCACTCATCCAGCTGCTCTTCATGATTATTTCCATAATCCCCGTCGAGAAAGCCCTGAAGGCACGCTTCGATGACCAAGGCAGACGCAGGGATGACGTTTAATATCCCTTTCTTATTAAGGCCATCCGGAAAGTCTGCTTTTTCACAGTAAACAGCCAACTTATGAACTCTATCTATCTTTTTAGGATTGATAATAGAAATTGTCGGTTTTCCAGACTTTATACAATAAACCGCAAATACTTCGGATTAAGCCTCCTTCCCGTAATGAAAAATCTAAGGTCCTGAAGGCTCTGCTTCAAGCAAACTCCCCCTATGGGGTAGTATGTCTCTAATTGTCTTGAGTGAAAGAGGAGGTGGCCAGCATGTCTGCCAGCAAAGTAAAGGAATTCTTCGATCAGGTCGGCCTGGGTGACCGGGTTAAGGAGTTGACACAATCCAGCGCTACGGTGGAACTTGCCGCGCAGGCGCTGGGCTGCGAAACCGGACAAATCGTCAAGACACTGACTTTTCTGGTTAACAGGGAGCCCCTTATGCTGGTCTGCGCAGGAAATGTGAAAGTCTCCAACCAGAAATTCAAGGCCCGTTTCCAGGGGCGCCCCAGTATGATTCCGGCGGAACAGGTCCCGGATTATACAGGCCATGAGGTGGGCGGTGTCTGTCCCTTTGCGGTCAAAGAAGGTGTTCCGGTTTATCTGGACCAATCCCTGAGAGCAAACGAAACTGTCTTTCCGGGAGCGGGAAGCTCCAACAGTCTGGTTCAGCTGACCCTGGAAGAGTTGGAAGAGCACGCCAAACCGATTGCCTGGGTGGATGTCTGCCAGCCTATTGAGTAAGTCGGCTTACTCCAAACGAATATATCGAGCCTTTTTGGGCAATTGCCGCAGTTCTGGCCCCTTCCCGCTCATCGATCCGCATCGATCACAAAGATCTGCTTTTTCTTTTCGATCTCCATGATCCGGGTTTTTTCTTTCCTATTACTTGCGACAAATTGCTTGATGACCGTGTAGTTCTCCCCGAAGTGACAGGGGAAGAAGTAAGAGGGTTCCAGCTGGTCAATAAAATACTGACCGCCCCAGGCGTATGCCTCCCCCAGGCGGGTATCGACCGGAAAGAAGGCCAGGTCAATGGAGGTCGGGGCGATTCTTGAGATTTCTCTCTTAAAGGTTTCTTCCGCTTCCAACTGCTCCTCCGGGCTGTCGCTCTCCCAGTGCCACCAATTCAAATCGCCCGCATGGAAGATCTGCTTTCCTTCTACCTTCACCAGGAAGGAGACCCCTTCATCCGTGGAACCGAAAGCTCTTATCTCCAGATCACCCATGACCTCCATGTCACCAGGAGCCATGAAGAGGCGATTCTCCTTCTTTTCGGCCTGGATATCGTAGCCCAGGACATAGTGGATCCGGGGGTTCTCTTTTTGCCAGTCGAAGATGACCGGATTGAAGTGGTCGGCGTGGCGGTGGGAGGCAAAGACAAGGGTTGGCTTATCCTTGAGATCAACCCTGCCCCGAAAGCAATCAAAGACCAGAAAAAGCTGATCCAATTCTACTGTGAAACCGCTGTGGTCGATGTATTCAACGATCATGGAAGGCCTGCTCCTGTCTTTTATCATTCATTTGCCAGAGGGGGGCCGCTTTCATTAGACTGGAAGGGAGAACGGCCGGGAGGCCGGGAGGTCGAGGTAAGCTTATGCCCTTCACCATTGTGCGCCAGGATATCACCAAACTGCAAGCTGACGCTATTGTCAACGCGGCCAATACCGACCTTGCCATGAGCGGCGGGGTCTGCGGCGCCATCTTCCGGGCGGCGGGGCCGGAACTCCTGAAGGCGGCCTGTGATGAGCTGGCGCCTATCCAAACGGGTCAAGCCGTCATCACGCCGGCCTTCGGCTTGCCTGCCCAATACATTATCCATGCGGCCGGGCCCGTCTATCAGGCCCATGACCCGGGAAAAAGCCAGGCCAGCCTTCGCTCTGCCTATACTCATGCCCTGCAATTAGCCATGGAGTATCAATGCCAAAGCATGGCTTTTCCCCTGATCTCAAGCGGGCTATACGGCTACCCTAAGAAAGAAGCTCTTCGGGTCGCCACATCGGCTATCCTGGATTTTCTGGAAGATCACGAACTGGACGTCACCCTGGCCCTCTTTGACAAGGAGGCCCTGACTGTCAACCCCGAGCTCATGGAGCAGGTTGAGAGCTATATTGACCGCCACTACCGGGAAAAGATCCAAAGAAAGTGCCGCCTCCTGCCGGTCGAGTTCAAGGCGCTGAGAGATTCGGCCCCGCTTGGTGCCCCCTTAGAGGCCGCCAGCCTGGAGCAGGTAATTGTCAAGCTGGACGAGCCCTTCGCCGACCTCCTGTTGGGCCTGATCGATGCCCGGGGCAAGACCGATGTAGAGATTTACAAGGCGGCCAACCTGGACCGCAGGCTCTTCTCCAAGATCCGAAGCAACCGCGATTACCGGCCCGGCAAGAGGACCGTCCTGGCCCTGGCCGTCGCCCTGGAACTGCCCCTGGAGGAGACCCGGGAGCTCTTGGCGCGGGCGGGTTTCGCCCTTTCCTCTGCCGTTCTTTTTGATGTCATCGTGGAGTACTTTCTTTCCAGGTCCCTCTACAACATCTTTGAAATCAATGAGGTCCTCTTCGCCTATGACCAGCCCCTCCTGGGCGGTTAGAACCCTTCTATTTGTCGCTTGACAGGCGACCTGCCCGCCTCTTTCCTCCCCTAAGCTGAAGCCATCAAACAAGGGAGGAAGCTCACCATGACAAACAAAAGAACAGAACTGGTTTTTATCCTGGATCAATCGGGCTCCATGTCCGGCCTTGAGTCCGACACCATCGGAGGCTACAACGCCTTCCTGAAAAAACAGGCCGCCATTGACTCACCCTGCCTGATCACCACAGTCCTCTTCAACGACCGCTATCGGCTGCTCCATGACCGGATTGACATCCGGGCAGTCAGCCCTCTGACTGACAAAGACTACCAGGTCGGAGGATCCACCGCCCTTCTGGATGCCATGGGCCAGAGCATAAACAAACTCATGGGCATCCAGAAACAAACCAGCCCGGACTACCGGGCAGACCAGGTCCTTTTCGTCATCATCACCGACGGCCAGGAGAACAGCAGCCGGGAATACAGCCTGGACAGGATCAAAAAGATGGTGGAAGAGCAGCAGAAGGCGGATGGCTGGGAATTCATCTTCCTGGGAGCCAATATAGACGCCATCACCACAGCCCAGGCCTTTGGGATCGGACCTGACCGGGCAGTAGATTACCTGTCAGACCATGAAGGGACCCAGCTCAACTATTCAGCTCTGGACAGGGCAATCGGCAGTTTCCGGACGTCCGGCAAGCTGGCTCAGGAAGGCTTGGATGAAATCCGCCAGGACGTTAAAAATCGAGGCAAATAGAAGAACGAAACAAGACCAAAGGATTACATGCGCTGAGGGGATCTCAGCGCATGAGCTTTTTAAGAAGCCGGAGCCAGCCCTCTTTGTAGGGGCGGTAGCGGATGGGCAATTCGATCCGCTTGCTCTGTCGTACCAGGCTCCTCATGTTGCTGAAGGTCTCAAAGCTCTTATAACCGTGGTAGGAACCCATGCCCGAATCCCCTACCCCGCCGAAGGGCAGATAGGGCGACGCCAGATGGATGATGGTGTCATTAATGACACCGCCCCCGAAGGAACAGCTGTCAAGGATCATCCGCTCCCTGGCCCGGTCTTTTGTAAAGAGATAAAAGGCAAGAGGCTTAGGCCGCTGGCGGATAAAACGGACGCATTCTTCCAGATCCTCGAAAGTGATTAGAGGCAGGAGGGGACCGAAAATCTCCTCCTGCATGATGGGAGATTTTGGATCGACCTCATCCAGGAGGGTGGGTTCAATCAGGCGGCTGGCCCGGTCCCTGCCGCCTCCGACCAGGACCGTCTGCCCTTCCAGCAGGCCTTCCAGCCTTTGAAAATGCTTGTCATTGATGATCCGGGGCAAGTCCTCGTAATGGCCATCGGGGAAGAAGTCAAGAAGTGCCTGCCTGAAATGGCCGACAAAGGCCTCCTTGACCTCCCGGTGGATGAGCAGGTAGTCGGGCTGGACACAGGTCTGGCCGGCGTTCAATACCTTGCCGAAGGCAATGCGGCGGGCAGCCAGCCTGATATCGGCGGTCTCATCGACAATAGCCGGGCTCTTGCCTCCCAACTCCAGAACCAGGGGCGTCAGATTGCGGGCAGCCGACTCCATGACGATTCGGCCAACCTCTGTGCTTCCCGTAAAGAAAATAAAATCAAAGGCCTGCTCCAATAAAGCCTGATTCTCCTGTCTGCCCCCTTCCACCACCGCTACATAGTCAGGCGGGAAAAGGTCGCCCAGTAGTGAAGCCAGAAGCCGGCTGGTCGCGGGAGCGTAAGCGGAGGGTTTGACAATACTGCAGTTGCCTGCCGCTATAGAGGCGATCAGGAGATTCAAGGTCAGCTGGATAGGATAATTCCAAGGGGACAGGATGAGAGCTACTCCATATGGTTCAGGGCTTATGGAGCTTCGGGCCGGCCATAGGGCAAGCGGCGTCCTGACCCGGCGCTCCCTGATCCAGCGGGGAAGATTCCGCTCCAAAAAGCGCAGTTCCGAGAGGACGATCCCTGTCTCTGTCATATAGGCTTCGAAGGGAGGTTTGTTGAGATCTTCCCGCAATGCCTGGTTGATCTCATCTTCATGTTCGATCAGGCTGGCCTTCAGTCTGCGCAAGCTGTCCAGGCGAAAGGCCAGGGGGCGGGTTTTTCCGCTTTGGAAGAAGGCTCTCTGTTTTTGCACCAGCTCATGAGCGGTAAACTTGCTAGAGCCAACATCAGAAGGTACCCTCGCCTGCTTAATCAGGTCTTCCATCCTTCCACCTCCTTTGGATTCTTCATCCAAGGACAGTCTAACGGAAGAAGAGGTCCCTTTTAAAGCAAGCGGAAAAGTGAGGCCTTCAGGCCTCTGCTTCCATGCCCTCCAGAAGTCTCAGGCCTTTTTCGGTAACCCGGTAGGTGACCAGGAGTTCTTTGCCGCAGGCTGAGGCCATGGGACAGGACATGCAGGAAGCGGGGCAGACAGTCCCCGACTGCTCCCGGACCAGGTAATCCATGCGGATAAGCTGGGTTATGGCCTGGTCAATGACAGCTTCCGAGACATTAAGTTCTGCCGCCAATTTGCCCTTGGACAGCATTTGATCCCTTTGGATGGCGGCCAGCATTTCTCTCAACATGGCCTGCCCTCCTTCCTAACTGAAGCCCAGCAGGCTGCCTACCTGGAAGACCAGGACAGCGGCCAGCCAGCCGATTGCGAAGGTGTAGATGGCCATGATGACAGGCCAGCGGACGGACTTGGTCTCCTTGCCGATAATCCCCAGAGTAGCGGCACAGGGCGTGTAGAGCAGAACCATGACCATGTAGGCCATAGCGGTCAGCGGTGTGAAATGCTGGCGGATGGCCTCCACCAGAACCTGGCCTTCCTCCATGTACTGACCTGCGTAGAGCATACCCAGGGTGCCGACCACGGCTTCCTTGGCGGGGATGCCGGCAAAAAGCGCCACGGCTTCCTGCCAGGTTCCAAAACCGGCCAGGCTGAAGATAGGCACCAGGAAGGTACCGATCCTGCCCAGGAGGCTGTTCTGGCCATAGGCATCCGCAGAGGCCGGAAGAACAGCCAGGATCCACATGAGGGTGACGACCAGGAAGATTACGGTCCCCGCCCGCTTGACGAAACCGGAAAGATTATTCCACATGTTGCGAAGGACATTGCGGACGGCCGGCAGCCGGTAGGGGGGCATTTCCATGATGAAGAAGGATGCTTCCCCCTGAAAGAGGGTGACGCTGAAAAGTTTGGCCAGAAGCAGGGCGACGACAATGCCCAGGGCGTAGAGGCCGAAAAGGATCAGTCCCCCGTGGCTGGGGAAGAAGGCGGCGATGAATATGGAGTAGATGGGCAGCTTGGCCCCGCAGGACATGAAGGGGGCGATCAGCATGGTGATCATGCGGTCCTTCTTGCTGTCCAGGGTCCGGGCGGACATGATGCCCGGCACGTTGCAGCCAAAGCCGATGATCATGGAGATGAAGGACTTGCCCTGGAGACCGAATTTCCGCATGAGGTCGTCCCATACGTAGGCCGCCCTGGCCATGTAGCCGCTGTCCTCCAGAAGGCCCAGAAGCAGGTAGAGAACCGTGATCAGGGGAACAAATTCGACGACAGCGCCGACCCCGTTGATGACCCCGTCGATCATGAAGGAGACCAGCCATCCAGGTGAATTCCAGGAGATCAGGAGGCCTTCCAGGAGCCCGCCCAGACCGTCGACCAGGTCTGCGGCATAGCCGCCCAGCAATTCCTGGCCGATGACGAAGGTCAGCTGGAAAACGGCCAGCATGATGACAGCAAAAATGGGAATTCCCAGATATTTATTGGTGACCAAACGATCTATTTTGTCGGTCAGTGTCACGACTTCTTGTTCGGGCCGGATGATGGAAGCCCCTGCCACTTCATGGGCAAAGGAATAGCGGGAATCTACAATATCCAGCTCGAAGCTCTCGCTGCTGTGGTACTGGCTGAAATCCTCAATCTCTTCCAGGAGGGAGTCCGGCAGGTCAAGCGATTGGAGCTTGGCCAGAACGTTCTTGTCCCCTTCTACCAGCTTGACGGCTGTCCATTGGAGAGGATAAGGCAGCGGATGATCGTCCAGGATCTCCTCCATGTGGTGGATATGATGGGCAACCGTCGGACTGTAGCTCAGGGAAGGGATGTAAGGATCCTGCTTGCCCATGGTCTCAATGGCGGCCCGGATCAATTCCTCCTGGCCTTCGGCCCGCAGGGCCACCGTCTTGATGACAGGCGCGCCTGTCCTTTTGGACAATTGTTCCAGATCAAAGGTGATCTGTTTTTTATCTGCTTCATCGGCCATGTTGAGGGCAATGACAATTTTCTTACCCATTTCCAGAAGCTGGGTGGTCAGGTAAAGGTTGCGCTCCAGGTTGCTGGCTTCAATTACGTTGATGATGACGTCCGCGTCACCGGACAGGATATAATCCCGGGCGACGACCTCATCCTCCGAGAAGGCCCCCAGGCTGTAAATACCCGGCAGATCTACAATCCGGTAGGAAACCCCCTCGAACTCAAGGGTTCCTTCTTTCTTTTCGACGGTTACACCCGGCCAGTTGCCTACGTGCTGGGAAGCGCCGGTCAGCCGGTTGAAGAGGGTGGTCTTTCCGCTGTTGGGATTACCTACCAGGGCGATACAGGGTTCAGTTTTCATGGGAAACACCTGCCTGCAACGCATCTTGAGCAAGCGCTCCATCATCGGCGCTGGCAGCCATTAATTCAACCTTGGAGGCAAGCCCGCGCCCAAGCGCGATCTTATTGCCCTTGAGGCTGACAATAACCGGGCCCGCGTCATTTTTGACAACTTTAACAAGGGCACCGGTGTTAAAACCCATTTCATAGAGTCTCTTGGTCGCCTGCCGTCCGGCCCGGATAGTCTTTACCTTACCCAAGTCCCCTGCCGGCAGTTCGGTCAATCGCTGCTTCACCTGTTCGACCTCAGCTTTCTTCGCTTAATATCTGAAGGAGTTAGGAAATCCTAACTATGGATTAGTTTACCCTAACTACATCACTTTGTCTGCCTGTTCAGATGAACAAAAATTGATTTCATTTTCGCCCTCTGCTATGTTTATTATAGTTAGGCAAGCATAACTAAGGAGTAACCTATGTCCGTCGGCGAAACCATTGAAAATTATCTGGAGACTCTCCACATCCTCCTCCAGGAACAAGAGGATGTTCGCTCCGTCGATCTTGCCAATGCCATGAACTTCTCCAAGCCCACCATCAGCGTCATGATGAAACAATTGAGGGAGAAGGGCCTGATCAAGGTAGACACCAACGGTTTTCTGTCCCTGACCAAAAAAGGACGCGCCATCGCTGAACGCGTCTACGAACGCCACGTCTACCTGACGGATCTCCTGATCCGCCTGGGCGTGGAAGAAGAGACAGCCGCTGAAGACGCCTGCAAGATTGAGCATGTCATCAGCCAGGAGACCTTTGACAGCATCAAAAAGCACTTTGAAGAACAAGAATAATTAATTTACTTAAACTTACCCACTCTAATAGCGATTATGGACATCCTCGGCAAAACAGACTAAATCACGAATCTCCAGAACCTCACCATCGTCCAATACAGCTTTTCCATTCATCTTCCCAAAGACCTGATGCTGCTCGGTCGCGATGACCAGAGCATTAGTGCGAGCATAACGATCCATAATGGGCTCAAAGGCCATTTCGAAACGGCCGTCACTTGAAGAAAAGCGCCAAGGCTCCATGTAGCTGTCCGGATTGAAATGGAAGGTCACATCATCCAGTTTGTGTCCCCTGCCATCGTAAAAGAGCATATTCTCAGAAGCCGCCCGGGTATCCCCGAAACCGTAACCGATATTAAAGCCAAAGGCCTTGCCGTCAATTCTCTGATTGCCCGATCCCCAGTACCAGCGGTTGTTGTAGGTCCAGACTCCCCTGCCCCAGTCCAGGGTCCCGAAGTCCGTCCCGGGATTAAAGTCATAATCCCTGCCGTCAAAGTTCATCCGGCCGCTGGCCGGCATGCAGTTTATCTTCTGGTTGTAGTAAAAGGCCGTCTTCTTCTCAGCCCAGGGTGTCGCGATCACCATGCTGTCCATATCGGGTTGGCTCAATTCAATTTCACAGGAAAAATCCTTGCCCTGATAAAAGTGCCTGAAATCGCAGACTATCCTCCGCACACCCTCCCCTGCCTCAAATTGCATACGCAATCTCTTGTCCTCATAACAGATGACCCCGGAAGACGAATCCGCAGGATGATTCATACGACCAAAGGGAAAGGGATTGATGATGGACTCGGTATGCTCCCAGCCCTCCTTGAAATTGAGCAGGGAGACCGACTGCAAACCAATATAGCCAATATCCGAAAGGGTAAAGGCACCGGCAAAATCCTCATTGAGAACCAGGTAGTAATCCCACTCCTTGATCCGCCACTTGGAGGCTCGAATCTTCTTCCGATCATAGTTCTGGATCAGGGACCGGGACCAGCCCGGTTCCCGCAAGGAACCGTCTTCGTTCAAGAGTGATGCTGGTTCTTGGATCTGGTGATTGCGATGAGAAGACATAGGCAGGATCTCCTTGTAGCTTTAGTTTGGTTACAGTCTAGCAAAAAGAACCTGTTCATAAAGAAAGCGTAGGCCAGAACGCTTTTTACGATAATCCTGCCAATAAGCGCATGACAAGATCTACATCTTGATTCTCAAGCTCCTGGATAATATGTAAATAGGTCTTTTGTGTTGTATTAATACTTGAATGACCCAATCTTCGTGCCACACTGGCAATCGAGACACCCGTAAAAAGCAAAAGTGACGCGTGCGTATGCCTAAGTCCATGGATGGAAATCACGGGAACCCCGCACTTTCGACATAAGCGCTCCAATTTATCATTCACGGTTGAGTTGTATACCTTGCCTTCTACAAAGATTGGTTCATGGCTTGGCAACCCTTTGATCAATTCAGAAAACTGGATGACCGTCTGCCAATCAATCTGAAGCTTTCGAACAGAGGAGCGATTCTTGGTAGGCAAGAATCCTCCATGTCCTTTATAATCCCATGTTTTGCTTATGGACAACGTCTGTTGACGAAAATCAAAATCAGCAGGTGTGACAGCCAATGCCTCCGAGAATCTCATACCCGTTTTAGCAACTAAGAGAATGAAGTAATGCCAATCAACACGATCTTTCAGATCCAATGTAGCGATCAATGTCTGCAATTGGAACTGATTCAAATACTTAATCTTCTTTATTCCAGGAGTTTTCCCCTTGATAATCGCTTTTCTCGTTGGATCACGGCTAATAAATCCTTCATCGACCGCATCCAGGATGGCTCCCTTCAACTGATGATGGAAATCCATAACGGTCTGTCTTTCATGGTAAATCGCATAATCGTTTAATAACTGCTGATACCTAATTCGATCCAATTCTCCCGTCCTGAGCTCAGGTACCAGTTGACATAGCCATTGATAGGTCATCTGGTATTTCTTCATTGTTACTTTTCGAACAGCTCCATTCTTGTATACATCAATCCATCTGGCGTAATAATCACAGAACCGTTCTCCAAAATTATTAACCTCTTGCATCTGATCCTTCCTCTGTTTACTGCTTGGCCTACGCTATTCATGGATTGTAAGCTTAAAATGGCAAATGGGCTGAATAGCACGAGAATAATTCCTAATAATGCTCTGGATAGAACACAGAGACGCTTGGGCACAGCGTAAGCTGGGAAATATTTCAAAGTCTGCTGTTGGCGGTGGCACGCCGGATACCTCAAATAGTAGCTACTGGAATGGTTCGATTCCATGGCTACAATCTTCAGACCTTATAGAAAACCAAATTTCAGATGTCAGACCGAAGAAACACATTACACAGGCTGCGCTGACGCACTCTGCTACAAAGCGCATACCCGCCAACTCACTGACAATCATTATTCGAGTAGGGGTTGGGAAGTTGGCGATCATTCCTTTTGAGTTTACCACTAGCCAAGATTTCTTATCTCTTTATCAAATTGATGCAGATTTGAAATTTCTTAGTTACATCATGCTTAGGAAACTAAACAGAGAACTTCATGAAGTGCAGGGAACATCGATTAAAGGTATTACTAAAAGTGAACTACTAGAAAAGAATATATATCTCCCCAATAAGCCGGAGCAGAAGAAGCTCGGAGAAATGTTTTTTGTACTTGATAACCTTCTCACTCTTCATAAGCGTAAGTGTGAATTGCTCAAAAACATCAAAAAATCACTTCTAGAGAAAATGTTTCCGAAAAATGGTAGTGTACTCCCCGAAGTTCGATTTAAAGGATTCACAGACGCTTGGGAACAGCGTAAGCTAGGTGATATAGCGACTGAAATCACCCGCACAGACGCACAATCACTGATAGAGTCCGTATAGTTGGTGTAAATTCGAAAATCGTGAGATGAGCCACATCTCGCCCTTTCGGTACAATAGGTTTTGAGAAATCAACAGTACTGGAGGACAAAACATGGCTCATCTGAATATTAC
>JBBAEW010000045.1:0-17091 GCA_041655695.1 Saccharofermentanales bacterium
TTTTAAATTTATTGGTAATTTATAATGTGTTAAATCTTGATCAAATAAACTAGTATTATAAGATGTCTGAATATACATATCAAACTCTTGTAAATTTTTAAATAAATTTAAAAATTCTTTAATATCTCCTCTATATGGTCTATTTGAATAATTATAATATATTCTTAATTTTTTAACCGAATCTACATTACCAAATACATATATATTTTTATTTACATCAGCGTAACTATTATATGATATTAATTGATTATATAATATATCAGTGGTAAATATCTTTTTATCCAAAATATCACCATCATCAACATATATTTTTAATGGGTTATTTTCACTTAAACCTTCAGTTTCTATATAATATCTGACTCTGTCATTAGTTTCTATATAAGAATTAACAACTAATGATTTTGTAATATTATTACCGTTTTTAATTACTGCATTACCATTTTTTAACATAATAAATTAAATATTTTTAATAAATAAATCCTTCTATTAATATATCAGATGTTAATTCAACTCCCGGTGTTGATGTTACTCTTAGAGTTAAATTACCTGATGTTAATACAAT
The DNA here is from genome assembly GCA_041655695.1 of Saccharofermentanales bacterium. GTDB lineage: Bacteria > Bacillota > Clostridia > Saccharofermentanales > DTU023 > UBA4923. The sequence continues at coordinate 563 of JBBAEW010000045.1, forward strand.
TGATTTTCTAGCTTCTGTTTGGTAAATATTTAAATCATAAATATCATTAATATTAACATTACTATATGTTTCTCCATTTAATATATTATTATATTGAGATGAATTACTACCTATATTTATAGTAAATGAACCTGATATAGTATTATTAGTTATCAATTTGATACTATTAATTACTAATTTTTTACCAGATGGTATTGTTAATAAAGTATTATTAGATGTATTATTTAAATTAATATCACGAATGAATATATAATTAGGTATAGTAGTTATAGTTGGTCCTAAATCGGTTACAAATAATGTCTGTGTATCATAGGAAAATTTTTGTCCAATATATTGTAATGCAGTTTCATTACTAACCCATTCATCAATAACATTAATTTCTTCTATTTCATTGTTAGCATTACCTACCCATGTTTTTGAATCACCAATTGGTTTATTAAATCCTTCTTTTACCCAATAACCAGGATCTCCACTAACATATCTTAATTTAACATCTTCTAAACTTAAATTCACGTTTATACCTAATCCATTAATATCTTTGAAATTCGTAAAGGTATAATTATACGTACTATCAGGATTAGGCTTAGGTTGTACCCAATCATAATCCTTTAAATTAGTTGGTTGTGTAGATGACTGTGTAACAGTACCTCTAAACCCACCTGTATCTAACTGTTTATCATTTGACCATTCGGTTCCATTATAAACCAATACTTGTCCACTAGATAAATCGATAATATTGGTATCTTTTAATTGTTGTAATGTAGTTACCGCAGAACCATTTACCCATGTACCGCCAGAATATGTCAATACTTGTTCTTCTTGTGGACTTGTTATTGATGTGTCTGATAGTTCGTTTAATGTTGTTATAGGTGATCCATTAACCCAATTAGAACCATTATATGTTAATACTTGATTTATTTGTGGGTTTGTTATTGATGTATCTGTTAATTCGATTAAAGATACAACTGGGTCATCTATTGAAATTTTTCCTTCACTATCGATATTAATATTATTACCTATTTTTACTCCACCTAATCTATCTGGTGCAGCAATTGGTAATGAAGATGGATCAATTTGATTTGATTGGTTTTTATATGTTATTTCTGCCCATTGTACTATTAATTCAACATTAGTCCAATCAGTTGAACTAACATATAATTGTGTTGTTTCTGTATTACTTAATCTTCTATTTACTGTTATTGATAATGTTTCACCAGATTGGACAATAATATCATTATATGGGTTTATTTCGTTTCCAATTGTTGTTGTACCTACATTTAAATATGCTGTTGATGTACCAGTGTTTTCAATATATATCATACCTAATGTTAAACCAGATGATATAGTACCTAAAAATGTATTTTCAGTTATACCAGACACTGTTGTTAATCCTGGTATGGTTGATTCCATAACAACATTTGGATCAATTTTAAATTTATTTTCACCTGTTACATATATACCACTATCTTGATCAACAAATGTTGTTGCATCAAACCTATGATAATGTGTTGTTCCAGATACTTCATTTATACTAGTGTTTGTTATATTAGATGGTGTACCTAATGTTATTGTACCACTTGTACTTGTTATATTACTAAAGTTCATACCCAAACCAGATTCAATACTAAGATTTTGCCATGAACCTTTACCGTTAGCATCAGATACTAAAAATTTACCATTTGCTAAATCACCTTGTTGTAAAGTTATACTATCTGTTATTAAATTAACGGTACCTGTTGTAGCCTTTATGAAAAATTTTCTATCAGATACAGATGCATTAATTAAAAATCCTGTTTCTAGATAATGTGTTGCACCTGGTATATTTAATCCTTGTGCACTGCCAAATTTTACAGTGCTAGTTAATTGTCCACTTGAATTTTTACCCACAAAATTAAATAATGGTGCAGAATTATCAGGTCTAGAAAAAATTTCACCATTAATTTTTAATTTTTTATCTTCCCATTTTAAATCATTATCATAAGATAATTCATTATCATCAGACCAAAATGATACAGTATTTGTAATGCCGCTACCTACCACATTATTTTCAGGAAATTCATTATCATTTATAGATACCCATCTAGATGTACCACCATCTCCTGTATTTATTACAGATATACCATCTGGTACTACATCATAATTTGATTTATAACTAAAAAATTTATTAAGCTCTTGACAAAATGTTATAATTTTATCATGTCCAGACGATAATTCTAAATCAGCTATAGTAGCATGATATAGCTTTCTAATTTGTTTTTGGTTTATTCCCATTTTCCCATATTCTATTTTTTAGAACTAAAACAACTTGTTTATAAGGAAGGTCGGTAAACCTTACTATTATGTTATTGTTTTTAATCTTTTATAATATTTCATATTTATTTTTATTTATATATTAAAAAAATAAAACCAAAACATATACAAATAAAAAAACCTGATTAAAAAATCAGGTTTTTAAAAATTATTTTAATTGTTCTTTATTCTACTTGTCCTGATGATAATAAAATATAATTATATTTAACTACAATTAAATCTTCTGTATCTAACCCAAATCCTGCTTCAGTAGCATCATAATATAAAGTTGCTCCTTCTGTACTTATTGGGTATGTTTGGAAATAAAATGGTGAACCTGTAATCGATGTATTTGATTGATCAGATACCATATATTCTATACCATTTACCGTTACTGTTATATCACCAACTGGTATATAAGTTAATGATAGATTGGTTGCTGAACCGGTATCACCAGATGATATAATAGTAGTACTATCCTTTTCTGTAATAAATTTAGTAGATCTTAATTCATTACTAACTATTTTTACAGTATCATCGTCAACAACTACATTTAATTGTTCATTTTCGTAAGTTAAACCCGAACCAGCTGCATCTTCTATATCACCACTGATATCAATAGTTTCAAATCTTAAACTAGTTGTTCCTGAATCCCACATTGCAACTTGTCCATCTGTTATTAATTCTGATTCTGGTCTTGTAACAAGTGGTTTTTCATCACCAATATCACCAACTCTAGCAGTACCAGTATTATCAAATACTAATCTACCATCATTTACACCGTCATAATTTTTAGCTACAAAACCAGCATATTCGCCATTTGATAAACCAGCAGTCGCTCCACTTCTTAATATAATATAATCTTTTGTTGTGTATATTTGTTCTGCGTGTGTTTCGTATGTTGAACCATTTTGATAAATATCACCATCAATTTGTAGATTTCCTGCATTATCTATATAAACAACTGGTTGTCCTTCTAAATTAGATGGGTTATATAATTCAGTATGTTTATGCCCTAAAATATATGTCGCATAATTATTTATAACATTTTCTAATGAATCATCTGCACTTTCTCTATTTGATATTTCAGTTGAAATTTCATCTGTAATTAATGTCTCTAATGAAGAATCATTAGTCGTAATCAAAGTTTCTAAAGATGTTATATCACCACTTAAATCACTATCAATTTGACCAATTGCTGTCTCTAATGAATCATCTGCACTTTCTCTATTTGATATTTCATCAATAATTATGGATTCTAATGAAGAATCATTAGTCGTAATCAATGTCTCCAATGATGATATATTATCTAATATACCACCGGCATCAACATTTCTTATAGCCTGTGCTAAAGAATCTTCAACAGATGTTAAATCCAATAATCTAATAGCATCATTATCTGTTTCAGGAACACCTAAATTAATAAGTTTATACCCATTAAAATCAAAATCACTATTAACTAAAATTTGTTTATTCTTAATTTTACTCATATTTTTTTATTTTTTTTCCCTAATTTTATTTTATATATTAAATAAAAAATATGATTTTTTGATAAACTTATATTTATTTAGATAATAAAAAAGAAAAAAGAAAAAAGAAAAAAATTATGATAGTAGAAAAATTTATGTGTATTGGGATAAATTCGGAAAAAAAATTAGTTGAAGATGTATTATTACAAAATAATAGTAATAGTTATAGTTATAATAATAATTTTAATATAAGTTTTAGTATTGATAAAATTACAAATTTTTATACAACAATAGAAACTGATCATAAAAAATTTATAAATAAACAAAATGCAATAAACCACATTAGGTATTTAAGAACACATTATACTGATGTATTATCATGGACCATAATAACAGTATATGATGAAATTTATGATATATCGGAACAACGAATGTATAAATTGAATAAGTTAAGAACTAAATTCAATATTAGATAATAATTTAATTATATTATCATTATAATTTTTAATATATTCTATTGATTTTTCATTATTAATATTATATTTAGTAGATATTTTATCTATTAAATCATCATTATATTCTATAGAAGACATTATTTTAATATTTGGTAAATGATTTATTATATATTTTAAAGTATATAACAAATTATCGGAATATATACATAATGTATCATAGTCATTGTTTATAGTATCATTAATTAACTTACTTATACTTATTTTAATATTATCCTTAGTTAATTGTGTTATTTTATTATAATTTTTCAAATCAAATAATATTTTATTATTTAATAATTTAACTTTATCATTATCTGTATATGTATTATTAATTTCGTTATATGATAAACCTAAATATATAATTGTTTTTATACTATCATCATTAAAATTCTTAAATGTTGGTAAAATTTCATTATAATCATTATAATGTGGTAAATATTGTGTCAATCCAATTTTATTAAAAAATACTTCTTCATCTTTAAAATTAATTGGAGAATACTTAGCTGATTTTTCTGCATAATGTATAATTGGTGAACTTAAACAAATTGCAACATTATATCCTTTTTCATAACAGTTATGGAATAGCCAATCATCACCGAAATAGAATTTCAAATCACTTGGTATTTTTTCATAAATATTTCTTCTTATTGTAAAATCCCAACCTTGTTTAATTTTTTTATCATATATAACATAATCTAATTCGTCTATTTTATGATTATATTTAAAACTGTTTGTACTATGGATAACAATACCTGTTTTATCTTCCTTTTCAAAAATATCTATTGTATCTTGAATAAAATTATTCGTTAATCTAACATCATTATTCAAATAACATAGATATTCTTCATTATTTTCGATTGCAAAATCATTCCATAATTTATTTAAACTCACATTATACCCATTTCTAATAATAGTTATATTATCATTATCTGATAAACTATCTAAATAATCTGATGTACCTTCTTCAATTGATCCCTGATCTATTAATGTTATATTAAAATCATTATTAGTCTGATTTAATAGATCATTAATACAATTTTTTGTATAATTTAAATTATTTATATTTACTACAAGTACTCTTATTTTATTCATATTTAATTTTTCTTTTTTAATATTATTAACCCATTATTATTTTTAAATGATTCTTTAATTATCCACGTTTTATTCTTTTTTGTAAAATCTAATATAGCATTATAAACGCCTTGTTTTTTGGTATTGGTATTATTTTGTTCATTTTGATTATTATCGAATATTATTTCATCAACATTTTTGTATATTTCTGTTTGGTCTATAATTATATATTTACTAACATAGTTCTTATATTTATTTAAATTATTTAATGTGTCATTGTATGTGTGGTTATTACTAATAAACAATAAATCTGTATTACACATATCGAATTTATTAATATCATAATGTTTATAATTAATATTATTTTTATCTGTCCATTTTTTTATAACATCAATATCAGAAAAATTACTATTATAGTAAACTGATGTCATTTTTTTAGGATTAGATGATAAAAAAGAATATGTTGTTTCTGTATTATGACTATTAACAATTTCCACTATCGTATTACACTTACTACCATATCTTTTTAATGATGGTAAATGTTCATATATATCAGATACTTGATTTATATAATATTCATATTTTTCTTTAATTAAATCATATTTTTCTTCATTTATATTTTTCTTAAACAAATTATCAATTAATATATCATATTCTTCTATAATTAATTTATTATTAACTGAATATCTATCTAATATTTTTTTAGTTTTTAGTTCATACTCTTCTATATTTTTATCATGATGTTTTATAACATATTCTAATATATTAGTTGCCATATCAACATTAGAATTTTCATAATAATATCCTGCATCTTTTATCATTTTTGCGTTATGAATTAATGGATAACCTAAGTATAATGTATCTAAATATGCATAATTTAATGGGTTTTCCCATTGGTGTGATATTATGATATCTGTAAACTTACTTAAAAAAACAGGAGTTATATACCTTCCTTCAAATGTTGCCTTTTTATCTTTTACTATATCCAAATGTTTCATTAATTTAATAAAATATTTATTTGATTTTATTTTTTCACTATTAGTTACATATAAATGTTTGAATGAATCTTTACTTTTTCTATATAAATTTTCAGCAATTAATAATGGATACATACAAAATTTAACAACATTTATATTTGGTTCTAATATGGATATTCTTTTATCAACACTTGGTTTATATCTACCGTTATTTTCTAATTTACCAGATTCAATTATTTTATCAATAAAATAAGAACTCCATACAAAAGGTATAATTTTTACATTATCTACTCTTTCCATTACTTTGTAATAATAATAATTCATATTTTCATTTTGTGGAATCATCCAAGTTTCGTCATAATAATTAAAATATGATGGATTTGGATTTTCTTCATTTCCAAATAACGATTTTTCCATATCAACTATATAATTTGACCCACAATGGTATGATATTATTTTACACCCTCGTTTTTTAATGTAATCAGCCCAATTTGTATAAATTTGAGAACCAATCATTATCATTAAATCAATATCATCTTTTATTTCATCAAATTTGTAACATTTTAGAAATGTATCATTACCCCATGGTAATTCTTTTATATCCACATTTGCAATATTAACAGCATATACATTATAATTATTTTTACTATTATTAAGGACTGTTGCTAGATTAAATACATTTTGTAATATGCCATTACTCCACATACTTTTATTGTCTTCCTTTATAGAAACACTAAGTCCAATATTGATATTTTTCATTAAAAAATTATTTTTAATAATATATATCAAAAAAATTGGGTTTAGTTAAAAGTAAAATGTAAAATTTTTATATCTTTTTAAACCAGTTTCTCCATTTTTTGCATTCTCCATCCACCATGCCATTTGACCACTTGTCCAAGGTGTATTATTCCCATTACCATCATAATCTAATCCATTAGATAAATTATTAACTTGTGCTTCGGTTAATTCAAAAATATGTAGTTGAAATGTTCCTTTAGATGGTTCTTCTTTGATCCACTGATTTGGATTATTTTGTATTTCTATGATATTCTGTAAAAAAATATTAATACTTGTTACAGATGATTTATATAATTGTCTTTTTTCAAAAGCGTTTAACATAAATCCTATTGTACCTGTAATATTCAAACTACTAAAATTAACTAAAGAAATATAATCATTTAATACAAAATTAGATATATTTCCTGTTAAATTATTTGAATTTATACTACAATATCTTAATTCTGATATTGACCAACCAGATATATCACCAGATATATTATTATTAAATAAGTATAAACTATTCAAATTACTAAAATTATATGTACCATTAAGTAAATTAGTTATATCACCAGATATATTATTATTAGATATATTTATATTGGATATTGATAAATTAAACATACTTGGTGATATAATACCATTTACATTACTACTTTGGATATTTAAACTTGTTATATTAGATATATCACAGTTTTCAATATAACCTATACTATCACAATAACTAATATCTAAATAACTAACATTATTAAAAATAATATTATCAAAATCAATTATTATGTTAGTATTTTGTGATCTTAAACGGATTAATGAAGAAGGTAATATCATATTTATTATTCCACTAATATTAGTAATTGCTATATCTATTTCTTCAATATATGGTAAAGATATTAATGAGTATATATCTCCACTTATATTAGTATTACCTTCGATATTTATAATTTTAATATTTTTAAAATTAAAATTTGTTATATTAAAAATAAAATTATCATTATTTAAATCAATAAAAGATAATCTATCTAATGATTCTGGTATAGTAACTGTACTAAAATCCCCATATATATTTGTTCTATTTAAAGATAATACTGATAAAGAATCAGGTAATACTAAATTAGTAATATTTCCAGTTACATTAATTTTATTTGATAAAATTAATTCTTTTAAATTAATTTTATTTGATAAATTTAAATCATTTAAATCTAATATGAAGTAATTATCAACATAATTACTATATAAATTATAAATTTTAAATATTTCTATAGAAACTGGTAAATTCATATTATATTCACCAATTACTTCAACATTAACAATTTCAATTTTTTTAATATTAGTATTTGATGTATCCCAATTAGTTATATCTATTTTATATGTGTTAGAATTTCTGGTAAGTTCATCAAAAATTATACTATTTACTGTACTTGGGAACACCCCCCAATTAGTTAATGTGCCAACAAAATTTGAATTATCTATAAACGTTAAATCAGTTAAATTTGGTGGTATATTAAAATAATTTAAGTTTAATAAAAAATCAGTATAATAAAGTTCAATTTGTTCAATATTATTTAATATCCAAGTATTTATGTTCCCATTATTATTAATATAATAAAAAATAATATTTTTAATAGTTGATAAATTTACATTACTTATATCATTACCAATATCTACATTATAATATTTTATATTTATAGTTTCTAAATTTTTAAATTCTATTAATATTTTTCTTATATCTATTCTAATAGAAGAATCAAAAATTATTTCTTTTATATTATTATAATTACACTCTAATATAATAGGATAATCACCTGTTGTATTATATGTTTTGGATATTGTTAAATTAGAAAAAGGACCATTGTAAGTAGATAATGTTTCGTCACCCCAATATACATTAACATTATCATTGCCATCATAAGACATGATGAAATTTGTAGAATTTGTTGATAAATTAGAAAAAATAATAGCATTATACTTTTTCCCCATCATTATACTAGAATTGCCATTATTAACATTATACAGTACCTTATCATTATATAACATAATTTATATTTTTAATTTTATATCCACACAGCATCATAAATAATATCTACAAACATATCATTTGTTGTTGGTTGAGTTATTTTAAAATAAACATCACCTGTTGTAATTTTTAATTCATTTGAAGGTAGACCAATCTGTGATATTGTAATTGGTAAAATTAATGGATATATTTGATTATTATTGGAATTTGATATTGATGTTGTGTTAACTATATTATCATAACTTGATGAATAACTACCAATACTAAATGTAAATTGTTCATTTATATCTTGTTTTATCCTTAATAATATATTTGTAGTAAGTAATGATTTACCACTGACATTATTTAATATTTTAATATTAGATACATCTTTTAAATTTATTGTTTTGGTAATTATATTTTTACCTATTCTAATTGTATCATGTGCAACAACATAATAATTTTGTGTTTCTAAGCTATATTTTTGTCCAATTCCTGTTAATTCACTTTCAGTACCTACCCATTCTAATAAAGTATCATATTCCTCTGCTTGATTAAATGAATTACCTATCCATGTTTTTCCTTCTGTTAATGGTTTTATAAATGATACTTTTTCCCAATATCCTCCGTTATCTTCTATGTATCTAAGTTTAACATCTTCTGTTGATAAATTTACATAAATACTTGCATTTGATTGATCTTTAAAATTATCAAATGTATATTCAATATCATATGTATTTGTAGGTAATGGTTGAACCCATTGATTTTGTTTTAATTCAATTGGTTGACTTGTTGATTGTGTTACACCACCTAAGAATCCTCCACTAGAACCATTATCTTCCGGAAAATTTACATAATAATGGGTGTTATCTATACTACTCCAAACTAAAGCTTTACCATCATCATTTGATCCATCTGGACTAACATCATCCAAATTCCTTAAAGTTGTTGTTCCAATTGTTGTTCCACTTATTGTTTGCCATGATGCTAAACCACTATTGTCACATGTTAAAACTCTACCTTCAGCTGCACCTTGTCTAATTCTTATATTTCCATTAATATCTAATGTCGCAGTAGCAACTGATGTATTTATACCAACTTTTCCATTATTATAATATATATCATCCGTACCTGTAACACCACTCCAATAACTATCTGATAAACCACTGTTTGTAGAATTAATTGACCATTCATTGTCTATCCATCTATATTCAGTATCACCCGATATTGTATATACTAACATACCTTCGGTTTTTTCGTTATATAAAATATTATCTCTTTCTGTTATATCATTGACTATTCGATAATGTATATATTCACTTTCAAAGGTTTCTGAACCATCATATTGAATACTAAAGTTTTTAGATGGATCTACCAATTTAGGTGGTGGAGTGCCTTCGAAAACACCTAAATTAAAATCACCTGAAGCAATCCTACCTCTTAAATCAATATTGATATTATTATACGATAAATTATTTAAATTTACAGCATAATTTACGTTATTTAAGTAAATTTCAGAATTAAAAAAGTCTAATTTAAAATTATTAGAAAAAACATTAAAAATAGTGCCTATATTTTTAAACAATATGGATCTAGTAACTGAATCTCCCCAAGACGGAATAACTTGTGATGTGCTCGATATTAAAAATGCGGTATTATAATTTGTAATTTCAGAATTAAAAAACAATATCCTTTTTGACTGGATATGTATGGCTGTATTACCATTAGAACCTCCTATATCTATTAATTGAGTATTTCTAAATTCAAATAAATCCGTATCCTTTATTCGTATTGCATACATAGTATTTTCTGATGTTACTAACGAATCCAATATCTCAATTGTACCATAACCTTGTAATAATTTATTATCTAATTTAATTTCACAAGACATCAACCTTAATCTGGCATTACCACTATATAACTCTAATCTTGATGCTATGGTGTTAACATTTAAATTTCTAAATTGTAATGCTGTAGTACCAACCAGTGTATTAAAAATAACACCAGTTTCTAATATAATAGTAGATAATTTATCATACAAGTGAGTAAAATTTGTACCTTCTTTTATTCTAGGTGTTGATAGCGAATTAGTTGAATGATAACTACAAGTAGATAAATTATCTAAACTAGTACCACCTATTAATTTTCCAAAATACTCATCCTCATTCCAAGTAGCACCTACTACTGTTTTTTCAAATGCATTATTGGGATTAACTACTCCACCAACAGTGGTAAAATCACTTCTGATTAATTCAGTTTTACCATATATTCGTAATTGTCCATTTAGTATGAAATTTTGGAGTAATGAATTACATTTAGCAGTCCAGTCATAAATACCTTCACCTAATTGGATATTAGTTCTATGTACTAAATTAGAAGGGATTGTGCTTAAACATTTTTCAATAGTTTTCAAAGGATTTAATTCAGTTCCATCACCTGTTTCATCTGAACCAGTATTATCCACATAATATGTTTTTGATTCTATCGTTGTGGTTTTATTGTATATTAGGTCATTTGTAATCCAAGTAACCAAATCACTTTCAAGTCTATACTCAGATCGATCTTCTGATACATAAACAACTAAACCTTCAACTCTTTCATTCACAGGAATAGCATCCCTATCCTCAATTGTATTCACTATTCTGTAATGGATGTATTCACTTTCAAATGTTTCAGAACCATCATACTGAATGCTGAAATTTTTAGATGGATCAACTAATTTAGGAGGTATTGTACCCTGAAAAGGTTGACCAAGTAAATCTTCAGGATTATGAACATTATTTTTAATATCTATTGATATGTTACCAAGACCAGAAACAATATTAAAATAACTTGTTACGTTATTTATGAAAATTTGTAAACTTCCACGTTTATTTAAAACAAATCCACCATTAAATATACCAAAAATTCTATTAATATTATTTAATGTTAAATTATTTTCAATAATTACTGAAGAATTACCCTCACCCCTAAATATTTCATCAAATCCTTCAAAATAACACCCATTTAGTAATTCAATATCTGAATCAGTTAAATTAAAACATGTGCCAGTATTTGCTTCATTATAAATCAATGTTCTATACATGATAAAAAAATTATTTTTATCGGCAAGTATATAAGGATTAATAGTTGAATTAGATTTAAATAGGCATCCATGCATGTATGTTTTCGATTTAAAATTAAATCTCATGCTAACTGCAGTGAATGGTTCAAACACACAATTTACGAATCTTAATTCTATTGGTGATTCTGTTGCAAACCAATTAGTACCGTTCCAATTAATTATTAAATTATCAAATCTAACTCTATTAGAACCAACAGTTATATAAGGTGATCTGTTTAATTCAAATCTTAATGTTGTACGATACTCTTCAACTGATGTTATATCTAAATTATCAGCAATTAATCCTGACACTAAATCATTATCACCATGTTTTCCAATAGGTGTCCTTATATTGGTTGAGTTTACACCGCAATAACCATAATATTGATTAGCTTCAATTGTTTTATTAATTGTTTTTTTATTGGGATTTTTTAAGTCCTTAGTGCCTCCAACTGTTGTTATATCCTCATCAACTAAATTTAATTTACCTTGAAATATTAATGGTTGATGTACAATAAAATTTGTTAATACCATATTGGCTTTTGATGTAATCAGATATTCACCATCCAATAATTGTATATTAGTTCTATGATATAAGATTGATGGAATAGATGATATACATTTTTCTAATGATTGCCAAGGATTTAATTCTGTACCATCACCGGTTTCATCAGAACCATTTATAGAATCAACATAATATGTTCTTATCTCAGTAGTTACATCCTTATTATAAACTATATCATTTATTGTCCATTGTCCATTTTCTAATTTATATTCAATCTTTTCATTAATAACATAAACTAATATACCGTCATTTAAATTATCAATAGATATATTATCTCTATCTTCAATGGTATCTACTATTTTATAATTTTCGTTTCCTCCTATAAAATTAACATTTATACCATCCCAATAGTATTCTGTAGGTTTATTATTATTATTTTCATCAGATACAATAAAATATCTACCTATTGTGGCATTTCCTTGTATATAATTATCAAATTCTGTTTTTGTATTAAATTGTTTTATAAACATATTATTAAAATAATTTTTAACTTATATTATAAGTTTTTAATATACCATTTTCAAATACTAATGTGTGAACATTACTATTTTTATCTTCGATTACAATTGATTCAGATGCCCCACTTATATTTAATACAGGTGAAAACTTTCTAACTACTATAATCCAATCAACTGGTATATCATATGTAAATTGAATTATATTAGATTCGCCAGTGCCAATTTCAACCCAATCTATACCATATATTAACATATTATTATTTATTTGTATATCTAATTGGTTTTTACCTACTATATATGTAAATGGAATAGAATAATTAGTGTTACCAGATATAGTATATGGTCTATTTTCACTAACAAACCTATTTAATTCACCTTGTTCATTTGTTATTATATTACCTTTTCCATCAGTTCCATATGTTGAAAATTTTAAATCTATGATATCATCCAATTCTATTTTCATATTAGAATAATTACAATCAAAATATAATGTACATCCACTTGTAGGTATACCATCAGTATAGAAAACTGAATTTCCTTGTGTTATACCATACGAATATAATGTACCGTTCATATGTATTTCTATAGTGTTTATATCAATTGTCTTCCCACTTGCAAAAATAAATGAGTTGTCGTTTATAATCACATTATTAATGGATGTACCACTGTTTTGTGGGTTAAAATTTTCATGATAATTTTCTGGTAACTCTAAATTATTATCAATTGTTATTCCTGTTAGTCCAATATACTTATAAAAAGATATTCTAGGTGGATATATATCATTAACACCAGTTGGCAAAGGGTTATCAATTCTTGGGTAAAATGTTAATACACCGGCATCTGTATCAACTAACCACTCACCTTCACCTGGATTTATCACATCAATTCCGTTATTCTTAAATAATTTGTAATTATATGTTCCATCACCGAAATTAAAAGGAATTGCATTTTTTAAGTTTTCATGATAATATGACTGGTTAAGTGATCCTGGTATATGTGATAATTCTAATTTATCAAAATATTTTATAACTCCTTCTTCTTGCCCATTAGATAAAACAGGAGCACTATTTGGTATTTTATCCTCATCTGACCATATTTGTGAAGGTAATACAACGGATCTACCTTTATATGGTTCATTAAAGAATTCTTTAGATACCAAAGTTTCTGCGTTACCAAATAACTTTTTATATAATCTACTCGCTTGTTGTTCTGTTGTTAATGCCATTTAAATAATATTATTTTTTGGTGGTGTAAATTTTTACACCACCAAATTAACATAATTATGTTCTACTACTTGGATTTATATTTAACCCTGTAAATGATATATTACTTCCTTCTGAAATTCCTATTCTAACTACTATTGTTCCTGTATAAACAGGAGTACCAAATGTTATTCTTCTAGAAGTTGCAGTAGATGCACCGAACACAAGTGCTGGTGTACCATCCTCAACACTACCAGGATTAGATACATTATCATATGATGCATTACCATTTACCCAATAAGTAGTTCCACTTATTTTTATTTCAATATATAATCCACTTTGTAATATATTAGTTATATTTTGTGATCCTATTATATCTAATGTAAATGACGAATGATCTTGTAATGAACCTAAATGTGTAAATGTTACCCATCTTATACCACTTGCGGTTGAATAATCAGGTCCACCTTGTGTTGTATAATCAGTTGTTGGGTATATATATTTACCGTTTAATAATTGTAATTCTTGATTTAATAATAATGATTCACTAGAGTCATATGTACCACCCCAATTAGTTGATGGGTATTGTCCTGTGCCTGATGTTTTTCTTATAGATTCATTTGAAACAGTATCTACTCTTCTATCACTAACACTATATGTGGTCCAACCACCTGATGTGCTTGTAGAATTTCTTCCTCTAATTCTAAAACTAAATGATGTATCACTAAAAACACCATTTCTTATATTAAGTGTTTCATTAGTTACAACTCCTGTTTCACCGTATGATGTTGGTATATCATCAGGATTACCATTTTTAGAAGAAATCAAATTTTGTTCAGCTTCCCATACATAACTAGGTGCGTAAAAATAACTAGAAACATTATTTATATTAAATCCTACACTAGTTATAGTATCTGTCGATGTCAATGTAGGTACACCACTAATATAACTTGACATATTAGGAATAGTTGCACTTATAGTACCAATTGTTACTGATAATGGAGAATCAACATAATAATTAAATAATTCTGGTGAATCAATAGCAGTATGTTCTAATCTCAATTCTCTTTGATTAGATGATGCGGTTATTGATGGTAAATTACTTGTTAATGAAAATGATGTAACACCTTTCCAAAAACCTGCTTTACCAGATACACCATCATATGGATCACCTATATTATATCTAATATATCCACTAGTTTTACTTATACTACTATTATCTATTGTATTAGTTTCGATTGTAACACCACTGTCTATTAAAGTAAAGGTAGCATTTGTTTCTCTTGCGTTTTCAGCTAATCCTACAGTACTTGATATTGTAAGTGTTGGTGTAGTTGACGTAATAACATTATTTACTACAGTACCTGTTGATAATTGTCTTGGTGAATATTTTGTTTGTGTAACATTTAAATTACTTAATGTATTATCCCAACTTCTAGGTGGTGAAGGTGCTAATAATAATAATATCTCATTAAATGAATCAATCGCATTTGCTACCGTAGTACCACTTGTAAAATCAGTAAATAACCCATCAGAATAATCACCATCATCAGGTGTACCAATAAGACCAATACCTTCTGAATCTAATGTTTTAAAATCTAACCTTTTATTAATAGCATCCCAATAAGCAAATTTACCATCATCAGGATTTTCTATTCTTGTCGCTAACGGTTGTATATCATTTAAATCAATTGGATCTGTTCCGTCCCAGTGACCAACTCTAGCAGTACCACCACTATCAAAAACTAATAACCCTTTATCACCACTTCCATCAAAATTATCGGCAATCAAACCAGTTAATCCACTTATATTTGTTGGATCTCCTAATGGAGAAACTGAATCCTCTCTAAGTATTATATGATCCTTCTTAGTATACAACTGTTCTATATGTGTTTCATAAGTACTACCACTTTGAATTATATCAGCATCTATATGTAATCTACCTTCATTATCAGTATATACTATAACATCTTGACCATCAGGTGTATATAATTTATCATGTGTATGTTCATTAAAATCTGATTTTAATGAAGTTATAGAATCTTCTAATGACGTATCTCCACTAATGATAGCGTTTTCGATAGAAGACATATCAATATTTTCAACTAAATGTTCTATTGACGTAAATCCA